>JAQXHO010000081.1 GCA_029007315.1 Oscillospiraceae bacterium
CACGGTATACAGGCTCTTTTTCTGTGATGCCTGCACTTTTAAGCAGACCTCTTACACGCAGACCGTCAAACTCCACCCACACATATTCCCATGGTGTTTCTGCGTCTGCTATGTATGTGGTTATCTGGTCGGGAAATATCATAAATCCCTGCATGCTTTTTACAGGATGAGAGGTAAGAGTGCCGTCTTTTTCATGTATATTGAGTACGCCCTTACCCGAAATAACATAGTGAAACAGAAAATGATTTCTTGCAGCAGGACCAAAGGAATGACCCGGGCTGCACTTTTCTCTGCCGAACTGGAACAATCCCAGGTCAACAAAATTCTCGCTGGGAAATACGGAAAACAAATAATCTGACATTGTGAAATCTCCTTGAATATTTTGACAGTAAATGATGTTTTTTTCATTATATCATATAATATACCAGAATGCAATATGATATTGCATTATTAGAATAAAAATAGCAAAATGGAATAATTTACTTTGAAAATCGGTATTTACAAGTTGCATAATGGGTGGTATAATTATATCAAAGAAATGAAGCGGCACATAGAATCTATGTGGAAAACGTAAAAATTGGTGGAAATTGTACAAATTCAGGTGGAAATAGTATTAGAATAATATTTCCATTCCTGATATAATGAAATTGTGCATAATGTACGATTATCTATCAATATGTGTATAATATTTGCAGGGAGATGATAAACTATAATTCAGCATGAATCACATAACCGTATAAAAAAACTAATCAGCATAGGAGGAAATCAAATGAACAACAAAAAGAAATTTGCATTTGCGGCGTCACTGGCAACACTTATTTCTGCATTTTCAATGACAGGATGCAGCTTCGGAAATTCAGACAGCGGTAAAACAGTGATAACAATGCTGCAGTACAAGCCGGAGGCTACAAAGGCTTTTGAGAAGATGGAGGAAATGTTCAATGCTTCCCATGACGACATTGAACTGAAAATCGAATCTCCCAACGAGGCTATGACCGTTCTTAAAACAAAGCTCGTCAGAGAGGATTATCCCGACATCGTAGGCATCGGCGGAGATGTAAACTACTCAAACTTCCTTGACGCAGAACTTTTCATGGATATTTCAGATTTTGAAGTTGTATCCGATATCAAGCCTGCTTATCTCCAGATCGACAAGGACCTTGAATTTATCCCCACTGAGGGAGTATACGCACTGCCCTATGTTGCAAATGCGGCAGGTATCCTCTATAACAGAGAGATGTTCAAAGAACACGGCTGGGAGATACCTAAGACCTGGACAGAGTTTATCACTCTTTGTGAAACAATAGAATCAGAAGGCATTCAGCCTCTTTATTTCGGATATAAGGATACATGGACAACTCTGGCTCCCTGGAACGCCCTTGCAGTAGGCACTGCCCCTGCTGATGTATGCGCAGAGGTGAATGCAGGCAGGACAACATTTACAGAGCAGTACAGAGAAGTTGCTGAAAAGACAAGAGAGCTTCTCAGATTCGGTGAGGACAATCCTTATGCATACAGCTACAATGACGCTTGTACAGCCTTTGCAAGAGGAGAATCTGCAATGTACACCATAGGCAGCTATGCTGTTCCTCAGATTCAGTCTGTAAATCCTGATATGGATATAGATTCATTCCCGTTCCCTGCAAATGATAATGAGGCTGACAATGTTCTCAACTCCGGTATCGACCTTCAGTTCTCGGTAATGAAAGAATGTGAAAACAAAGAGGCAGCTTATGAGGTTCTGAGATTCCTCTTTGATGACGAAACAATTCAGATCTATCTTGATGAACAGAACGCAATTCCCTGCAAGAAGGGTGACTTTACACTTCCTCCCATGTTGGACGGCATGAGAGAATACATTCAGGCAGACAGAATGTCTGACTACCACGACCACCACTATCCCAGCGAAATGAGCGTTGACGCAATGATACAGACATTCCTTATGGATAACGGTGATAATGCAGTTGACACATTCCTCAGCCGCTTTGACAAGGAATGGGTACGCTACAACAGAGATCTTATTGAAAAGGTAAGAAAGTATGAGGAGGGACTGAAATGAAAAAAGCTAAAAAACCCATGTCAAACAGAACGAGAACATATCTCTTTATGTTGCTCCCTGCGCTGATTCTGTTTGTGGCATTCAATACTATACCCCTTATAACAGGTGCGTTTTATAGCTTTACAAATTATCGTGGATACGGTTCGTATGACTTTGTAGGCTTCAGAAACTTCATTGATCTTTTCCAGGACGCAAGAATCGGAAAATCATATCTCTTCACATTCAAGTACGCTATAGCCGGAACAATTCTTGTAAATGTCCTGTCGCTTATAATTGCACTGGGACTTAACAGCAAGATCAAATTCAAGAGTACCCTCAGAGGTCTGTACTTCCTGCCGAATATCCTGGGCGGACTGATTGTCGGCTATATTTTCAGCTTCCTGTTTACTTATATTATCCCCGCAGCCGGTTCTGCACTGGGAATCGGATTCCTCCAGAACAGTATTCTGGCAAGCGAAAAGTGGGCATGGGTAGGCGTTCTTATCGTAGGTGTATGGCAGACAGTGGCTATGAACACTATCATCTACATCTCAGGTCTTCAGACGATCCCCACAGATATTTACGAGGCAAGTTCAATTGACGGTGCAGGAAAGTGGTATACATTCCGCAAGCTGACCCTTCCGCTTCTTCTGCCCTTTATCTCCACAAACCTTATTCTCAGTACAAAAAATATGCTTATGGTATTCGACCAGATCATGTCCCTCACAAAAGGCGGTCCTGCACAGAGTACAGAGTCCATTTCCTACCTCATTTACAAGAACGGCATGGACGGCGGACAGTTTGGTTTCCAGAGCGCAAACGCAGTTGTATTCTTTATAGTAATCGTTACATTCTCTGTAATCCAGATGAAGCTTACAAGTAAGAAGGAGGAGCAGTTATGAGTTCACCAAAATATTCTGTACCTGAACAGATTCCTGTTAAATTCAAGACAGCTGATGAAATCAGAAATGATAAGGACGGCAAGAAGAATATAGGTCTTACCATTCTGCTTATACTGGGAAGCCTGACTATTCTGTTTCCGCTTTATATGACCATCATCATTGCACTGAAATCCCCGTCAGAAATGACAAACGACATTGCAGGTGCGCTGAGTCTGCCCAGCAAATTCAGCCTTGACAACTTTGCTGAGGCAATGCGTGTTACAAACTTCTGGCACTCTCTCGCAAACAGCCTTATAATAACAGTATCCTCTATTGTTCTGGCAGTATTGCTGCACTCAATGGCAGGATATGCGATCGGCAGAAGCATGGCAAGACGCAAGAGCTTCAAGCTGGCATACTTCTATATTGTCAGCGGTATGTTCGTTCCCTTTGCGATCCTGATGATGCCTCTTGTAAAGGAAACTGCTATTCTGGGTCTTGACAATATGCTGGGCGTTATTCTGCTGTATACTGTATTCTATATGCCCATGAATGTAATGCTTTACACAGGCTATCTGAAAAATGTTCCCATGGCAATGGAAGAAGCGGCTGATATTGACGGTGCTTCAGCATGGAAAACATACTGGACAATTATTTTCCCAATGATGAAGCCTATGCACGCAACTGTTGCAGTACTTACAGCTCTTGGTACATGGAATGACGTTATGACTCCTCTTGTTATAATTTCAGGTTCAGAGCAGACAACACTTCCGCTTGCACAGCTGAATTTCCAGACTCAGTTTGGTACAAATTACAACCTTGCATTTGCATCATATTTGTTGGCACTTATTCCGATCCTTATCTTTTACATCATTTGTCAGAAGCAGATCATCGGCGGTGTTTCCAATGGTGCTGTCAAGGGATAAAAAAAGCATTTTTCTACACACACCCTATATAAAGTGCGGATGGAAACCATCCGCACAAATTTTAAACAGACAAGGAGTGTCATTATTATGAAATTAGAAAATAAAATAATGCTGATAACCTATGCTGACAGCATGGGCAAAAACATAAACGAACTGCACCAGGTGCTTGACAAGCATTACAGAAATGCTGTAGGCGGTGTGCATATTCTGCCGTTTTTCCCTTCATCAGCTGACAGAGGTTTTGCACCTATGAGATACGATAAGGTGGATGAGGCATTTGGTACATTTGAAGACATAGACAAGCTTGGTGAGGATTATTACCTGATGTTTGACTTCATGGTAAATCACATCTCTGCACAATCTGAATACTTTAAGGATTATCTAAAAAATAAAGATAACTCAGAGTATAAGGATTTCTTTATTACCTACAAAGATTTCTGGGAGGGTGGAGAACCCACTCAGGAGCAGATAGATATAATCTATAAGAGAAAGCCCAGAGCGCCCTATATTGAAGCACTATTTGCTGACGGCAGCCGTGAAAAGGTATGGTGTACATTCTGCGAGGAACAGATTGACCTTGATGTTACAAAGGAAAAGACAAGGAAATTTATAAAGAACACCCTTATTGATATGTGTTCACATGGAGCATCAGTTATAAGACTTGACGCTTTTGCTTATGCAGTGAAAAAGGCTGGAACAAGCTGTTTCTTCATTGAACCGGATATATGGGAACTCCTTTATGAAATAGAAGGAATTGTTAAGAACTGCGGAGGAGAAATTCTGCCTGAGATCCATGAACATTACACTATTCCCATGAAAATTGCTGATAAGGGATTCTGGGTGTATGATTTTGCACTTCCTGTAATGGTTCTTCATGCACTTTACAATCATACAGGAAAATATCTGAAAAAATGGCTTGATATGTGTCCAATGAAACAGTTCACTACACTGGACACACACGATGGCATAGGCATAGTTGATGTAAAAGATCTTCTTCCTGATGAGGAGATTGAAAAGGTAAAGGAACAGATGTACAGTCAGGGCGCAAATGTAAAGAAAATATACAGCAGTGAGGCGTACAATAATCTGGACATCTATCAGGTGAATACAACCTACTATTCTGCACTTGGCAACAATGACAGATCATATCTCCTTGCAAGAGCAATACAGTTTTTTGCACCGGGTATTCCACAGGTTTATTATGTAGGAATGCTTGCAGGCTCCAACGATACAGAGCTTATGGAAAGAACAAAGAACGGCAGAGATATAAACCGTCATTATTACACAGCTGAGGATATTGACAAGGAACAGGAAAGACCAATTGTCAGTGATCTTAAAAAGCTCATGGAACTTAGAAATTCTCATCCTGCATTTGGTCTTGAAGGCAGCATTTCTGTAGAAGCAAAGGATGACAAACTGGTTATAACAAGAAGCTGCGGTGACAGCAGAATAACACTTTCAGCTAATCTTAGCGATTATAGCTTTACAATTGAATGACGTTTTTTAACTTACAGGAGGAGGCAGGGATATGTCTGTTTATATTGATGAAAAAAAATGTATGTTTTGTCTTAAAACGAAAAATACCGAGTATCAGATGAAAGCGGATGAATATGGCGTTTTAAAGCATTTGTGGTATGGAAAGATTGTAAATACAGATATGTCATATCTGCTTGAATATCCGGATGTAGGATTTTCGGGAAATCCATATTGTGCAGGAAATGACAGAACATATTCGTTGAACACACTTCCTGTGGAATATTCCTGTGAAGGAACAGGGGATTATCGTATTTCTGCTGTTTCGGTTATTCACAGTAATGGAAGCAATGCCCTTGATCTGAGATACAAAGGTTATTCAATAAAAAAGGGCAAATATTCAATAAAAGGACTTCCTTCCGTATATGCAAATGAAACAGAAGCTGAAACTCTGGAGATTATACTTGAAGATACTGCATCAGACATTGAAGTTGTTCTTAGATACGGAGTGCTGGAAAAACTTGATATTATTACAAGAAGCGCTGTGATAAGAAACCGCGGCACATCAACTGTGACACTGAATAAGGCAGCAAGTCTTTGTCTTGATATTCCGTATGGTGAATGGGAATGGATAAATTTCCACGGCAGACATACTATGGAGCGTATCCCAGAACGAAAACCGCTATTTCATGGTATTCAAGAAAGTTCAAGTACAAGAGGAACATCGAGTCATCATCAGAACCCATCTGTTGTACTGTGTTCATCTGACTGTACAGAACAGTATGGCGAATGTATAGGTATATTCTTTGTGTACAGCGGTAGCTTCCAGACCCAGATAGAATATGATCAGCTGCGGCAGACACGTCTTACTATGGGTATTCATCCGGATCTGTTCACATGGCGGCTTCTTTCGGGTGAAGAATTTGAAACTCCTGAAGCAGTTATGACCTACAGCGTCAGCGGTTTTTCTCAGATGTCACATAATTTTCACAAGGTAATACGTGAGAATATCTGCCGTGGAAAGTATAAGCTCATAGAACGTCCTGTGCTAATCAACAACTGGGAAGCAACATATTTTGATTTTGACGCAGAGAAGATACTCAATATTGCAAAGGAAGCTTCAAAGCTTGGAGTTGATATGCTTGTTCTGGACGACGGATGGTTCGGCAAGAGAAACGGAGATTGTTCAGGCCTTGGAGACTGGTTTGTAAATGAAAACAAAATACAGGGCGGACTTGGGAAACTTGTCCAAAATGTCAAGTCACTCGGCATGAGGTTCGGAATATGGTTTGAGCCGGAAATGATATCAGAGGACAGCGACCTTTACAGAAGCCATCCGGACTGGGCAATTAAGATTCCCGGCAGGCAGCCCGTCAGAGGACGTTATCAGCTTTTGCTTGATATGTCACGTCAAGATGTTCAGGATTATCTTTACAATGTGATATGTAATATTCTTAAAAGTGCAGATATCTCATATATAAAATGGGATATGAATCGTAGTATAAGCGACTGGTATTCAGCAAATCTTTCTTCTGAAAGGCAGGGAGAGCTTCCTCATCGTTATATGCTTGGTCTTTATGCACTTCTTGAAAGACTAACCTCAGAATTCCCGGATGTACTTTTTGAAGGCTGCAGCGGCGGCGGCGGAAGATTCGATGCAGGTATGCTTTACTATTGTCCTCAGATATGGTGCAGTGATGACACGGATGCCTTTGAAAGAACAATGATACAATACGGTACATCATTTATTTATCCGATATCGACAGTAGGTTCACACGTTTCAACCGTGCCGAATCATCAGACAGGCCGCATTACTCCTATAGAAACAAGAGCAGTCACTGCAATGGCAGGAAGTTTTGGCTATGAACTTGATCTGGGTACTCTTTCTGAGAAAGAAAAGGCTGATGTTGCTTTGCAGATAAAAAAATTTAAAAAGTTTGGCAGTCTTATTCATGGCGGAAAATATTATCGTCTGAGCAATCCGCTTAAAGATAATAACGCTTTATGGTCTTATGTTTCTGATGATAAGAAAGAAGTGCTTGTTCATGGTGTGATTTTCCGAACAGAACCAAATATGAAACGTATGACTGTCAAGCTTTGTGGTCTTGAACCAGATGGGTATTATCAGATAGAGGATACATTGGAAGTCTATACAGGATCAGCACTAATGAAAGGCGGAATGCTTTTACCGGCGCCATGGGGAGATTATACTCCTGTAGAATTTTACTTGAAACGACTGGAGAAATAATATGAAAATTAATGATTTTATTTCTAAACTTGATAAAGGTGATTATAACCTTCAGTTTAAAACTCTTTACGGCATCAGAGAAGCTGAAAGACAGAATGCAAGATATGAAAAAGCGGTTCTGGAGTTTAAAAAGTTTTATCCAAAGCACGAGAGTTCTGAAATATCTGTATTTTCTGCACCAGGAAGAACAGAGATAGGCGGTAATCATACTGATCATCAGCATGGATGTGTACTTGCAGCAGCAGTAAATCTTGATGTTATTGGTGTGGTTAGTTTTCATAATGAAGGAGTTGTTCGTGTAAAATCAGAAGGATATGATCCTTTTGAAGTATATCTTGATGATTTGGATATTCACGAAAAAGAAAACAGTTCATCTGAAATAGTCCGTGGGATAGTTGCTAAATTCAGCCAGATGGGCGTAAATACAGAAGGCTTTGACCTATACACCACATCAGATGTTCTCAGTGGAAGCGGAATTTCTTCATCTGCCGCATTTGAAACTCTTATCGGAACCATAATCGATTATCATTATAATAATGGCATGGCAGGCGCTGTTGAGATTGCAAAAATCGGACAATATGCCGAAAATGTATACTTCGGTAAAAACAGTGGTCTGATGGACCAGATGGTAAGTTCGGTTGGAGGTCTTGTATCAATTGATTTTATGAATACTGATAATCCAGTCATAAAAAGCTTTGAATGCGATTTTGAAAAATTTGGATACAGTATCTGTATTACTGATACAAAGGGAAGTCATGCTGACTTAACAGATGATTATGTGGCAGTACGTTCGGAAATGGAGAAGATAGCGGCATATTTCGGAAAGCAATATCTTCGTGAGATTTGTGAAGAGGAATTTTACAGCGAAATTCCAAATCTTCGCAAAGTTTGTAATGACCGTGCAATTCTGCGGGGAATGCATTTCTTCTCAGAAAACAGACGTGCGCAGAAGGAATCAGATGCTCTTCTGAATGGTGATTTTGAGTGCTTTCTTGAACTTGTAAGACAGTCAGGCGATTCATCAGCTAATCTTCTGCAAAATCTTTATTCTGTAACAAAGCCTTTTAATCAGGAGATCCCTCTTGCTATCGCAGTGAGCAAAATGATTCTGAATGGCAAGGGAGCAGTTCGTGTTCACGGCGGAGGATTTGCAGGAACTGTACAGGCAATTGTTCCACGTGGAACAGTTGAAAAATATATGAGTGAAATGGAACGAATATTTGGCGAAGGTTCCTGTCTTATACTTCATATACGACCTTACGGCGGAATAGAAATTACAAAGGAGACTGAGTAATATGATTTGTGAGGACTTGCAGAAGCTTATTGATTACGCTTTGAAAAATCATTTGATCCAGTCTGCTGATATATATGTTATACGCAACAGACTTATGGAGGCTCTTAATATTTCAGACTGGGAATGTTCAGATGCTATTTGTTCAGATAAATCAATTGATGAAATTCTTAAACCTATAATTGAATATGCCTGTGAACATGGCATTATTTCAGATACAGCAAACTCTCGTGATTTGTTTGATACAAAACTTATGGGAATACTTACTCCTATGCCGAGAGAGGTTATTTCAAAATTTAATGGATATTATTGTATTTCTCCTGAGAATGCAACTGAATGGTACTATGATTTCAGCAAAAAGCTGAATTATGTCCGTGCAGGCAGGATCGAAAAGGATATGAAGTGGACGTATGATTGTGAATACGGTACACTTGATATAACAATAAACTGCTCAAAGCCTGAAAAGGATCCTCGTGATATTGCAGCAGCAGGTGCAAAAAAAACTTCTGGATATCCTAAATGTCAGCTGTGTCCGGAAAATGCAGGATTTTCAGGAAATGCAAGTCACCCTGCAAGACAAAATCTCCGACCTGTTCCATTAAGGGCAGGCGGCGAAAACTGGCAGTTTCAGTATTCACCATACGGATATTACAATGAGCATTGCATAGTGTTCAATGAGAAGCATATTCCAATGGTTATTGACAGGTCAGTTTTTGACAAACTTTTTGATATAATAGATTACCTTCCTCATTATTTTGTAGGTTCAAATGCAGATCTGCCGATTGTAGGAGGTTCTATACTCAGTCATGAACATTTCCAGGGTGGAAACTATGAATTTGCTATGGCAAAGGCACCCATCGAAACAGAATTTGAAATGATTGCTTATCCTGAAGTTAAAGCAGGAATTGTAAAGTGGCCAATGTCAGTTATTCGTGTATCTTCAGCAAACAGAGAAGAACTTGCTGAATGCTGCGGAAATATACTTTCATGCTGGAGAAGTTATTCAGATAAAAGTGCCGGAATTTATGCAGAAACTGATGGCGTTCCGCATAACACAATCACACCTATTGCAAGAAAAAAAGATGGTATTTATGAATGTGATCTTGTGCTTAGAAATAACATAACAACAGAAGAACGTCCATTGGGTGTTTTTCATCCTAATCCATCTCTTCATCATATCAAGAAGGAAAATATAGGTCTGATAGAGGTTATGGGCCTTGCTGTTCTTCCTGCAAGACTTGCAAAAGAAATTGCAGAACTTAAAGAAGTAATGCTAAAGGGCATTGATGAACTTGAAAAATATTCAGGACTCTCAGAACATATTCAGTGGGCAGTCAAAATACTCTGTAAATATCCTGATTTTTCCGAAATAAATGCAGATGATATAATAAAGCATGAAATAGGTGCAGTTTTTGAGGAAGTTCTCAGTGATGCGGGAGTTTTCAAGAGAGATGAAAAGGGCAGGGCATCATTTATGAGGTTTGTGGAAAAAGTGATAGTATAAAGAGGTGAGTTTATTTGAAGAAATTTGATGTGTGTGCTCTTGGTGAGCTGCTCATTGATTTTACGGATAATGGTATAAGCAGTCAAGGGAATCCTGTTATGGAGGCAAATCCCGGAGGAGCACCCTGTAATGTACTCGCATTACTTACAAGGCTGGGATTTAGTACTGCCTTTATTGGCAAAGTGGGAAATGATATTTTCGGAAGACAGCTAAGGAATGCAGTTACCGAGATAGGAATTGACACAGAAGGACTTATAACTGATAATGAAGTAAATACAACTTTTGCTTTTGTGCATACGCTTTCGGACGGTGACAGGGAATTTTCATTTTACCGGAATCCCGGCGCTGATATGATGCTCAGTGAGCATGATGTAAACGAAGATCTGATAAGAAACAGCAAAATATTTCACTTTGGTTCTCTTTCAATGACAAGTGAGATGTGCGAAGCAGCTACAAAAAAGGCTGTGGCTGCCGCAAAGGATTCAGGAGCAATAATATCATTTGACCCTAATTTAAGAGAAAATCTATGGGATAGTCTTGACAGGGCAAAGGAGAAAATTCGCTACGGAATATCATGCTGTGATATTCTTAAAATTTCTGATAATGAAATATTATGGCTTACAGGCGAAAAAGATTATGACAAAGCTGTATTAAAACTCAGGCAGGAATATGATATATCACTTTTGCTTCTTTCACTTGGGAAAAATGGCAGCAGAGCATATTCAGCAAATGGATATGCCTGTGTTTCTGCAAAGCAGGTAAATGCTATTGAAACAACCGGTGCCGGAGATACTTTTTGCGGTGCAGTACTCTCAAAGGTTCTTGAAAAAGGATTTAAAGATTACAATAGCATTGAATTATCAGAAATGCTTGAGTTTGCTAATTCAGCTGCTGCAATAGTTACAACAAGAAAAGGTGCGCTTAAAGTAATGCCTTACAGAGAAGAAATAATAAGAATAATGAATTAAATGCACGAAAAAACAGTGACTGCTGCAAGTTGATTTGCAGCAGTCACTGTTTACATTATTTTATTACAATGATGAAATGTCCGTTTGCTTTCAACATCCGCAGCCACAGTTGTTACCGCCGCAGCTATTATTGCCCCAGCCATTGTTTCCGCAGCAGCAGAACAGGAGAATGAGAATGATGATCCACCAGCAACCGTTGTTTCCTTCGCAACCACACATAATAAATAGCTCCTTTGTCAGAAATATTTGAAACAAACCGTTTTTTGTCTGTTTCATAGTACATCTTATGCAGGCTAAAAAAATATGTTACTGCTTTTGACAAATAATGCAGATGAATTGAGGTATACTTCTATTAAATAATGTTAATTGAAAGGACGGCTGCTTATGAATTATAGTGAGAATTTTACAGGCAAGGCAATTCTTGCATTGAAAGAAGCTGTATGTGTTGCGGAAGAAATGGGGCATACCTACATTGGAAGCGAACATCTACTTCTTGGACTTCTCGAAGAAGGAGGCAATGCTGCAGCATCCATTCTATGCTCACAGCGTATAACAGTACAGCGTGTGCGGAATTTGATAATTGAATATGTAGGATGTGGTATACCAACGCAGGTTTTGGAAGATTGTCTGACACCAGCTTTAAAAGATATTATCGAAGATGCTAAAATGCGGGCAAAAGATGCCAATCGTAATCTTGCAGGAACGGAGCATCTTTTAAGTGCAATAATTCATTCACCATGCTGTACAGCTGTAGCTATACTTAAAAGACTTGGTGCAAATCTTAATCAAATTTGTGCATCATGCGGCGATGAACAATGTTTTGGAGTGCGTATGGAAAGACATAAAGCAGGGAATATAAGTAGAAAAAATCTTCCTAATCTTTTTCAATATGGTAAACTTATGACTGATCCTTCAAGGGAATGCGGATTTGATCCTCTGATAGGGCGTGATGAGGAGTTGTCAAGGATAATACAGATATTATGCCGTCGTACAAAAAATAATCCCTGTTTAATAGGTAATGCAGGAGTTGGAAAAACTGCACTTGTTGAAGGCGTTGCAATGAAAATTATGCAGGGAAATGTCCCGGAAGGAATTGCAGATCAGAATATTTTTTCTCTTGATCTGACAGCACTTTTATCAGGTGCAAAGTACAGAGGAGATTTTGAAGAACGTTTAAAGCATTGTTTACAGGAAGCAGCAGAGAATAAACACATTATTCTTTTTATAGACGAACTTCATACAATAGTTGGGGCAGGTGCTGCAGAAGGTGCGATAGATGCAGCAAATATTTTAAAACCTCAGCTTGCAAGAGGAGAAATAAAAATAATAGGTGCAACTACAACAGATGAATTTCATAGGTTTATAGAAAAAGACAGCGCCCTGGAAAGACGTTTTCAGCCGGTAAAAATATCAGAACCTGATGAAGATAAATGTATGACAATTTTACGTGGGTTAAGAAAAACCTATGAAACTTTCCATGAAGTTAAAATAAATGATGATGTTTTATGTGCTGCAATAGACTATTCGGTAAGATATATACACGACAGAAGCCTACCGGATAAAGCAATAGACCTTCTTGATGAAGCGTGCTCACGGACGAGAATAAGAAGCGCTGAACATGACGAGGATAGCAAAGTGGTTAAGAGATCCGATGTCGCAGCTGTTGTATCAGTACGAACAGGAATTCCCACTGATAAAATAAGTGAAGAACAAAAACAAAAACTTATTACACTATCTGAAAAACTGAAAAAGAAAATAATTGGTCATGACTGTGCAATAGACAGACTTAGTGCGGCACTTATTCGGGCAAGAACAGGTCTTGCAGATACTCATAAACCAATAGGTTGTTTTTTGTTTACAGGTCCGACAGGCGTTGGAAAAACAGCACTTGCAAAAGCACTTGCACAGAATTTGTTTGATAATAATAATAGTTTTATGCGTCTGGATATGTCGGAATATATGGAAAAACACGCTGTATCAAAATTGATCGGCGCTCCTCCAGGTTATGTAGGATTTGAAGAAGGAGGAAGACTTTGTGATTTTGTAAGGAATAATCCGTACAGTGTTATTCTATTTGATGAAATTGAAAAAGCACATCCTGATATAACACATATTCTTTTGCAGATAATGGATGATGGATCATTAACAGATTCCGGAGGAAGAAAAATTGATTTTACAAACTCTCTTCTGATATTGACATCAAATGCAGGTGCGCCTGAAATTAATTCAGGAAATACAATGGGATTTGTAACCGATGAGATGCATTCAAAAGTAAATGTGACCAGATATACAGAAGAATTAAAAAAATATTTTTCTCCGGAATTTCTTGGCCGACTGGATGCAGTAATTCCTTTTTCAAGATTAAGTTCAAATAATCTGAAAACTATAGCCCGCCAGCTTTTGGAAGAATTAAGTGATCGTATGTCAAAATTGGAAATCACAATGCAATTTACTGCTGAAGCCGTTGATTACTTGGCTGATGCACCGGAAACAAAAAACTATGGCGCACGTCAAATGAAGCATTATCTTACTGAAAAGGTTGAAAATGTGATTGCCGAAATGATTCTTCAGCAAAAAATATGTTCCGGTGATTTAATAAAGCTTTCTGCCGACATAAATGGTTTTTATATTCCGGACAAAGCCTTAATTTGAAAGCATTTCTAAATAAAAGGGATAGAATTCCCTTTGATATATAAGCATTTATGTGATATCCCCCTACTTTGCCACTTATAAAGAGCAAAATTGAAGAATGAACATCAAGAAAAAGGCTGTAATGCGTGAAAAATGACGCAATACAGCCTTAAAAACAGTTTGATAAAATAGCTCTACAATCATATCTCCATGTTGATATTTTTGATCTGGGATTTGAGTGCAGCTTTATTAAAGAGTTTAGCCGGAATATGAATACCAAAGGAATCCATGATAAGTTTCAAATCAGTATCATCGAGATTAGTAAAGCAGACGAACAAAATTCAGCACATCATACTGTATTTTTGAAAAGCCTTTGTATGAGCGGAAGAAATCTTCAAGACCGAGTTCATCAAACAATTTGTCCAAAAAAACATTGGCATAAAGCAGCGGATGACCTACACATTCCGGATCTCCTTCCTGTAAACACACAGTATATTTTTCCAATGGATTTTTTCTTTTTGAGTACTCTTCTAATTCGCTTATTAACGGGTTTCCAAGTCTGAATGATTCACGAAGCCGTTCAAGATAATCCGGTTTTCCATCATCATATTTTGACAATGGTCCGATGTTGCAGATAATTCTTTTTCAGATTGCAATTTTCCCTTCATCCGTTTTGGTTCTGTAGCTTTCCATTAATCTGAGATAATCTTTTCCATTATTTTTAAATACTGCG
>JAQXHO010000082.1 GCA_029007315.1 Oscillospiraceae bacterium
ATCAGCCGGATGAGATCAGCGAGAAACTCAGCGGCACCAAGTGCGTCAGCACAGAAATATATTTATGACATTACTTTGGTGATGCTTTAGGAAACTATATCGACCCAGAGTCATGCCAAAAAGACAGATACCTCTTGTAGAAGTGTCTGTCTTTTCTTTGTTATAACCCGCTGTATACTGTGTTTTACTGATATACACCTTTTACAGCGTTACAAGCTTTGAAAAACTGCCTTTCAGTGCAGGATATATTTCCCTGTACAGGCTGTAAAATTCATCATAACGTTTCATATTATCACGGTCAGGCTGACACACCTTGTCCGTCCTTACAACCGCCTTCACCGCCTCGGGTACACTGCCGTATATCCCTGCACCAACAGACGCAAGAAGTGCCGAACCCAGTGCAGGACCCTCCTTGGAAGCAGGCGTTTTAACCTCACAGCCATACAGATCAGCAAGCATTGAACGCCACAAAGGTGATGTTCCGCCGCCGCCGCAAGCCATCATGTCCGAAACATTTATTCCCATTTCACGGAAGACCTCCACGCAGTCACGAAGTGAATACGCAACACCCTCCATAACTGCCCTCAGCATATGCTTTTTTGTATGTATTGCAGAAAGTCCGAGGAATACTCCTCTTGCATCAGGGTCAAGATGCGGTGTTCTCTCACCCATGAGATAGGGCAGATACAAAAGCCTTTCCGCACCTATCGGAACGGTTTCTGCCTCCTTGTCCATGAGATAATATTCATCAACACCCATAAGTGATGCTGTTTCCTTTTCGGCACCACAGAAATTGTCCCTGAACCATTTCAGCGAAAGTCCTGCCGCCTGTGTAACGCCCATAATATGCCATTCTCCCGGAACAGCGGCACAGCAGGTGTGAACTCGTCCCTCGGGGTCAATGGAAACAGACGGTGTATGAGCAAATACAACTCCCGATGTGCCTATTGTAGTGAATGCTCTGCCCTCTGCACATACGCCTGTGCCTATTGCGGCGGCGGCATTGTCACCTGCACCGCCTGCTACTATTGTACCTGCATTAAGTCCCAGCTGCTCAGCAATATCTGCTTTTAGAACGCCTGTCACTTCGCAGGATTCGTAGACCTTGGGCAGAAGTTCCATATCTATACCAAGGCTGTGACATACTTCACTGCTCCAGCAGCGGTTCGAAACGTCAAGCAGCTGCATTCCTGATGCGTCTGAAACCTCTGTAGCATATTCCCCAGTAAGGATAAATCTCAGATAATCCTTTGGAAGAAGAATGTGGCGGCATTTTTCAAAAATCTCAGGCTCATTATTTTTCACCCACAGAATTTTTGCCGCCGTCCAGCCTGTCAGTGCAGGATTTGCTGTAATTTCAATGAGCTTTTCTTTGCCGATAATGCGATTCATTTCGTCTACTTCTACGGCTGTGCGCTGATCGCACCAGATTATTGCATTACGAAGAACGTTGTTGTCCTTATCAAGCATTACAAGACCGTGCATCTGTCCGGAGATGCCTATGCCCTTTATATCGTGTTTATTTACGCCGCTTTTTGAAACTACTGATTTCACTGTGTCATGCATTGCCGCCGCCCAATGTGCAGGATTCTGTTCTGCATAGCCGTTTTTCGGCTGATACATGGGATATTCTGCTGTTTCAGAGGCAATAACTTTGCCCTTCTCATCAAAAAGGACTGTCTTGGTACCGCTTGTACCGCAGTCCACACCAATTATATATGCCATATGCAACATTCCTTTCATATTTTGTGGATCATTCGCTGAAAACTTACTGTATTTTGAAAAACGGCGTTACAGACTTTCTGACAATATGTCCGTAACGCCATTTAAAAGTTTATTCTTAAAGATTAAACATAATATTATTCACAACAGATTCAAGCATTTCCTGTCTGCCGCTTGAAAGGCTGTCTGTTACCTCGCCCTTTTCAAGAGCATATTTTTCCAGATCTGCCATAGAAACGTTACCGTCAATAATATCCTTGCCAATGCCTGTCTGCCATGACGCATATCTGTCTGCAACAAACTTGTCGATTCTGCCGTCCTCTATCATTTTAACAGCAATTCTCAGACCCAGTGCAAATGTGTCCATTCCTGCAATATATGAAAGGAAAATATCCTCGTGAGTGAATGAACCTCTTCTTGCCTTTGAGTCAAAATTCAAACCGCCGTTTGTAAAGCCGCCTGCTTTCAGAACCTCATACATGCACATTGCAGCATCATAAACATTTGTGGGGAACTGGTCTGTATCCCAGCCGAGCAGAGGATCGCCCTGATTTGCGTCAATAGAACCGAATACACCGTTATCTCTTGCAACTCTCAGCTCATGCTGGAAAGTGTGCTGTGCAAGTGTTGCGTGGTTTGCCTCAATGTTCATCTTGAACTCCTTTTCAAGACCATACTTGCGCAGGAAACCTAAAACTGTTGCTGTGTCGAAATCATACTGATGCTTTGTGGGTTCCTTTGGCTTTGGTTCAATGTAGAAATCACCCTTGTAGCCTATGGAACGTGCATAGTCAACGGTCATTCTCATAAGTCTTGCCATGTTGTCCTGCTCAAGTGCCATATCTGTATTCAGGAGAGTTTCATAACCCTCTCTGCCGCCCCAGAATACATAACCCATACCGCCAAGCTTTACAGTAGCCTCAACAGCTTTCTTTATCTGTGCTGCGGAAAATGCGAAAACATCTGCAGAGGGTGATGTGCCTGCGCCGTGCATATATCTCGGGTGATCAAAGCATTTTGCTGTGCCCCAGAGGAGTTTCTTAGTTGGGTCTGCCTTCATTTTTTCTGCGATATAGTCTGTAACCTCGTCAAGCTTTACGTTTGTTTCAGAAAGACTGCCGTACTCAGGAGAGAGGTCACGGTCATGGAAACAGAAATACTCAATTGACAGCTTGTCCATTATCTCAAATGCTGCGTCAACCTTTGCCTTTGCTCTTGCTGATGGGTCAGATTCACCCCATGTCTTGTCAGCAGTACCGCAGCCAAACATATCAGTGCCGTCGCCGCCCATTGTATGCCACCATGAAAGTGCAAATTTCAGATGTTCTTTCATAGACTTTCCTGCAATCATTTCATCGGGATTGTAGTATTTGAACGAAAGCGGGTTCGTGCTGTTTTTGCCCTCGTATGCAATTTTGCCTATGCCTTTGAAAAATTCGCTCATATTGATTACCTCCGTTATTTTATATCTGAAGTTTCCTGTTTGCTTTTGATGATTCTATTATAACGGATTTATTTTGCTCTTAAAAGGTACAATATCGACAATAAAGCAGGGCAATTCCGACATTTTATCAGAAATTGCCCTTTAATTCTTTTCTCTTTTCCTTGGGAGTGCATTTATAGCGCTCCCTGAAAAGCTGCATTGTGTATTTATAATTCGTGCAGCCGTGCTTTTCAAATATATCTCCTATGCTCAAATCAGTTTCCTGCAGGTCACGGACTATTCTGTTAAGACGCACCTCATAGAGATACTGCATAACGGTAAGTCCCAGATATTTTTTGAAAAACTTCGCAAGATAGTCGGGATTATACCCAAAATGTGAGGCAATATCTTCCATTACTATTTTTTCTGCATGGTGCTTTTCAATATAGCGCATTATGTCACGCACCTTGTTTATTGAACGGTTTCGCCTGGTTATATCATTATCGGTAAGTCTTACGGAATAGTGATGCACAAGGGTGTACAGCAGGTCATACAAAAGGCTGTTGAATCTGAGAAGATAGGCATCGGGTCTTGTATCATAGACGCTGTGCATATCCGTGAAAATCTTTTTCAGCTTTTCAAGTCTGAGAATGTCCTCTTCATTTTCAGGGTGCATACCCACGGAAAATTCCAGAAAATCGTGAAACGGCACATACTTTTCCATAAATGCAGAGGGTATCTGAAGCACAAGAGCCTTATTTTCCGAAACCTTTACAGAATGTATGGCTCTGGGATTCACAACTGAAAATTCACCGCCCTTGTACATCTGTCTGACATTATTTTCAAACTGCGTTATCATCGTGCCTTCTATCATATAGATAAATTCAAGACTGTTGTGCCAGTGGGGTGCGACATAGTGTTCACGGCTTTCAAGAGGAAAAAAACGCACCTCAATATCAGGATTACTCAGGACTATTTCATGTGGGATCATTTCTTGGTTCATAAGTAGCATCTCCAGGAAACTGTTTTTGGAAGATGAGGATTTGTCTGCATAATAACGCTTCAACACCATTATTGTAATATATCTTCACCGCTTTGTCAAGACATTATAAAGGCATCACCGTGCAATTAGCGGCTATTGTCTTAATTATTTTTCCTCGTCCGCAATACGCTTTCGGTATTCGGATGGGGTCATTTGCATTCTCGTTTTGAACTGCCGCATAAAATGCAGGTCGCATTTGTATCCGCACATCTGAGCTATCTGTGTAATGGATATATCCGTTGTGGAAAACAGATACTTTGAATGTTCAATGCGGCTCTGAATAACATCGTTCATAACGCTTATGCCGAAAATTTCTTTGTATAAATGCTGGAAATAGGATTTGCTCATTGTAAGCTGATGGGCAAGACCTTCAATGTTCCAGTCGTTATAGGGCATATTGTAAATCTGTGAGCGCAGTATGGACATCTTATCATAATAAGAACCCGAGCCGTCTTGTTCTATGGAATACCTTGATTGAGCCGAACATACTGCTTATATTGTTTTTATTCATCATATTATTTTTGCCGAGCATACTCTGAAATAAAAAGCTGTAATCTGTAACCCTGTACATAATTGTTTCCTCCTTGAAAACAATGTATTATTAGGTGTGCGACATTACCTGTAATATATATCGACTGATTTTACCTGTATTAAATC
>JAQXHO010000083.1 GCA_029007315.1 Oscillospiraceae bacterium
CGAAATTGAAAATATTATCGGCATTCCTGCAATGGACGCTCCCAGAATTTCCGCAAAGGCAGGACTTAATATAGAGGAAGTCTTAGAGCGTATAGTTACAGATATTCCCGCACCAAAGGGTGACCCTGAGGCACCTCTGCAGGCACTTATCTTTGACAGCTACTATGACGCATACAAGGGCGTTGTAATTTATATTCGTGTAAAGGAAGGCACTGTTAAGGTGGGTGACACCATTCGCCTTATGGCAACAGGTGCCACATTCACAATTGTTGAAGCCGGCTATATGGACACAAATCAGCTTGTTAATACAGGCGTCCTCCGTGCGGGCGAAGTAGGCTACCTTACTGCCTCTATAAAAAGTATCGGTGATACCCAGGTGGGCGATACAGTTACACTTGATGACAACCCCTGTGCAGAACCGCTTCCGGGTTACCGCCAGGCAAATCCCATGGTATTTTCCGGCATATATCCTGCTGACGGTGCAAAGTACGGCGATTTAAGAGAAGCGCTTGAAAAACTCCAGCTTAATGACGCATCACTCACATTTGAGCCTGAAACTTCTATTGCACTTGGCTTTGGTTTTCGCTGCGGATTCTTAGGACTTCTCCACATGGAAATAATCCAGGAACGCCTTGAACGTGAGTATAATCTTGACCTTATCACAACTGCACCTTCTGTTATTTATCGTGTTACCATGATGAGCGGCGAAGTGCTGTATATCGACAATCCCACAAACTATCCAGACCCTGCAACCATACGCCTTGCGGAAGAACCCATGGTTAAGGCAGAAATACTCACGCCCTCTGATTATGTTGGAAATGTTATGGACCTCTGCCAGAACAGAAGAGGCGTTTTCCATGATATGCAGTATATTGACGAGAATCGTGTAAGTCTTAAATACGATCTGCCACTGAATGAAATAGTTTATGATTTCTTTGATGTGCTGAAATCCCGTACAAAGGGTTATGCGTCATTTGACTATGTTCTCAGTGAATATGCACCTTCAAAGCTTGTAAAGCTGGACATTCTTCTGAATGGCGATATGGTGGACGCACTTTCCTTTATAATCCATGCAGACAAGGCGTATGAACGTGCAAGAAAAATGGTTGAAAAGCTGAAGGAAAATATTCCAAGACAGCTTTTTGAAGTGCCTGTACAGGCGGCTATCGGCGGAAAGATTATTGCCCGTGAAACCATAAAGGCAATGCGCAAGGACGTTCGTGCCAAGTGCTACGGCGGCGATATTACACGTAAGAAGAAGCTGCTTGAAAAGCAGAAGGAAGGAAAGAAGAGAATGCGTTCACTGGGTACTGTGGAAGTTCCTCAGGAAGCATTCATGAGCGTACTAAAGCTTGATACGGAATAAGGAGAATTTGTATGAGTAAGGAATCCATATATAACTGCCCTCACTGCGGAGAAAAGAGTTTTAATCCGGTTTCAAAAGCACTGGCAGGCGGACTTAATTCACAGGGCAAAGTCTGCAAATCCTGCGGCAGACGCTGCTGCAACGGCAAAGTATCTACCATTGTAAATGCTGTTATCTATATAATAGCACTTGTGGGTGTAGTGCTGAGTTATCTCTTTATAAACAATAATATTCTTGCCTATGGGGTTATGGCTGGCTGTATTGCGGCGGCATGGCTGCTTGGAAAGCTGTTTGACGCATTCTTCATGCCGCTGACAAAGGTAATAAGAAATGACGTTCGCAGCTGACAGCACAGGAATATACATTCATGTACCCTTTTGTCTGAGAAAATGCCCTTACTGTGATTTTTATTCATGTGAAAACCGCCTGCATGAGCGTGAAGCTTATGTGCAGGCGGTTTGCCGGAATATAGGATATTACGGCAGAAAGAAAAAGGCGGATACCCTTTATTTCGGCGGAGGTACGCCCTCGCTTCTCTCTCCTTTGCAAATTGCAGAGATTATTTCATGTGCAGAGAGTGAGTTTGACCTCATTTCACCGGAAATCACAATGGAAGTAAATCCTGCCACAGTAACGCCAAAGATTCTGAAAGATTACCGCAGTGCAGGAGTTAACCGTCTTTCCATTGGCGTACAGGATCTGCATGATGATTCCCTTGAAACTCTGGGACGGCTCCACACTGCAAAGCAGGCTGTAAAAACTGTTTATGATGCGAAAGAGGCAGGCTTTGAGAATATCTCCTGCGATCTTATGATCGGCACAAAGGGTCAGACCTTAGAAAGGCTCCGTGAAACTCTTGAAAAAATGACATCTCTGCCCATAAATCATATTTCAGCCTATATGCTGAAAATTGAGGAGGGAACTCCATATGCAAAGCAGAATATGCAGGATTCTATCCCAGATGAAGACGCAGCTGCTGACCTTTATCTTGAAATG
>JAQXHO010000084.1 GCA_029007315.1 Oscillospiraceae bacterium
GAGAAGTTATCCTGAGAATATGGCCGCTTGGTCAGATAGGAACATTCTGAGTTAAGCAGAATGAAAATAATTTCGGAAAGCGAGGGGCGTTGTAATGAACTTGAATAAAAAAATAAAGTCTTTTCTGAATCAGCATAAAAAAACTAAAAAACGGTTGTCAGCAACAGCTCTTCTTTCTCTTTTGATTGCCATTGCTGTTGTAAGCAGTCTTATCATGCCTGCTATCAGCATGACGCTGGAATTAGCAGCAGGATTAAGTTCAGTTGGTCTGATGCGTTCCTCTGAAAATACAATGGTTCTGGGCGCTTCTTCCAATATGATAACAAATGCTTACGGAGATAACGCCAATGACGGCAATAGTCCAAAGGAACTTTCAGACGTAACGCTGCTTATCGGTGACGGTACTGACTGGGCTGCAGGCTGCAATAGTGCAGCAGAAGTTATTGAAGCGGCGAAAGCAAAATACTTTCTGGGTATTGCAAGTGACTTCTGCGTTTTTCTTGAAAAGGATTTTAAGCCTAAGAATTCAGACGCTGAGGGACGTGTGGCAGCCGGCGGTGACGTGATTTTTACAAATTTAAATAATGACTGGAACTATCAGATAGGCAACGGCGATTATGCAGCCGGAAGCGCTCTTACTGAAACAGACAACTACCTGGAAAAATCAAATTTTGCACATCTTATTGCAAACGGTAAGGTGCAGAAGATAAATACTATCAGCCAGGGTAAAAACGGCGACGACAGCTATCTTTACACGGTTGATAGATATAAACGTTTTGTTGTAAGTGCAAATGCAGATTTGAGTAATAGTAACGATTATAATCATAGACCAGGATCTTCAGCTTATTCGACAAGTTGTGTACATGGTAAAATAACCATCAATGAACTTGCTGTTTTTTATAAAGCAGATCTTATAAACTTTAAAGAAGTATTTGAATGGCTGAGAGGTCAGTCGGAAAAACTTTCCCGGAAAACAGCAACAGGTACTGCTTCAGTAAGCAATGGAGTTCTTACCCTTACAGGTCAAGGTACTGATTCAGGTGCAGCTACAGTTTATTTTTCACTGGATTCATGGGACAGCAGCATAAATGAGATAAATTATGTTAATGTGCCGGACAATGCCAATTTAGTTCTGAACTGCGGCGGCAGTGATGTTACTATTAAGTCCGGCACCAGAATAGTAAAAACAACAATAAATGGCACTGAAATTTCCAATACAGGTACTATATCTTCCAATAACAATAAAAAATCAGAACAGATACTTTACAATTTCTATGAAGCCACAAGCGTATATGTGGACACAAACTTTAACGGTACAATACTTGCACCAAACGCAGAGGCAAAATCTGATGATGAATGTCATGGTCACCTTTCGGGTTCTCTTATTGCAAAATCCTTTGAAGGCGGTCTTGAGTTTGGTTACAGACCATACAGAGGTACTGCAAGTGATATTCTCGGTTCAACAGCCGGTTATGCAATTCCGGTGAATAAGTTTACGGAAAATAAAAATGAATATCTTCCCGGTGCTTCTTTTGTAATGAAGGACGAAGACGGCAAGACGGTTGATTCCTGGACAAGCACCACCGGAACAGATTATATCAATATACCGTCAAAAGTAGATTTTGAAGGCAGAACCCTTTATGATAAAACAAATAACAAATGTCAGAGTACGTTTTATACATTCTCAGAAAGAGCGGCTCCGGATGGTTATGTTCTGAACAGTGAAAAAACATATACAGTAAATATTACTGAAATTGTTGATTTAAAATCGCTGATTTATTCAGATGACCGTTCTGTATCAATACCCACAAAGGTTGACTCTGATATTCAGCTGAAGTACGGAGATCAGGTTCTTGGCTCCTGGAAAATTGAGATTCTTGATACTTATACAAATACTAACGGAGTTACAAGCCAGACTCAGCGAAGAGTCACTATCAAGGATACAAACGATGCTATTATTGATACATTCTACATGGATATCAGCAATAGTGTTGTCACCCTTGCAGGACACGGAACCGGAGATAGAACTATAACAGAATGGACAGAAACAGTAACCTCTGTTTCATCTTCTGAAACTGATGTTGTTACAATGGTGGAAACAGTTGTATCGGCAACAGAAGCTATAAACGTTACAGATGCAAATGGCACAGTAGTTACAGACGAAAATGGTTCAACAGTTACAGAAACAGTTACTGTAACATCAGTTTCTGAAGTTACAGATCAGGAGGGTAATACTGTTACAACCTATGTTCCTGTTACAGAAACCTCTTATTATGAGAGCAGCTATACAAGTTATACAGATGTTATTGTAACATCAGAAACGGTTTTATCAAAGGAAACCCAGTCAACTGTAACGATACCAATAAGCAATCTGAGCGAAGCTGAAAATATTACTGTTGATAAAACAAGAAACTACAGATACGTTCCTCAAAGCCTGATGATAATGCCTTTGCCTGCTGCAGTTCCGGATTTTGTGAACAAGCCGGGTTTTGTTTTCAGAAAAGTGGACGGCACCGGAGCATTGCTTACGGGAGCAGACATCAGACTTCAGACAAAAAATGAAAGCGGAGAATATACAGATGTCACATGGGAGTGGACCACCTCAAACAGCAAGATTACCATAGATCCTGCAAATTTAAAAACGGGTCAGATCTACAGATTCCATGAAAATGCACCGCCTGCAGGATACGAAACAGCTGGTGATATCTACTTCACAAAAATTTCCGCTACAGAAATCAAATATGCCAATTCCGAGGACGAACTTGACAGCGGAGGAACTTCCATAACAATTAGTTCAGGAGTATCAGTAGAAAACCGTACCATTACAATGACGGATATTAAAATTTCCGGTGCGGCATTGACCTTGAAGAAGGTGGATTCCAGTAGCAACGCTCTATTGTCCGGCGCTAAATTCAAATTGTATGCCGCTGAGGGAGAAACGGGGACACCTGTATATCCATTGTCTGGAGGAGAACCATTCGAGGTTACCGGCGGTAATATCAATCTCTTTGATATGCTGAGAAATGCGGCGGCAGGTACATATAATACTTCTTATGTGGAGAACGGTTATCTGAAGGAAGGAACCTATTACCTTGAAGAAGTTTCTTCACCTACCGGTTATACGCAGCCTACTGAACCATTTTACTTTACGATCAAGCAATCTGACACCGGTTATGTAATCGAAGCCGGCAAGCCCCAGTATATAGCTTTTACAGTAGAAAATACATCATGGGGACAACAGATTTGGGTTAATGGTTCAGCGTCAAATGTTACAAAAATTGAAGTTTATGTAGATGCTCCTGCAAGCGGAAAGCTTGTCCTTTATGAACATGAAACGGTAAAAGATAAGACTGCTTCGATTGTAAACGGAGTTGCTACCTTTGAGCTGGACGGCTCAAAAGATGTGGGCAGATTTAAAATACAGAATACAGATTATAATGCGGGTCTTACTGTTAAGGAAGTCAGAGTTTATGGTGATTCTTCCGGAAGCTCGTCTTCTTCCGGTACAGCTCATACAATAAGTCAAATTGCATGGGGTGATCCTTCGCCGCCTTCTGTTTCAAAGCTTACATTTTATTATGCAGATGGCACAACAGATTACGATAGTGATATTTCAGTTACTACAGCAAATGATTATTGGCATTCCTTTAATTTAAGTAATTTTGAAAAGAAAGATAATGTCATTGGAATTGAGATCGTTGCAGGTGGTTCTGGAACTAGTAGGCTGATAGTACAGAACGGATCGAATTCTAATATTTTTGGCACTCCTATATCTGTATCAGCCGGACAGACATACACGCTTGGCTCCACCACAGTTTCACAAACACCCTCCGAACCAGATGATCCAGGCACTTCTACAGAAGAATCAGCCGGAACAATCACTGCAGAGGGCATGACGATAACTATCGGCAATGAAAGGGCAGGCAGTACAGTTTCTCTGAGCGTTGAAAAGGTCTGGTCGGGTGATACAGGTTACGAAAACCTCAGACCCGAAAGCATTACAGTGCAGCTAAAGCGTTCTGCCAGCGCTGACAAATCAAATCCTGTAAATATTCTTGAAGCTGTCACTCTTAATGCTGACAACAAATGGAAATACACATGGCCAAAGCAGGACAGACTTCAGTCAGACGGAGTAACTCCTTACTATTACTTTGTGGAGGAGAAAAGCGTACCTTCCGGTTACACAGTTGGCTACACTAACAATGACGGACTCACTGAGGGCGGAAAGATCACCATTACCAATACCTGCATTACTAAAGATTATGATGTTAAGAAGGTATGGGTCACAAAGGGAATATCAGGTGTTACTATACCAACCAGTATTACGGTGAAGCTTCAGTCCTCATCGGATAACGGTTCAACATGGCAGGACGTTTCCGGCAAGACTTTGATCCTTACAGCAGAAAACAGATGGCAGGGAAAATTTGAAAGCCTTCCATATTCAGCCGGAATAAAGTACCGTGCAGTGGAAACAAGTGTT
>JAQXHO010000085.1 GCA_029007315.1 Oscillospiraceae bacterium
ATCTGATTTCATTACAACGATTTATTTTTTGGTTAAATATTTTTTGAAGAATCATTCTCCTGTTCAAGTGAATCTGCAAGCTGCAAAACAGTCTTTTTTAAAACAGGATGTATTAAATTCGGAGCTATTTCACGAAGCGGATTCAATACAAAGGAGCGAAGAGCCATTTCCGCATGAGGAATGATCAGTTCATCCGTTCCCAATACAATATCGTCATACATTAAAATATCAAGATCCAGCGTTCTCGGACCCCAGCGGACAAAGCGTTCACGGTGTGCAGAACGCTCTATTTCATGAAGCTTATCCAGCAGCTCATCAGGCTGAAGCAGAGTTTTTAAAATCAGACAGGCATTTAGAAAATCGTCCTGTTCCACACCGCCGTAAGGCTCTGTCACATGGTATGAGGATACTTTCACCACATGACAGCCCTTTATTTCATCAAGAGCTTTTACTGCATTATCAAGATAAGCTTTTTTGTCGCCTAAATTAGATCCCAGACCAATATATGCTGTGTGCCATAATCTGGTGATCTTAACAGAAACTGTCTTTAACGGAAGACCCACAGGAGCCCATGGCTTTTTAAGCTCCAGCGTTACGCCCTTTAAAAGAGCATAGCGAAGCAGCAGAGCTTCCGCCAGTTGTTCTGCCGCAGCTTCTATCAGTTTACATGGATGTGATTTTGTGTATTCTGTTATAAAATGACTTACTTCACCATAATTAACAGAGCATACAAGAGAGTCTGTTTTTCCTGCGTTTCTGCTGTCGATGTACATTGAAAGGGATATCAGAAACTTCTGTCCGAGGCTGTTTTCCTCCGGAAATACGCCATGATTTGCAAATATCTCCAGATCTTCAATGCGTATTTCGTCAAATGGGAATGTATTCATATATCGTTTCACTTTCCTTCACGTAAGATTGCCTGTGTCATACGGATAGCTCTGTAATTTTCCTTTATATCATGCACCCGTATAAAAGACGCTTTTTTCTGAACTCCCATAACTGTAGTAACAATTGTACCTTCTACTCTCTCATCAGCAGGCAGATCAAGAGTAAGTCCGATAACAGACTTCCTTGAAGTGGCAAGCAGTACCGGATATCCCAGTTCCGTCAGCCATTCAAGATTATTTATAGCTATAAGATTGTGTTCGTATGTCTTTCCGAAACCTATACCCGGATCCAGAATTATCTTATCCTCCGCAATGCCTGCTTTCTTTGCAATTGAAAGGGAATCTTTTATATCCTGTATCATATCAGTATGAAAATCTCTATACTCTGCTTTTTCACGATTGTGCATCAGGCAGCATGGAACATTGTATTTAGCAGTAAGCTCTGCAACTTTCCTGTCATATTTCAGTCCCCAGATATCATTTACCATATCTGCTCCGGCTTTCAGAGCAGCTTCCACAACTTCACTCTTATAGCTGTCAATGGATACAGGCACATCAAAGTTCTTTTTTACCATTTCAATTACCGGAACCACACGTTCTATTTCTTCCTGAACACTTATCTGTTTATGCCCGGGACGTGTGGATTCTCCGCCTATATCAATTATGGCGGCTCCTTCGTTTATCATGTCTGCTGTATGCTGCTTTGCACGTTCAGTGTCATTCCATTTTCCTCCGTCTGAAAAGGAGTCCGGTGTAACGTTAAGAATTCCCATGATATAACAGTCATTTTCCACATCAAATATACGATTTCCGATTTTCATTATTTTTCTCCCTTAGATTATACGTTCAGATTAAGATTCTTTTTGTTTATGCTCCAGCTGCATAACTTCTCCGATTTGCAAAACAGACACTGCCGTGATTTTTTATCTGCTCTGTAAATCAGTCCGGCAAGGTTATCTCTTTTTGCGGTTTCAGGATTTCTGTGCTGTGCTATTGCAGTTATAATTTCATTTTGCTCATGTAACTCAAAGCCGCAGTCCTTCAGTATATCACCTGCCAGCATTGCGCTTGCTTTATCGTGGGGGATATTTTCCAGATATTCAAGCTGTCTGCCAATGTCATGAAGAAGCGCCGCAGCATATATAAGTTCCTTTGAAATATTCAGATTGCGTTCCAGATTTTCAATATATGCAAGTCTTGCAACATCAAGGAAATGGCTTATATCATGTCCGCAGAAAATACGCTCCTTTTCCAGTTCATTGATTATTTCCACGCAGCTTTTCCAGAGAGAATGAGCGCAGATTTTATTGACTCTTTCCATGATATGACCCTTTTCAGAAACATTGCTGCATAATGCTTTTCTGTATTTTGCCACAGACTTCTCCGCTTCACCAAGGAATGAAAGAGAACCGAAAACAACAATGATGTCTTCCTCTGAAGCCAGTGACATAGTTTCTGAAACTGCCTGATATATGCTTTCTGAAGATTCCACAGAGGGATTTATTTCAGCAACTGCTTCTGCAAGCTCTTTTGCAGGCATTGCACGAGGGTTATCTTTTGTTTCAATTGTTATTATATGCCTTGCAAGGGGTGCGGTTATTTCAATTACCTTTTTATAATCCTTATCCTTAAACATACCAAAAATATAGTACAGATTTTTCCCTTTAAAGTAAAGATCAAGAGATTTTCGCAGTTCCTCTGCTGCGGAGGGATTATGTGCGCCGTCCAGAATTACTACAGGGTTCTTCCGGATCACAGTGAAACGTCCTCTCCATCTGGTACGAAGAAATCCGTCATAGACCTGCCTGTCAGAAAGTGAAAAACCAATCTTTCTGAGTGCCTCGACCGCTTCCAGTGCCAGCGCTGCATTTTGTATCTGATAGCTTCCTGCAAGAGAAATTGAAACATTTTTCCATGAACGATATGAAAAAGACTGTTTTTCATAGTCATAGCATATATCGCTAATACGGGAATAATCTGCTTTCTGAAAGCTGCAGTTTTTCTTTAGACAGGTTTCAATAATAACCTTTTCTGCTTCCGGATGCTGATGTGCGGAAACAACTATTGTGTTATCTTTTATTATGCCGGCTTTCTCAGCTGCAATTTTTTCAATTGTATCTCCCAGAATCGCCGTATGATCCATACTTATGGATGTTATTATTTCCAGTATTGCAGTGCTTATGACGTTTGTGGCGTCCTCTTTTCCGCCAAGGCCTGTTTCCAGAACCACAATATCACATTGTTTCTCCATAAAATAAAGAAATGCAAGCGCCGTTTCCGCTTCAAACAGTGTGGGAATATCCTCGCCCATTGCCTTCATCTTTTCTATTGCTTCCGAAATGGAAGTTACATGACAGGCAAGGGATTCTCTTTCTATTTCTTTTTCATCCACCTGAATGCGTTCACGGTACGAAAACAGGGTCGGAGAAATATACCGTCCTGTTTTATACCCTGCACCTGTTAGTACAGTTGAAATATATGCCAGTACAGAGCCTTTCCCATTTGTACCGGAAATATGAATAAATCTGAGTTTGTCCTGTGGATTCCCAAGCAGCTCAAGAAGTGATCTCATGCGCTCCAGACCAAGAATGCTTCCTTTACCGGAAAGTCCGTTTAAATATTCTCTCGCTTGTTTATAATCCATTCTGTTATCCTCCGTATATCTGACAGAATTTTTCTGTAAGGACAAAAAAAGCGTCCTCACTGTATGCCGTAGCCACATAGAGGACACTATAATATTATATCCAGTATGCAGCAGCGGGATGCGCAAACCGAACCGCAAAACATTACGTTTTTTCGTCCCTCCGGAATTTCCCGGTCCGGAAGGCACTTTACGCTCAGTCAGCTACACTGCCACTATGTTTATAATATCACATTAATTATATAATGTCAATAGGAACACAAATATAGAAACAAATCCGGTCTTTAAAATTAAATTGAAATGAATACGTGAAAAAATTTAACGCAGGGTATCTTTTAGTGAAAAAACATCTTGAAAAATAAAAAGCTATATGTTATAATAAATATTGGAATGCCATATTAAAAGTGAGGTATATTAATGAAAATTCAGGCGTATGACGTAAAAAATTCTTCTGAAGCACAAGAGGTGTGCAAATATGTTAAAATGTGCAGCCGTAACGGAGCTAAGGCATATGTTCATAGTTTTGGCTGTCAGCTCAATGTGTCAGATGGTGAAAAAATAAAGGGTATTCTTTCTGCTTTAGGTTTTTCATTTACTGAAGATTATAAAAAAGCCGACCTCATTCTGCTTAATACCTGTGCTGTACGTGAAAGTGCAGAGGATACAGTTTACGGTACGCTTGGAAATATGAAGAAATACAAAAAAGATAATCCGGGTGTGATAATAGTTCTCTGCGGATGTATGGCTTCAGAGCCTGCAACAATTGAAACGGTGAAAAACCATTATCCTTTTGTGGATATTCTTTTCGGAACATCTGCACTCAGTCAGCTTCCCAAGCTTCTGCTTGAGCATTATGAAGGAAAAAAGCTTGCCTATGATATGGCGGAATACAAAGAAGAATTCGGTGCAGATGACCAGATAAGAGAAAGCAGTTTCAAAGCTTCTGTTCCAATCATGTTTGGATGCAATAATTTCTGTACATACTGTATAGTGCCTTATGTTAGAGGAAGAGAGAGAAGCCGCAGCGCTGAGGTTATCATAAAAGAGGTTGAAGAACTTGCTGCGAAGGGATATAAGGAAATAATGCTCCTTGGTCAGAATGTAAATTCCTACGGAAAGGATCTTCCGGATGGAATTACATTTGCGCAGCTTCTGAGAAGGCTTAACGAAATAGAAGGTGATTTCTGGATCCGCTTTATGTCTTCACACCCCAAGGACGCCGGAACGGACCTTCTGGACGCTGTTCTTGAATGCGAAAAAGTGGAAAAGCATCTTCATTTGCCTGTTCAGTGCGGAAGCAATTCTGTTCTCAGACGCATGAACCGTCACTATACCGCTGAAAAGTATCTTGAAATAGTAGATTATCTTCGTGAAAGACATGAAGGTTTTGCCATGTCCAGCGATATTATGGTAGGATTTCCGAATGAAACAGAAGAAGAATTTGAGGATACTCTGAAACTTGTTGAAAATGTTAAATATGATAACATTTTCACATTTATCTATTCAAAACGAAGCGGTACAAAAGCAGCTGAGATGGATGATGCTGTTACAGACGCTGAGAAGCGTGTGCGAATGGAAAGACTGTTAAAACTTCAGAGAGAAGTTGCCACAGAAAATTATAAAAGATTTATAGGAAGGACGGTTCGTGTTCTTGTGGAAGGTGAAAGCAAACAGGGAGCGGGCTGGCTGTTTGGAAAAAGCAGTGAATATACAATAGTTGAATTTAAAGGTGATCGCTCTCTTATCGGTACTTTTGCTGATGTAAAAATCACGGATTCTAAGAACTGGGCAGTGAGTGGAGAGCTTGTTTGAGGAGGAATAAAAAATGACAGTAGATGAAGCAGTACGCAATCTTGGAAAATGTATTCAGGCGGATATACGCTACAAGCGTTATGTAGAAGCAAAAAAGGCAAATGATGAAAACGAAGAGCTGCAGAATCAGATAAATGAATTTCAGCTGGAGAAAATGAACTATCAGCGTGAAGCAAAAAAAACAGAGCCGAATAACGAAAAAATGAGAAAGTGGGAAGAAGAGCTTGAAGAAAAGTTTGAAGCGATCATTGCAACAGATGGAATGAAGGAATTTCAGGCTGCAAAGCTGGAGCTTGATGCAATGATGCGAAGAATAGACGCTGTCATTTCACTTAGCCTTAGCGGTGAGGATCCGGAAACCTGTTATACTTCCATAGAAAAATGCAGTGGAAACTGCGCTGACTGCAGTTCCGACTGTCACTGATTTTCCTTTTCAGGGAGAAGACGATTTATGGTAATAGACAAAGAAAAATTATCTCCTATGATGCGTCAGTATGTTTCAGTAAAGGAATCAAACCCGGACTGTATAATATTTTATCGTCTGGGTGACTTTTATGAGATGTTCTTTGACGATGCAGTCGAAATGGCAAGAGTACTGGAACTTACCCTTACAGGAAGGGACTGCGGTCTGCCAGAACGTGCACCTATGTGCGGAGTTCCGTATCATAGTGTGGATATTTATCTGAAAAGGCTTGTGGAAAAGGGATATAAAATTGCAATCTGTGAGCAGCTGACTGATCCCTCTGCGGCTAAAGGTCTGGTAGAACGAGGAATTGTCAGGATAGTAACACCGGGTACGCTTATAGAAAGCAGTATGCTTGAAGACAGCTCCAATAATTATATTGGCTGTATATATGCAGATAAAGAAGGTACAGCAGGACTTTGTTTTGCAGATCTGTCCACAGGTGAAATGCAGGCCATGCAGCCGGTGACATCAATGCAGGAAGAGAAGATAATAGACGCATTGTCGAGGTTATCACCCTCTGAAATTCTTTTGTCCGAAAATGCTGCAAAGCTTGATTCTGTGATGAATTTTATAAAGGTAAAGCTTCAGTGTACAGTCACAATACGTGAAGAGCGATGCTTTTCCATTGAAGAAAACGGCAGTTTTGTCTGTGATCAGTTTGGTGTTTCTTCTTCTGAAATGCTTGGTCTTACAACTGACAGTGCAGATTTCTCTGCAGTATGTGCAGTTTTTGACTATATCCGTGAAACTCAGAAGAATAATACAGGAAGATTTATTTCAATAGAAATATGCGATTCACAGTCTTATCTTGGCCTTGATCTGAATGCAAGACGAAATCTTGAACTTACTGAAACTATAAGAGGAAAAGATAAGAAAGGTTCTCTTTTCTGGCTGATAAACTCTGCAAAAACATCTATGGGCAGGAGAATGCTTAAAAACTGGATAGAGCAGCCTTTAATAAATCCTGTAAAAATAATGTCACGTCATGATGCAGTAGGAGCGCTTATGAAAAAAAGCGTATCTCTTTCAGAGCTTCGGGATATGCTTGACAGCGTTTATGATCTTGAACGCTTAATGACACGTGTGCTGTATAAAACTGCATCTCCACGGGATCTCAAATCGCTTGCGTCTACAGCAAGACAGCTTCCGGAAATAAAAAAAGAACTCAAAAAGTTTGAGGGAATCAAGCTGCTGTCTGCTCTTGACAGACAGATATCTCCGCTTGATCCTATTGCAGAACTTATTGACCGTTCGATAACAGACAATCCTCCTGTTACTGTAAAAGAAGGCGGAGTAATTGCAGAAGGGTTTAATCAGGAGCTTGATCGTCTTCGCAGGATAATGGACGGAGGAAATGAGATCCTTGAAGAAATCCTTCAGAAGGAAAAAAATAATACAGGCATAAAAAATCTCAAAATAGGCTTTAATCGTGTGTTCGGATATTATATAGAGGTCACACGGTCCTATTACGATCTGATTCCCGACTATTATGTCAGAAAGCAGACTCTTGCAAACTGCGAGCGCTTTATAACTGATGAACTTAAAAAGGCGGAAAATGATATTTTAGGTGCCAAGGATAAGGCTCTGAGGCTTGAGGAGGCTATCTATTCTGAAGTGAGAGAAACTCTTGCTGCGGAACTTAAAAGTGTACAGGAAACAGCCGGTGCAGTTGCACAGCTTGATGTACTTTGTTCTTTTGCAAGTGTTTCTATTGAAAATCAGTATGTCAGACCGGAGATAGCCCTTGACGGTGTTATACAGATAAGAAACGGACGTCATCCTGTAGTGGAAAAAATGCTGAATGACGAGATGTTTGTTCCGAATGACACATATCTTGACATAAAAGACAACCGAATGATGCTCATTACAGGACCTAATATGTCCGGTAAATCCACATATATGCGTCAGGTTGCTCTTATAACGCTTATGGCACAGATCGGCTGTTTTGTTCCTGCTGAATATGCAAAAATATCTGTAGTGGATAAAATCTTTACACGAGTGGGAGCTTCAGATGATTTGACATCAGGGCAGAGTACCTTTATGGTTGAAATGAGCGAGGTATCTGATATACTCAAATATGCAACCAAAAACAGTCTTGTTATACTTGACGAGGTGGGAAGAGGAACATCTACTTTTGATGGAGTAAGCATTGCAAGAGCTGTGGCTGAATACATCAGCAGCAAAAAGATTGGCTGCAAAACAATGTTTGCTACCCACTATCATGAACTGATAGAGCTGGAAAATGTTATACCCGGTGTAAAAAATTACAGCATTGCCGTAAAAAAGCACGGTGAATCAATACGCTTTCTCCGGAAAATAGTTCCCGGCGGAGTGGATGACAGCTATGGAATTGAGGTTGCAAAGCTTGCGGGCCTGCCTGACCAGGTAGTGCGCCGGGCAAGAAAAATTCTTACTGATATGGAAATAAATGCAGCAAAGGACAGGCAGACGTCTGGTGATGAAAACGGGCAGATCAGTTTTTCTGATTTGCAGCGTGAACAGGCAATTAATATGCTTCGAAAGACAAATCCGGATGAACTTTCTGATAGTGAATGCAGAGAGCTGCTTGAAGATGTTCTTCTGATGCTGCGTGAATCTTAAAATGAAGAAGGAGGTGTGCTGTTTTGCCCCACATATCTGTGCTTAGTAAAGAAATATCAGAATTGATCGCAGCTGGTGAGGTCATAGAACGGCCTGCCTCTGTAATCAAAGAAGTTATAGAAAATTCAGTTGACGCAGGTGCAAAACATATCACTGTTGAAATCAAGCGTGGAGGTACGACCTTCATGCGAATTACTGACGACGGCTGCGGTATGCAGCCGGAAGATGTGCCTACCGCATTTCTGCGTCACGCTACAAGTAAGATAAGCAAAAAAGTCGATCTTGATAATATATATACTCTCGGTTTTCGTGGAGAAGCTCTTGCTTCGATTGCAGCTGTTGCAAGGGTAAGTCTTATGACAAAGCGAAGAGAAGATGATTACGGAACACGATATGATATCAGCGGAAGCGTTCCTGACGGTGAACCGGAGCAGACCGGATGTCCCGATGGAACAACTATCATAATAAGAGATATATTTTATAATGTTCCGGTTCGTCAGCGTTTCATGAAAAAAGACGTATCTGAAGCAAATGCAGTAAGTCAGATCGTACAGAAAATTGCTCTTTCTCACCCGGAAATAGCATTTCAGATGATAAGAGATAACCGGCTTGAATTCTGCACAGACGGAAGCGGAGATCTTTATGCTGCCATATATGCGATATACGGCAGGGAATTTGCACATGATCTGGTTCCGGTGGAATTCAGCGACGGATATATCAGTGTTTCCGGGTATACCTGTAAGCCTCTCTATGCCAAATCAAGCCGTTCCTTTCAGAATTTTTTCATTAACGGAAGATATGTCAGGTCACGAACCTGCAGTGTGGCTGTAGAGAGTGCATACGAAAGCCTTATTATGACCGGAAAATTTCCCTCATGTGTGCTGATGATTTCTGTAAATGCTTCTGATATTGATGTTAATGTTCATCCCACAAAAGCAGAGGTTCGTTTTACCAATGAAAAAAATGTTGCTGACGGATTGTACTTTGGCATAAAAAATGCACTGATGCAGAGTGGTCTGATTTACGAATTCCAGATCAAACAGCCAAAACCTGTTACAGACTGGACTGCTCCTGTGCCTGAGGAACCTGTATATGAACAGAAATCCTTAATGAATATATATGATCCTGTGATAAAACATTCTGAGGAATGTGCGTCCTTCGAGTCAATCTCTTCTGAAAACAACATCTTTTCCTGTGATAATAATTCCGCTTCGGAAAATGAACTGTCCGGACATACAGAGAAAAACAAGAATTTACCGGAAGCGGAAAAGATTTTTGTGGATGTATCTCAGATTGAAAGCAGTTTGAATCACGATGAACAAATTCAGTCCGAAACCCGGGAGCTTCAATGCGAACCCGAAGTTTTAGAGGAAGAGAGTAATAATACTGAAAGATATAATGATTCTTCTATAGAAGAGCGTTATGCAGGAACATCTGTAAACAATGAAATAAATGTAATAGGTGAGGTATTTAAAAATTATATATTAGCGGAAGCGGGAGAAAAGCTGCTTATTTTTGATAAACACGCAGCTCATGAAAGAGTGATTTTTGAAAAACTCAAATCCGGAAATGCAGGACATTCAAGGCAGATGTTGATGACGCCGGTAAGAGTTCTTCTCGGTGCTGAGGAAACAGACGCACTACAGAACAACTCTGAATTATTATCCGGCATGGGTTTTTCATTCGGTTTCGGGGATTCTGCAAGTATTCTTGTAACCGGCATACCTACATTTGCACAGAATCTTGTGCTTGATGAACTTATTGCCGAGATTGCACGAAATCTTGTTATCGGAAAGATGAATCCTGAGCCTTCGTATCTTGACGATACACTTCATTCTATTGCCTGCAAAGCTGCAATAAAAGCAAACGACCGCAATGACATTACAGAACTGCAAAGCCTTGTAAACGAGGTTTATAATAATGAGAATATACGTCATTGTCCTCACGGAAGACCTGTAATGTTTGTTATTACAAAACATGAGCTTGAAAAGCAGTTCGGGAGGACGTAAAATGACAGATAATGAGAAAATTCCCGTACTTGCGGTGGTAGGACCTACAGCGTCAGGAAAAACAGCTCTCGGTGTTTCTCTGGCGGAAATGTTTAACGGGGAGGTGGTTTCTGCTGATTCAATGCAGATCTACAAGGGTATGTCAATTGCAACAGCAAAGCCCACACATGAAGAAATGCGCGGAATACCGCATCATCTTATCGGTTTTCTTGAAATGAATACAGCATTTAGCGTGGCGGATTATGTTAAACTTGCAGGCAGTGCAATATCAGATATCTACAGCAGAGGCAGGCAACCTATAATAGTAGGCGGTACGGGACTTTATATATCATCCCTTCTTGAAAATATCTCTTTTTCAGAATCACGATCAAACCCGGAACTCCGTATGGAACTGAAAAGCTTTGCAGATAAGAACGGATCTGATGCTCTTCATGCAAGACTAAAAGGGATCGATCCGGTGGCTGCAGAAAGTATTCATCCGAATAATATTGTGAGAGTAATAAGGGCACTGGAAGTATGTCTGGAAACAGGCGAGAAGTTCAGCGTTCACAAGGAACGAAGCAGAAGGAATGAATCACCCTATAATTCACTGATAATCGGACTTGATTACAGATGCCGTGATGATCTTTATGAACGCATAAATCTGCGGGTGGATAAAATGATGGAATCTGGTCTGATTGATGAAGCTACTGAAGTCTGGAATCAGGGCGGAATGAAAACCGCATCCAACGCCATTGGCTATAAAGAACTTATTCCATATTTTGAAGGAAAGGCAGAACTTTCTGAATGTATAGAGGAAATTAAGCTTCAGACACGTCATTATGCCAAGCGTCAGCTCACTTGGTTTAGGAAAAATAAACAGATAGAGTGGTTGATTTTGGATAAAAATGATAACTTGAAAAAAATTCAAGAAAAATGTCTCAAAGTTATAGCCAAGAGCAAAATTTTGTGATATAATATAGAATAGGTCTTTTTGTAGGAAGAAATATAACGCTGCAGCTGATGTATTTAAGACTGCAGCTCCGGAAGGATCAAAGCGAAAGGAGCAGTATGTATGAACAAAATGATAAATTTGCAGGATGTGTTCTTAAATCAGGCTCGCAAAGAAAGAATAATGGTTACAATTATTCTTACAAACGGCTTTCAGTTCAAGGGCATTGTCCGCGGATTTGACAGCTATGTAATTATTTTAGATTGCGAAGGCACACAGAATCTTGTGTACAAGCACGCAATTTCAACACTGAAGCCGGTACGGCCGATAGCTATACTGGATTCGAATGAATGAACTGATTATTTATGAAAAATACATTGACAAATATCCTGCTTGTAATGCTGTCTGTATCTGTCCTTACAATGATTGGAACGATATTCTATCATTTTTTTGATACTGATTATCAGACAGAAACAGCAGTATCTTCATCGGCAGAGCTTTCTGCAACATTTCAGGGAGTATATGTACGTGATGAAACAGTTATTTCATATAACGGAAGCGGCTGTATAAGCTACAATATACCGGATGGCGGCAAGGTTGGAAAAAATGAAGCTGTTGCCAATATCTATGGAAGCAATGCTGCTATAAAACAAAATCAGAAGATCGAAGAACTTGAGGAGGAGCTTGAGGTTCTGAAAAGGATCTCGAATCCCGGTGTGCTTGAAATGGCACAGCCTGCTGTTCTTGCAAATCAGGTATCTCAGTATTACAATCAGATTGCATATTACAGAGATCTTGGAAAGCTTGAAAATATGAAGCAGGCAGAAGAAGATTTTCGTACTGTTCTGAGTTCGTATCAGATGGTTATTAATCAGGGTACAACCAATTATTCTGAGCAGATATCCCTTCTTGAAGAACAAATTTATAATCTGAAGCTTCAGCAGCAAAGTCCCATTGACATAATAACATCGCCAAATTCAGCATATTTCGTCAGTTATGCAGATGGATATGAGGACAAGCTTTCAATAGCAAATCTCAGCTCTATAACAAAACAGGATCTTGAATCTGTAACTGATGACGAAACCCTGAAAAGCAATACGATAATCGGTAAAACAATTGCCGGTTACGGCTGGTATATGCTGGGTATTATAAATAATACAGAAATAAATTTTCAGGTTGGCGACACGGTAACGCTTTATCTTTCTACTTCATCAGCTAATACAAAAGCAAAAGTTGAAGAGCTTCGGCCAGGTGAAAATGCTGATGAAACAATGATAGTTCTGTACTGCGAAAATATGGTTTCTGATTTTGTACAGCATAGGACAGAGCGTGTGAGAGTTGTCAAAGGAGATTATGAAGGCATAAAGGTTCCGAGAACAGCTATACGATTCCGTGATGTGGAAGAAAGCACGACTAACGTGCTTACCGGAGAGGTTACAACGTCACTTGTAAACTACAGAGGTGTTTATGTTCTTGACGGAGAAGAGGTAGTTTTCCGTAAGCTTGATGTAATTTATGAGGGCGATAATTATGTTCTTTCTGCTTTTAACAAGGAAAAAGGCTACTTGCAGCTGTATGATTCAGTTATAGTGGAAGGAATAGATGCAAGCGGAGGTGCTGACTGATATGAAGAATGGATTTGAATACATTACTGAAAATTATCGGCGTATCTGTGCAGGAATTGAGGAAGCAAAAGCAAAATACCGAAGTCCTGATGATAATATTCAGCTAATGGCAGTTACAAAGACAGTTTCTCCTGAAGCAGTAAATCATGCCATAAGCATGGGAATCAGGCTGCTGGGCGAAAACCGTGTCCAGGAATACGAATCCAAGAAGGATTACTACAATCCTGTTGCCAGCGTTCATTTCATAGGACATCTGCAGACGAATAAGGTGAAATATATAATAGAGGATATGGATCTGATTCAGTCTGTGGACAGCATTAAACTTGCGGCTGAAATTGACAGACAGGCAAAAAGAGTAAATAAAGTACAGAATGTGCTTGTTGAGGTTAATATCGGCTGTGAGGAATCAAAGAGCGGAGTTTCTCCGGATGATCTTGAAAATCTTCTTTATGAGGCGGCGAAATTTGAAAATATTCATGTCAAAGGTCTGATGACGATTCCGCCTTCTGAAAAAAGCGAAAAATTTCTTTGCAAAATGCAGCAATTATATCTTGACATTTCATCAAAAAACATGGATAATATAGATATGGATATTTTATCTATGGGAATGTCCGGCGATTATATAAAAGCAATAGAGTATGGTTCTAATCTTGTGCGAATAGGTTCAGCGCTTTTCGGTGCAAGAAAATATATGTAAAAACAAAAAAGACAGTCGGAAAAAGACTGTAAGACTGGCTGAATGTAATCCGCACTGTTAATTCAGCTAAATATAAAAGTGCGGAGAATGGAGTAGTATAATGAGTTTACTGAATAATTTAAAGGATTTCTTTATTCCCGCAGAGGTTGAGGATGAAAATGAAACAAGCTACAAGCCGGCAGCAGAAGAGCCTGAGAAGAATGAAAACACATATTCTTCCTCTTCTAATAATGCCTCAGCAGGCAATACGTCAACATCACGTCAGAGCAGCTATGTAGGACAGCACGAAGAACGCAGAAGCACAAACAATTATTCTGCAAATACTGCGTCAGCATCATCTGCACGTTCCAGCTATTCATCATCTCCTACACTGCAGGTAATTCTTGTTAAGCCCACTGAATATACCGATGCAAAGAAAATTGCAGACCATCTGATGAATGGCAGAACAGTTGTCCTTGTACTTGAGGAAGCATCTGAGCAGACAAGAAGAAGAATTATTGATTTCCTTATCGGTGTTGCATATGCAATGAACGGCAATCTTAAGCCCATTGCAAATCAGACATACATTGTTACACCCCATGATGTGGGACTGGTGGATCAGCTTGTTAATGAACTGGGCAAGAATTATACAGGAAGCGATTCAGCTTCAACAGCTTCGCTGATTTGACAAAATGAGTTTTTCCGATTCACTTGATGATCGTATTCTGACTGCACATCTTTGTGATCTGGCAGAACGGGCAAACCGTGACTGTACAGGCTGCTATACACGTTTTCTGGATGAACGGCAAATCATGATTGCTGAAAAAACACTGCTTGGCAGAGCAGACTGCAATGTAAAGCTATGGGGCGGTTATGAAGAAGCCAGGAGAAAGATATGCTGTGTATATCCCGTATGGATGGAGCCGGATGAAAGTCTTGCACCTATTGTATGCGTGACATACAGATACCGATGCGGTGATAAATTAACACACAGAGATTTTCTCGGAGCATTTATGTCCTGCGGAATTCAAAGGGAAACTGTAGGAGATATAGTGATTGGCAAAGATAAAGCACAGGCAATCGTTACACAGGCAGTTGCTCCGATTCTGAGAGATATTACAAAAGTTGGCAGAATTGGTGTAAAAGCTTCAGAAGGCGATTCATTTGATATGCCTTTGCAGCAGAATTTCCGGGAAATCAGCGGAACAGTGTCGTCACTCAGAATAGATTCTGTTGCTGCACTCGGAATAAGAGAAAGCCGTGAGAAAACTGTACGGCTTCTGCAGCAGGGACGCATTGAAGTAAATTATTCTGAGATAACCTCACCTTCAGTAAAGCTTACTGAAGGAGATGTGTTTGTGGTGCGTGGATTTGGAAAATACAGACTGAAAAAAGTAACAGGTCTTTCGAAAAAAGGAAGACTTCATATATTGATTGAACAATATCTTTGAAAGGCGGATAAAGTATGATTACAGCAAACGATATTCATGAACTTCGATTTGAGAAGGCAGCTTTTGGTTATAAGCAGGAGGACATCGATGAATTTCTCACACAGCTTGAACACGAACTGGAACTGAACCAGCAGGAGCTGGAGGACAGCAATAACAAGATTCAGGTTCTGGCTGACAAGGTTCGTGAGTATATGCGTGATGAAGATGCTCTGAAGGACGCTCTTCTCGGCGCACAGCGTCAGGGACATCAGATCATTGCAGAGGCAAATGAGAGAGCTGACGAGATCATTGCAGAGGCAAAGAGAAAAGCTGATGAAATGATGGACGAGGTTACGATTCAGCATGATGCACTTCTTAAAAAGAATCAGGAAGAAGTTGCAGCAGCTCATGAGCAGCTTGCAGATGCAAGAAAGAAAGTTGCAGATTTCAAAAAGGCATTATTTGATATGTATAAGGAGCATCTGGAAGTTCTGTCAGCAATGCCGGAAGAAGATGATCTTGATTTTGCTGCAGATTACAGTGCTGCGGCAGAAAATGCAAAGGAAGCAGATGATACAGTAACAGCAGCTCCTACAAAGAGTGATCCTTTTGCATCATCTCAGTTCTCAGCAAAAACTATTCAGGGTGCATATGATAACAGCTTCGGAGCTTCTGAAGAAGAATAAGAACATTTGTTGGAAAGGAGGGTTTTTCGCATAATGCGAAAGACCGATTCGGTATGGCACAGGATTACAATACGACATTAAATTTACCAAAGACAGATTTTCCCATGCGTGGAAATCTGCCAAAAAGAGAGCCGGATATTCTGAAAAAGTGGGAAGAATCCGATCTATATGAAAAGATGATTGCACGTAATGAGGGTAAACCTAAATATATTCTTCATGACGGTCCGCCCTATGCAAATGGTGAGATTCATCTGGGTACAGCCCTTAATAAGACTCTGAAGGATTTTATAATCAAACAGAAGAATATGAGCGGTTACTGTGCTCCTTATGTTCCGGGCTGGGACACTCATGGTCTTCCTATTGAACTGAAGGCACTTAAAGCAAACGGAGCTGACAAGAATGCCATTTCACCTGTAGAACTCAGACGTCACTGCAAGAATTTTGCAATGACTCATGTTCAGAATCAGATGAATCAGTTTAAACGTCTGGGAAGTCTTGGTCATTACTGCGATCCATATCTGACCCTTAAACCGGAGTATGAGGCACGTCAGGTTGAAGTTTTTGGTGAAATGGCCAAGAGAGGCTATATGTACAAGGGACTCAAGCCTGTTTACTGGTGTCCGGATTGTAATACTGCCCTTGCAGAAGCAGAGATCGAATATGAGAATGATCCCTGCTATTCCATTTATGTAAAGTTTAATGTCACAGATGACAAGGGCGTTTTTACCGCTATGAACATTCCTCTGGAAAAGGTATTCTTTGTTATCTGGACAACTACCACCTGGACAATTCCAGGAAACCTTGCTATATGCGTAGGTCCCGGATACGAATATACACTTGTTAAGGTCGGTGATGAATATTACTGCATGGCGCTGGAACTTGTTGCCCCAACAATGAAGGCTGCAGGCATTACCGAGTATGAAACAGTAGGCTCTTTCTTTGGAAACGAGCTTGAAAATATGATGACAAAGCATCCGCTTTATGACAGAGGCTCAAAAGTTATAGTAGGTGACCATGTAACTCTGGAAAGCGGTACAGGCTGTGTTCATACTGCACCCGGATACGGTGTGGAGGACTTTGAAGTATGCAAGAATTACGATGATATCGGCATTATTGTATGCGTTGACGCAAAGGGTCTTCAGACTGAGGAAGCAGGTGAATTTGCAGGTCTTAACACAGATGAAGCAAACAAGGCAATTGCAGCAAAGCTTACAGAGCTTGGTGCAATGCTTGCCACAGAAAAGATCGTCCACCAGTATCCTCACTGCTGGAGATGTCATCAGCCTATCATTTACCGTGCAACAGAGCAGTGGTTCTGTTCAGTAAACGGATTCAAGGACGAGGCAATTAAAGCAATAGAAAACGTTGAATGGATTCCGGGTTGGGGCGAGGATCGTATCAAGGGAATGGTTCGTGACAGAAGCGACTGGTGCATTTCCCGTCAGCGTACATGGGGCGTTCCGATTCCGATAATTTACTGTGCAGATTGCGGAAAGCCAATTGTAAATGATACAACGATCAAGAATATAGCAGACCTTTTCCGTAAGGAAGGGGCTGACGCATGGTGGACAAAGGAAGCTTCTGAGTTTATTTCACCGGACGTCAAGTGCGAATGCGGCTGCGGCAGCTTTACCAAGGAATATGACATTATGGACGTATGGTTCGACAGCGGTGTTTCTCACAGTGCTGTTATGGAACAGTATGACTGTCTTAGCTGGCCTGCTGATCTTTACCTTGAAGGCGCTGACCAGTACAGAGGCTGGTTCCAGTCATCACTTCTTACATCTGTTGTATATAAAGGAACAGCACCCTATAAGGCCGTATGCACACACGGCTGGGTTGTAGACGGTGAAGGCAGAAAAATGTCCAAATCTCTGGGTAACGGCATTATGCCTGATGAGATCATCAAACAGTATGGCGCTGATATTTTAAGACTCTGGGTAGCGTCTTCTGATTATCATTCAGATATCAGAATTTCACCGGAGATTTTAAAGCAGCTTTCTGACGCATACAAGAAGATAAGAAATACAGCTCGCTACATTCTGGGCAATCTGGGCAATGGTGATGGATTTCATCCGGACAGAGATTCTGTTTCTGATGATGAGCTTATGGAAATCGACCGCTGGGCGCTTATGAAGCTTGATGCACTTATCGATAAGGTTGAAAAGGGATATAATTCCTTTGATTTCCATGTTGTGTTCCACAGCATTCATAATTTCTGTACAACAGATATGTCAAACTTCTATCTTGATATCATTAAGGACAGACTTTACTGTGAACCGATTGCCTCTGCTGCAAGACGGGCAGCACAGACAGCAATGTACCGGATTTTAAGTGCAGTAACAAAAATGATTGCTCCTGTTCTTTCGTTTACAGCTGAGGAAATATGGAGCTTTATGCCTCATTCTGCATCAGATAATACAGAAAGTATATTCCTGAATGATATGCCGGTTAAGTCGGAACTTACTGCTTCTGATGAGTTTACTGCAAAATGGGAACTCATTTATCAGACACGAATGGACGTAAACAAGGTTCTTGAAGAAAAGCGAAACGAAAAACTTATCGGTAAATCACTTGAAGCAGCTGTAACAATCGCTGCTGCTGACGATGCTTCCTATAAGATTCTCTCCGAGAATACAGATCTTTTGGCGTCTGTACTGATTGTATCTTCAGTAGAGGTTGTACGTTCTGAAAGTGGTGACACTGTATATACTGTTACTAAGGCTGAGGGTGAAAAATGCGAACGCTGCTGGATCTATTCCACAAGTGTCGGCAAAAATACAGTTCATCCTACCCTTTGTGCAAGATGTGCAGGAGTAATCGGGTAATAAGAACTAAACAGCCTGTCGTTTTGCGGCAGGCTGTATCTTTAAAGTTGAAAGGAGCATAAATTGCTTATTTTTTCGCTGATAGCTGCTGCAGTTCTGATAGGAGCAGACCAGCTTATTAAATTCTGGGCTGTTGAAGTTCTGCAGGATAAGGAAAGTATTTCATTTCTTCATATTGGTGATTTTAAAATAATGGATCTTACCTATCTTGAAAACAGCGGCGCCGTTTTTGGAAGTTTTGCAGGAATGCGCTGGCTTCTTGTGGGAATTACAAGCGTAATGCTTATTGTCTGCCTTTGGGGTATTATCCGTTACGGAAATCATTCAAAACTTCTCAATGTAAGCCTTACTCTCATTTTCGCCGGTGGAATCGGCAATCTGATTGACCGGATTTTCCGGGACGGTCTTGTTATTGACTATCTTGAAGTAAAGCTTTTTGATTTTGCCATATTTAATTTCGCAGACTGCTGTGTTGTGATCGGAATAGTGCTGTTTATTTTCTATGTTCTTTTTTCCGGTGAAAAAAATTCTGAAAGCAAAACCAAGAAAACTGAGGAGCATCAAGAGAATGCCTGACATTATCAATCTTACAATACCTTCTGAAGCTGAGGGTGAACGTCTTGATAAATGGCTTTCTTCCTGTAGTGAACTGGGTCTTACACGGTCGGTAATACAGACACGAATGAAGGAACAGAAAATACTGGTAAACGGCAGACCTGTATCAAAAAATGAAAAGGCTGTTGCTGGCAGTACAGTTACTGCAGAGATTCCTGATCCGGTTTCTCTTGAACTTGTTCCGGAAAACATTCCGCTTGACATAGTGTACGAGGACGAGGATCTGTTGGTTGTGAACAAACCTAAGGGAATGGTTGTTCATCCTGCACCTGGAAATTATACTGGTACTCTTGTTCATGCACTGCTGTATCACTGCGGAGAAAGACTGTCAGGAATAAACGGAGTGATTCGTCCCGGAATAGTACACAGAATAGATAAGATGACAAGCGGACTTCTTATGGTTGCTAAAAATGACGCAGCTCATCTGGGCCTTTCCTCACAGATAGAGAAACACAGCTTTACAAGGGAATATCAGACGGTCTGTATCGGCCATATGAAAGATCAGTCGGGAACGATTAATGCTCCCATAGGACGTCACCCTGCTGACAGGAAAAAAATGGCTGTTACTCTGAAAAACAGCAAACCTGCCGTAACTCATTATGAAGTAATAGCTGAATATAAGGGTTATTCTCATCTGCGGCTTCGTCTTGAAACAGGACGAACGCACCAGATACGAGTGCATCTTTCAAATATCGGACATCCTGTTCTCGGTGATGAAGTTTACGGAAAGCCTTTCAAGGGTATTGAGGGTCAGTGCCTTCATGCCTGGAAAATTGGGTTTATTCATCCGATACGCAATGAATATATGGAATTCACAAGTCCTTTGCCTGACTATTTTGAAGAAATACTTCGAAAGATCAGCATTCGTTGACAGGAGGCATATATGTTTGAAGCAATAGAAAAAGTTTATCTAATGACTGATCTTGACGGTACTTTGCTGACCGGAAAGAAGACTGTTTCAGAAACTGACCGTAAATCTATTGACAGGTTCAGAAGCAAGGGAGGAAAATTTGCTTTTGCAACAGGAAGAACCCTTCAGTCAGCTATGGATTATATAGAAGAGCTTAAAATCGATCAGCCTGTTATAATGTATAATGGTGCCTGTATATATGATCCTGCATCTCAAAAGATACTGTATACTCATTCACTGCCGGAGACAGCATATGACTATACACTGGAAATATTCAGAGAATTTCCGGATGTGGGAGCTGAAATTCTTACTCCGGAAGGCACATATATAATCAAGCTTAATTCCTACGAAGAAAAACACACTGAATACTGCAGTAAACCTGTTTTCTGCACGATAGATGATGTATCAAAGGGAAACTGGCTTAAAGTACTTTTTACAATGAGTCCTGAGGATATCGACAGACTTACAAAATATGCAGAGAAAAGAAATTTTGAGAATGTGTCGTTTATTCGTTCAGACAGCATTTTTTATGAAATGCTTCCACTTGGTGTATCAAAAGGCAGCGCTCTGAATGAATGCAGAAAGCTTTTTTATCCCGAAGAAATAACATTTGTTGCGGCAGGAGATTATAATAATGATCTGGAGCTTGTGAAGAATGCAGATTTCGGAGCAGCTCCTGCAAATGCTCAGCCCTGTGTAAAGGAACAGGCTGATTATGTAATGACATCTACAAATGATGAAGGCGCAATTGCCGAACTAATTTCAGTTATAGAATCAAAAATTAAATAAACGGAGGTTTTACAATGGACATAACAACAAAAAAACAGCTGCAGGCAACCGCCTGCAAAGTGCGTATGGGTGTTATTGAAGGAACATTCAACGCAAAGTCTGGTCATCCGGGCGGTTCACTTTCCATAAGTGATTTGCTGACCTATCTCTATTTTGCAAAAATGCATGTTGATCCTTCTCAGCCTGAAATGGAAGACCGTGACAGACTGGTTCTTTCAAAGGGTCACTGCGCACCTGCACTTTATTCAGTGCTTGCACAGCGTGGATTTTTCGCATATGATGAACTGAAGTCACTTCGTCATATCGGCGCAATGCTCCAGGGTCATCCCTGCATTCATACTCCAGGAGTTGATATGTCCAGCGGTTCTCTTGGACAGGGAATTTCTGCAGCCTGCGGAATGGCACTTGCAGGAAAGCTTGACAATGCAGCATACAAGGTTTACACTATCCTTGGTGACGGCGAAATTGAAGAGGGTCAGGTCTGGGAGGCTGCAATGTTTGCAGCTCACTATAAGCTTGATAATCTCGTTGCAATAGTTGACAACAACGGACTTCAGATAGATGGTCCGATTACAGAAGTATGTTCACCTGAACCTATAACAGATAAGTTTGCAGCATTCGGCTGGCACGTTATAACAATGGACGCTCATGACTTTGATTCAATTGAAGCAGCCTTCAATGAAGCTGAAACTATCGTGGGCAAGCCTGTTGCTATTATTGAAAAGAGCGTAAAAGGCAAGGGTGTTTCATTTATGGAAAATCAGGTTGGCTGGCATGGCAAGGCACCTAACAAGGAAGAATATGACAAGGCAATGGCAGAACTGAATGCACAGCTCAAGGAACTGGAGGATTAAGACATGGCAGATGTAATTAAAAAGGCAACCAGAGAAAGCTACGGCGAGGCACTTACAGAGCTTGCTGAAAAATATCCGGATCTTGTAGTTCTGGACGCAGACCTTGCTGCTGCAACAAAAACAGGAATTTTCAAGAAGGCATATCCCGAAAGATTCTTTGACTGTGGAATTGCCGAAGCAAACATGATGGGAGTTGCAGCAGGTCTTGCAGCAGCAGGAAAGATTCCATTTGCAAGCACTTTTGCAATGTTCGCAGCAGGAAGAGCATATGAAATTGTAAGAAACTCCGTTGGATATCCTCATCTGAATGTAAAGATCGGTGCAACACACGCAGGTATTTCCGTAGGTGAAGACGGCGCAACACATCAGTGCAACGAGGACATTGCCCTTATGCGTACAATTCCGGGAATGACTATCATAAATCCGGCTGACGATGTTGAAGCAAAGGCAGCCGTTGAAGCTGCATTAAATTTTGAGGGTCCTGTATATATGCGATTCGGCAGACTGGCAGCACCTGTTTTCAATGATGCAGCAACATATAAGTTTGAGATTGGAAAGGGCATTACACTGAAAGATGGCAAGGACGTAACTATCATTGCAACAGGTCTTATGGTTTCTGAAGCTGTTGAAGCGGCAAAGCAGCTTGAAGCAGAGGGAATTGACGCAAGAGTTATCAACATTCATACAATAAAGCCCATTGACAAGGATATTATATGCAAGGCAGCAAAGGAAACAGGACTTATTGTAACTGTTGAGGAACACAGCGTTATCGGAGGACTGGGAAGTGCAGTTGCGGAAACAGTAACAGAATGCACACCTGTACCCGTTGTAAAGATTGGTGTTAATGATGAATACGGTCACTCAGGTCCTGCAGCAGAGCTTCTGAAGGAATTCGGACTTTGTGCGGATAATATTGCAGCTGTTGTAAAAAAGGCTGTGGCTGAGAAGAAGTAAATAGTAATCTTAAAGTCACTTTTGATGCTTTGCGCCTAAAGTGACTTTTGATTTTTGGCAGTTTTATGGAGGCAATGCCATTATGGTAAGAAAAGTTCAGAAAAATGATTTAGAGAATCTTCTGAAACTCTATATGCAGCTTCATGATAATCCATTTCCTGAGATAAATGAGAGAATAATGTCAGTATGGGAAAGCATAATTAATGATGAAAATCATCATATTATCGTTGCAGAAGAGGAGGGCAGACTTGTTTCTTCCTGTGTTTGTGTTATTATACCAAATCTTACAAGAGGTCAAAGACCTTATGCTTTTATTGAAAATGTTATTACTGATAAAGATTACAGAAACAGAGGTTTTGCTTCGGCTTGTCTGAACTTTGCGAAAGAAATTGCTATTGGTAAAAAATGCTATAAAATGATGCTGTTAACTGGCTCAAAGGAAAGCAGTACACTTAATTTTTATGAACAGGCTGGTTATAATAAAAATGATAAAACAGCTTTTATTCAGTGGTTATAAGTCTTGATCTGATAATCTCTACAGAGAAGCATTTGTCTTTGATTGTGCAAAGGAGGACAGAAAATTTTATCTGCCTAAGGATGGATCCATGAAAGTTCAATTCTTTCATGTGAGGGATCTATGTAAGCTTATGGAGGTAATTATAAATAATAAACCGCATAAGCATATTCTCAATGCAGGAAATTCTGAAGCCATATCTATAAAATACTGGGTAACAAAGTGTTATGCTTGTTTTGATAAAGTTCCGTCGTTTGTGAATGTTTATGATGATATAGAGCAGAGAAATTATTTCAGCTTTTATAATTACGAATATTACTTGGATGTACAGCGTCAGCATAAAATATTTTCGGATACAATTTCTTTAGAGGAAGGATTAAAAGAATCAGCAGAATGGTATCTTGCAAATGAAAAAGAAGTAAATAAGAAGCCTTATTTTGATTACATTGATAAACATTTGACTTGACTATTTATATGCTGACATGGATAAAATTCTTAGTACTTTCTGTCAAATAATACAACCGCACACATGATGTCATTTAAAAGAAAGGAAAATTTTATGGAAATTACAGCATTTTTCAAAAGTGTTATTGATTCTGACAATGCACCCATAGTAATATGTGACCTTGAACATATTATTGTGTATATGAATCCGGTGGCGGAGGAGCGTTATGCAAAAAGAGGAGGCAAAGCTCTTGTTGGTAAATCACTCCTTGACTGCCACAATTCCGAATCAAACGAAAAAATCATAAATACAGTAAAATGGTTCGGAGAAAGCAAGTACAACAACAGAGTATTTACCTTTCACAATCCAAAGGAAAACAAAGATGTATATATTATCGCTCTGCGTGATGAAAAATCTGAGCTGATTGGCTATTATGAAAAACACGAATACCGTACACCGGAAATGGCTTGATAATGGGAATCGGGAGGAAAACAGTATGGATAATATCTGGTCAGAAATGTATGAATCTGCTAAAGCAGTTTTGAATGAACGAAGAATTTCAGAGTATGTTACCTGCGGTGAAGTTGCTGCCGCAATTCTTTCACGGTCGGGTAAGATATACACAGGAGTATGTATAGATACCTGTTCAGCTCTTGGTATTTGTGCTGAGAGAAACGCAATTTTCAATATGATTACAAATGGAGAACAAGAAATAGAAAAAGTGCTTTGTATTCTTCCCGATGGTTCTGCCGGTGCACCATGTGGTGCCTGCCGTGAATTAATGGTACAGCTCATGCCGGGCAAATACAAGAATATTGAAATAATGCTTGATTTTAAAACAGGCCGTACTATAAAACTCGGTCAGATAACACCTGAATGGTGGATACAGTAAATAGGAATTTAGCGAATTTGAGTACAAAGTTAAAACGAAGTTATAGAGGAAAACGATATGAATAAAGCAAAAAGAATCATAGAAAATATGGAAAAGGAAAGTGCATTTGAAATTTCTTCCGAGATTGGAGATATTGATAATAAT
>JAQXHO010000086.1 GCA_029007315.1 Oscillospiraceae bacterium
TTTTTATGCTGATTCAGAAAAGACTTTATTTTTTTATTCAAGTTCATTACAACGCCCCTCGCTTTCCGAAATTATTTTCATTCTGCTTAACTCAGAATGTTCCTATCTGACCAAGCGGCCATATTCTCAGGATAACTTCTCCCACAATAGCCTCGTTTGCAATACAGCCTACCGACGTTGAACGGCTGTCTATTGATGTGGAACGGTGATCGCCCATTACAAAAACTCTTTCATCAGGCACCTGATAAGGCAGCTCAATGTCACATTCGCCCAGTGCCTTTTCATCAAGATAAGGCTCCTCCAGCTTTTCTCCGTTTACATAAACGGTTCCGTCCTCAGAAATGTCTATCACATCTCCGGATACTCCTATCACACGTTTCAGAAGTATCTTGTTATTGTAATAAAATGCAATTACATCGCCCTGCTTGAATTCTCCGTACTTTCGACAGATAACAAGCTCGTCATTCTGCAGCGTCGGAGTCATGCTGGTACCTGTTACACGAAGAACCGGCAGGAACAGCAATGAAACAAGTACTGCTATTGCCGCCACTACTATAAGTGAAGATATTGTACTTCTGAGGATCTTCAGATATTCATTTCTTCGCCTGATCCTCTTAACCTCACTGTCAAGCTGCTGTGCCGTGGGCAGATCAAATTTCTTCTCATCCGGCATATTTTACTGCTCCGTTTCTTCTGAATCTTTCACCGCAGCATCCAGCTCATCGCTTTTCAGAACATTGGCCCTGCAGAGTTCATCTATTTTTCTGGAAGCATTCTGCACTTCTTCAAGGATCTTCTGATTCACATCGTCCTGTCCGGTTGACTGTGATTCAAGTCTGGCTTTAAGCGTTTCATTTTCCTGCCTGACTTTCTCAAGCTCCTCTTTCAAATAATACATAAGCTCCAGAAGTTCTGTTCGTTTAAGCTTTCTAAGCTCCTTATCCGTCATATGGTACGTCCTCCGGTGCAGTTTTTATCATGCAAAAACAATTTTTCATTCAAATAACGTAAATAAATTATACCATAAGTAGTTTGAAGTGTCAATAAGTATAGCGCACTTTCAGCATTTTTTGCGAAATCAGTTGATTGTTTTTATGCATTTTATTAAATGGTATATATTTACATTTTTTTAATGAATCTGCGTATTTCATTTATGAAATCATTGCCATACTTCTGGGCACGCATAATTCCAACGCCGGACACTTCCATAAGTTCCTGGATATTACTGGGTTTTCTCCTGCACATATCACGCAGTGCGGCATTTGAAAACACAACATAAGGAGGAACGTGTTCCTTTGTGGAAATTTTCTCACGAAGCTTTCTAAGACACTGGAAGAGTCTTTCTTCCTCAGGACTCACATTATCGTTTGAAGCTTCATTTTTGGCTTTTTTCGGAACATTTATTTCTGCCCTTTTCTCTTTTCTTATAATGGCAGCTGATCCCGCAGTGATAGCAAGTTCAGAATAGTCCTTAAAGGGTCTGAGGGCAAGATCGCCAGCGGCAATAAGGGCGTCTATCATTTGCACAACATCCGCAGCACTGTGATCACTCATTATCCCATATGTGGACAATCTGTCGAGCCGCATTTCCAGAACAGCCTTTTGTGTGCTTCCTGTCAGAACCTGAGCAGTCTTTGTGCGGCTGAGATGATAGCCATTCTGCTGACCTCTGTAAACGCAGGAAATAATCTTAACAGCTTCATTTGTTATATCCTTTTTTTCCGTATTTCCCAGACACCCGGAACAATTTCCGCAAACCGCTGCAGGTTTTTCACCGAAATATCTGAGCATATAATTTCTCTGGCATTCCACAGCTGTACAGTAAAATGTCATGCTTTTAAGTCTTTCCTTGCTTTTATTTATGAGTGATTCTCTGACAGTCGCATCATTTATTTCAGCTGATTCACGCAGCTGCTCAATAAGGAACTGATTTGTGCGGACATCTTTTCCGCTGTACATAAGTATACAGTCCGCTTTTTCTCCGTCACGTCCTGCCCGTCCTGCTTCCTGATAATAGCTTTCTATATCTTTCGGCATATTATAATGTATAACAAAGGAAACATTTGATTTATCTATGCCCATTCCAAAGGCATTTGTGGCAACCATTATGTTTTTCCTGTCATAAATGAAATCCTCCTGATTGGCAGCACGTTCTTCAGGCGGCAGTCCTGCATGATACCTTGTTGCTGCGAAACCTGCACTGCACAATTCATCACATACCTGTTCCACCAGCTTCCTTGAAATGCAGTAAACAATGCCGCTTTTGCCGTTATATCCGGCAAGCCTTGAAAGCAGGGCTTTTGATTTATCCTTAGGCATTTCCACGCCGAAATAAAGATTTTTCCTGTCAAATCCCGTTGTGATCTCAACGGGTTCATTAAGTCCAAGAAGTTTTTTAATGTCAGAACTTACCTGTTTTGTGGCAGTAGCCGTAAATGCTCCGATTACTGGACGTACCGGAAGCATTCCCACAAAACTGGCAATATCAAGATAGCTCTGTCTGAAATCCTGACCCCACTGTGAAACGCAGTGAGCCTCATCAACTGTGATCATAGATATTTCGGTATTTACAGCAAATCTCATAAAGCTCTCTGTGAGAAGTCTTTCCGGAGCAACATAGAGAAGCTTGTATCTGCCCTGCCTTGCTTCCTGCATAGTAAAGCAGTATTCATCAAGGGACATTGAACTGTTTATGAATGCTGCCGGTATACCACTCTGTCTGAGACTCTCCACCTGGTCCTTCATAAGAGAAATGAGCGGTGAAATTACTATGGAAATACCAGGCATCATCATTGCAGGCAGCTGATAACACACTGATTTTCCCGCACCTGTAGGCATTACAGCAAGAACGTCCCTTCTCTCAAGAAGTGCATTCACAGCCTCCTGCTGTCCTTCACGGAATGATGTATGCCCAAAATATCTATGCAGAAGCTCAAGCTCTCTCATTACTTTTCCTACTTTCACATATATTTACCTATTAATTATATCACATTCTCACTTGTTTTTCAAGAAGATATTCAATAGTATATGCTGTTTCAAAGAAAAACAAAAAAATTTTAAAAAACACTTGACAAAGCTTTTTATATGTGATATAATAACTAAGTTGAATATTGATGCGAGCGTGCTGGAATAGGCAGACAGGCTAGCTTGAGGTGCTAGTGTTGGAAACGACGTGTGGGTTCAAGTCCCGTCGCTCGCACCATTTCTTTTTGTCCTTTTGACAAAAGAGATAACTTAATAAGACGGACAGATGGCTGAGCTGGTCTAAGGCGCACGACTGGAACTCGTGTATACGTTAATAGCGTATCGAGGGTTCGAATCCCTCTCTGTCCGCCAGATTCTCCCGGAGCTTTTTGCTTCGAGAGTTTTTTGTATCTCTTTCCCTGCTTCATGCTGGCAAATTCCGTAAAAGCACAGAAAGACGTCCCTGACAAGCTGACACAAGGCTGCCCGGGACGTTTTTTCTATTAATAAATCACATTATAAAGCTGACCGGAAAACGGCGGCAGCTTGAATTTTGCTGTGTTATCTTCAATAACAGGATTTGTTTTTTCTGCTCTGCAACCGTCATAGCAGGAATCCTCACTGCATACGATCTCTTTCAGTTCCCTTATGTTATTTACATTCAGCCTGTAATCAAGTTCATTATCTGAAAAATTAAACACGGCAAGAACAGAACCGCTGCCGCCGTTTCTTGTGAAGGCATAAACGCAAAGATTTTCGCTTTGGCAGTCAAGCCAGTTAAATCCACTTCTTGAAAAATCATCGCTGTAAAGGGCAGGCGTTTCAAGATATATGCGGTTAAGCTCCTCTATGTACCTGCAGAAGGCATCATGCTTAGGATATTTCAGTATATCCCAGTCCTGCTGACGTTTTTCATCCCATTCTCTGAACTGTCCTATCTCATTTCCCATGAAGTTAAGCTTCTTTCCAGGATGAGTCATCATATAAAGGTATAACGCCCTTGCCTGCGGAAATTTTGCGTCATATTCGCCGTTCATCTTCTGGATTATTGTTGCCTTGCCATGCACCACTTCATCATGAGAAAGAGGCAGGATATAACGTTCATTATAATAGTACATCATACTGAAGGTCAGCTTGTGGTATGCATCTCTTCTCTGTTCCGGAGATAGTCTGAAATAATCAAGGGTATCATTCATCCAGCCAAGATCCCATTTAAAATCAAAGCCAAGACCTCCTTCAGACACCGGTTTTGTAACTCCTTCATAGGTGCTTGAATCCTCTGCAATGAGCATAATTCCGGGAATTCTTTGCTTCAGACCGCAGTTCATATTCTTAATAAAATCTCTTGTCATTCCGTTTACGCCACGCCGTGGATCGCCCTGCCAGTATATAAGATTACTTACAGCGTCCATTCTAAGACCATCCATGTGGAATTCATTGAGCCAGAAAAATGCGGAAGACTGAAGGAAACTTCTCACTTCTCCTCGTGAGTGCATAAAATTGCAGCTGCCCCATTCGCTCTTGCCTACATCGGAATGAGGATACTCATAAAGTGATGTTCCGTCGTAATTGTAAAGTGCATAGCTGTCCAGCGCAAAATGAACGGGAACGAAGTCCAGTATCACACCAATTCCGTTGTTATGGCATTTGTCAACGAATTCTCTCAGTCCGTCCGGATCTCCGTATCTTGCTGTGGCACTGAAAAAGCCTGTACCCTGATAACCCCAGGATTCATCGCAGGGATACTCATTCAAAGGCATTATTTCAACGTAGTTATAATGCTTTTCCTTCAGATAAGGTATCAGAATATCTGCAAGCTCTGAGTATGAATACCAGCTTTCCTCCGCAGAATCAGCAACTTTAGTTTTCCATGAGCCAAAATGAAGCTCATAGATATTTACAGGTTTATCGTAAAATCCGCCTCTTTCCGAGAGCCATTTTTTGTCAGTGAACTTATAGGACTGCTCAAATATTTTTGAAGCATTTCCGGGCCGAAGCTCTGCATAAAAGCCGTATGGGTCGCAGTGATCGGTAACAGTACCGTCCCTTTTGTAAATGCGGTACTTGTACATATCATACTGTTTCACTCCGTAAGCAGTACATTCCCAGAAATTTCCGTCGCCCACTTTGTACATGGGTATTTCTTCCCAGCCGCTGAATTCACCTATAACAGATATTTTCACAGCACCCGGAGCAAATGTCCGGAAGAACGTTACATCACCGTATCTGTGAGCGCCAAGGTATCTGTAGGCTTCAAATTCAGTACCTGTATAAAAACCATAGTAATCCATATTTTTGCTCCTTTATAAAATCCGACACCAGTTGCTTTTCTTTTATAGTTATAGTATAATATAAACAGGAGAAGCTTTCAACCGCTGATTTCCGATATCAGTTGGAAAAGCAACTATTTGAGAAAACAGTCGGATTTATATAAAAATAAAGGACGGTGCCGCTATGGATATAAGGACAGAAAAAACACGCAGAAGCATATATAACGCATTCATCTGCCTGCGTTCCAAAAAGCCGCTGGAAAAGCTGACGGTAAAAGAGCTTTGTGAAGCGGCACAGATAAACAAGTCAACATTTTACGTATATTACAAAGATGTATACGACCTTTCTGACAAAATTGAAAGTGAGATAGTTTCATCTGTAATCAAAAGTCTTGGAAGTGCAGATGATATATTCAATGACCCGAAGGAATTTTCAAGAAAACTCCTGGTTGCATACGTATCCCAAAGTTCCCTTATATCAACTGTATTTTCCGGTACAAGAAGCGAAAGGCTGCCCGACAGAATCGAAGCAGCCCTCAAGGAAATGATATTTTCAGTAAACCCCGAATACAGAGATTCGAGGGAAAAGAATATGTTCATAACATTCAGCGTATACGGCGGATATTATACATACAGCAAAAACCAGAATTACAGCTTAGAGGAGAAAGTTGATTTTATAAGCGAATCTGCAAAAAAACTTCTTGAATAAACGCTATATTTTCAGTTTCACGTTATATCTGCGAAGCCATGCGTCAAGCTGAACAAAGAAGGCTATCGTCTGAGGTTTTGTCATAAGCTGACCATACCACTGCACAGACTCGCTGCCCTCAAGCAGTTCCATAAGCCTTGACTTTTTCACAATATGCAGAAGGGGTGATGACGGGTCGTCTGTTATTTTCCGCAGCATCTTTGATACTGCCAGGAAATATGCAGGATTATGGGTTTTCGGGTAGGGACTTTTCTTTCTCCATAGTATTTTATCGGGAAGATATCCCTTCATGGCCTCTCTTAAAAGGCCCTTTTCATAATTCCGGTAATCCTTATATTCCCATGGTACATTATAAAGGTACTCAGCAATGCGGTAATCACAGAAAGGCACTCTCACTTCAAGGGAACTGTACATACTCATGCGGTCCTTCCGGTCAAGGAGATTCTGCATAAACCAGTCAATATTAAGAAGCATCATCTCCCGTGTCCTGCTGTCTGTAACAGATTCTCCTTCCAGTTTATCTGCCTGTTCAATGGTGGCTCTGTAGGCGCTGTCAACATATTCCCTGCCGTTTATGAGTTCGCTTAATTCATCACGAAGGAAGGACTGCCTGTATGATGTGCTTTGCGCCCAGGGAAATCCTTCACTCATACGTATCGTTTCATCTCTGTACCATGGATATCCGCCGAATATTTCATCTGAGCATTCGCCGGAAAGTGCAACTGTTACAGTCCTTCTTATATCATTGCAGAACAGAAGCATGGAGCTGTCTATATCGCCCATAGCTGCCATTCCACGTGCCTCCATTGCAGGAACAAGAGCTGCTGCAAGCTTTGGGGTATCAAGAATAGTCTTATGACTGCTGCTGCCAAGGTACTCTGCCATTACATCAATATATTCCGTATCACTTGTAGGCTGAAAACGGCTTTCCTTAAAATAAATATCATTGCTCTTATAGTCAAGGGAAAAGGTATCCAGTACCTTTCCCTGTTTTTTATACTCCGAAGCCGCTACAGATGAAATAATGCTTGAATCAAGTCCTCCAGACAAAAAGGTTCCCAGTGGAACATCAGATACAAGCTGTCTTTTTACAGCGTCCTCCACAAGAAAACGAACGCACTCTGCTGTCTGCACATAATTATCGGTATGAGGCTTTGCTTTCAGCTTCCAGTATATTGTTTTACGAAGTCCATTCCGGTCATACACCGCATATTCCGCACGTTTAAGTTCTCTCACAGTTCTGAAAATGCCGTATCCCGGCGTTCTTCCGGGTGCCAAAAGAATGATCTCAGATAGACCTTTTATATCTGTTTCATGGGGTACCTCTTCATTTTCCAGAAGAGAATTCACATCAGAGGAAAATACAAGACCCGACTCTGTTTCAGCATAGAAAAGCGGTTTAACGCCCATTCTGTCCCTTGCAAGGAAAAGTCTTTTTCCCATATGCTCCCATATTCCGAATGCAAAAATACCATTGCACTTTAAAAGGAATTCCTCTTTCATTAAAATATAACCCCACAATACAACCTCAGTATCGCAGTCCGTTTCAAATACTGCTCCAAGAGCCAGAAGTTCTGAGCGAAGCTCTTTTGTATTGTACAGTTCACCGTTATATACTATAGTATATTTTTCACCCATGTACGTCCTTGTCACAGGCTGTTTTCCCTTTTCCGGATCAATAACCGCAAGACGCCTGTGAGCCATTATACAGTTTTTTTCATGGTCAAATATTCCGCTGTCATCCGGACCTCTTTTTTCAAGAGCATTCTGCATTCTGATAAGCACATTACGTTTCTCACGCATATCACCGGCAAATCCAGCCATTCCGCATATTCCGCACATAACGCAAAGCCTCCTGTAAAATATATGATAAAAACAGAGAACAACAAAGCAGCTTCATGCGGCATTATTATTCTCTGTCCGTGGCTTTAGGCAACACCGCACAAAGTACACCTGACGGCTCTGTGCGATATTGCCTTTATATTATATGCAGATTTATGAGAAATGTTACAGCATTGAAATAATTTCCTCCGCCGTCTTTTCCCGTGTACGCCTTGTATCCATGGCGAGTTTTTCAATATATCTGTGGGCTTCCTTTTCAGTCATAGACTTTTTTTCTATCAGAAGGCACTTTGCTCTTGAAACAATACGCATTTCCCGAAGCTTATTCTGGAGTCTTACGTTTTCCTGCTTCATGCATACAAGACGATTTCTGACAGACATTCCCGAGCTTATAGCCTGATGAAAAGCTGACTTATGAATTGGCTTGGTAATAATCGATACACCGTGCTCACTGGTGCGGCAGCCTATTTCATCAGCAGCGTCTGAACGGCAAAGAAGTATTATTCCGGCGCTTGTACTGCTGCTCATCTGAACTGCAAGTCTGTCGCCCATCTCATCTGTAAGAGGCATATTTATAAGGATAAGGTCAAAATTATCCTGTACTGTGCATCTTCTTGCTTCATCTCCGCTGACTGCTGTACATACATCAGAAAAACCGCACTGTCTGAGAAACGGCACAACTCCCGAGCCTGATTCTGTAATACCGGTAACTATCAAAGCACGTTTGCTCCTCAAGTTTATCCTCTCCTTTCCGACTTGCCGGTATGATCAATTATTCTTCATGTTTTTCCTTCTGAGAAAATTCTCAGTACATACAGCCGGCACACAGCGGCTTACAAATTCACTTTCCGAAGTAAGCTTCATTGCTTCCTCCAGAGTTTCCGGAAGGACAGGTTCTTCATCTTCATTAAAAGCAAGACCATTTTTCATGCCCTCAATACCGGCCTCCAGAAGAAGCTGCATTGTAAGATAGGGATTGCAGCAGGCATCAGCTGAGCGTATTTCCAGCTCCGGATCGCAGCCGGGTATCTCAATGTTTTCCATTACGTGAAGAGTACCGTCTTTTTTCATTGCGTCAAGTCTTTGATAGGAATTTTCTGTAGAATTCATAAACAAAGCAAATTCCGGAAGATACTTCTTTATTCCGGCTGCAAAAGCCATTCCTTCAGAAGAGTTACCGCCCAGAAGAGATTTTCCGTCCCTTGTAATGCTGATATAAATTTTCAGAGCGCTGCCTATCTCATCGGGCAGCGGCTTAGGCATAAAGGAAGCGCAAAGACCGTTTGAGGCTGCTATTGTTTTTACAACCGCCTTATAGTGCATCATATTATCTGCCGCAGTAAGAGGGTCACTGCTGGCAAAATCGATCTCATTCTGTCCGGGGCCGGACTTATGGCATGAGGAAATAGGGCTGAGTCCCATTTCTTCAAGTGAAAGACATATCTCACGGCGGGCATTTTCGCACTTGTCAAGAGGTGCGATATCCATATATCCTCCGTTATCAAAGGGTATTTTTGTAGGATTGCCGTCCATATCGGTTTTGAAAAGATAGAATTCACATCTTGTACTGATTTTGCACTGCAAACCCATCTCCTTCAGCTTTGTAACAGTAAGTCCAAGATTTCTTCTCAGATCGCCTGCATATGGGGTGCCGTCTTTGTTAAAAATATTACAGAAAAAACGCACAACACGTCCCGTCTGAGGACGCCATGGCAGAACGGAAAGAGAATTCGTATCCGGTCTGAGCATAAGAGTGGCAGGCTTTTTCTCCAGAACATCTGCTGTATAAAAAGGTATGCCATATTCAATCGCACGTGTAAGTTCACCCGGCATAATAGCAATATTCTTCATATTTCCCAGAATATCACTGAACGACATACGAATAAATTTTATATCATTGTCTTCAATAAATCCCTGTGTGTCATCATCATAAAAATACATTATACTTTCTCCCTTTCACTGAAAAGGCTGCCGCATCTCATGACGCAGCAGCCGTCTTTTTACGGAATAATAAGAACCGGTATGCCTACACTTACAACATCAAACAGCTGCTTTGCAAAATCAACGGGAAGATTTATACAGCCGTGTGAACCATTATACATATATATATCACCGCCGTAGGCAGAACGGTTAAGGTCATGCAGACCAACGCCGCACCATGAAACGTTCATCCAGTACTGTACAGTAGTTTCATATCCCGGACCCTTCAGCACTCTTGGACTTTCCTTTGACCAGAGCTGGAACACGCCTGTAGGTGTTGCTCTGTCGGGATTTGTCTGGGTTCCTGTTACGCAGTCGCTGTCCATTACAAGAGAACCGTTTTTATAGTACCATACGTGCTGGTTTGTGATGTCAACTTCAATATAGGTATTGCCGATATCATCAGTTCCACGGCAGTATCCCTTCTGCTTATATACAGGTTCAACTGTTACGCTTTCTCCGGCTTTGATAAGACTGATAAGTTCACTTGTAGTTTCATCAACATTTGTCTTCCAGCCATATATTCCCTGGGAACCGAGAGGAAGCTCAACACTGCCCTGAAGAGTTGACTTGAATGTTCTTGTATATCCTGCCACAAAAGTATCGTATTTATCAGCAATGTTCGCCTGTACCCATGCCTTTGCAGCGTTTTCATCAACTGTAATGTCACCGTTGCTGTCAGATGATACCCATTCCACAATAGTTGCGGAGTCAAGAACCTCTTCACGGTCTTCGAAATCATATGTAATTGTAAGACCAGACATGGAATTTGCTTCCTCACAAGCCGCCTGAAGGCTCACTGCTGTAACCTCAGCTTTAAGATAACAGTCACAATCTTCCAGAGAAATCACGGTATTTCCGCCTCTTACCTGTTCAAGAGCGTATTCCACAAGCACGTCCACGTCGATCATATCTCCGTCGTCCTCTGGAACAACCACATATGTTCCGTCAGTCTGCTTCTGAAGATATGCGTCTGTAGGAGGCGCACTGCCCCATTTGTATGTGCTGATAAGATTTTCCAGCTTGTTTTCGTCATAGGTATTTATAAGCTTTGTTTCATATTCGGATTTTCCAAAATAATGAGTAAACCAGAGGAAAGTATTCTGAGACGCTGCCTCTTTAAATGCCGTATCATCAGCAAGAGTAATTGCAGAACCGAACTCTTCTCCGTTGAAATTCACTTCTTCGCCGTTTTTCTTTACAAATGTAATGCCCTGAACTTCGCCTTCATGTATAACAGCTTGTTGCGCCTCGTCCATGGTCATACCGCTGATATCAATACCGTTCATATAGGTGTTAGGCATGAATCCCTTGCTGCACATTATCATTCCCACAAAATAAATGGAAACAATTACCATGATAACAGCAAATACGGTTATTATACCCACTTTGCTCTTTCTTTCTGCGGCAGCCTGGGCATTATAGTAATTTTTCTTCTGGCTGTAATCCCTTGGAATTTCATAGTCGTAAGTATCTGATACGCTGCGGCTTCTCCTCTTCGGCGCTGACTGACGCTGTACATACTTCTGAGCCTCAGCGGCAGTTGACGAAGGTGCAGACTGTCTTCTTGTTTTTCCGGAAGGGCTGTCCACAGAATTCATTGATTCCTTTATTCTGCGCATTTTTTCTATTTTTTCATCAGCGGCAGTTCTGGGCTGATTTGCATTTCTCTGAGGTGCAGGACGCCTTCTTTCCTGTGAGGCATTCTGTTCCCCGGAAAGCTGGGATACACTTTTGCTGCTTGCAGACCCTCTGCGCACCGGTGCCGCCTGACTTTTTTTCTGCGAACCGGACAAAGACTGCTGCATCTGTCTGTGAAGCTCTTCCTTGGAAGGTCTTGAAGCAGAAGCTGTTCCGCTTCGTTTTCCATACTGCTGATTGTTGTTTTCGTTCAAAACGATCATCCTTTCATTCACTCAATTATTCTTTCTTTATTATAGCCGCTTTCCGTTAAAAACACCGGAAGCGGCAAAGCTTCAAGGATTTACCTTTATACATACATTATTATAATTATATATTACGCAAACTATTTTGTCAACCGTTTTCGACAACATATTTCCATAGTTCTTTTTTGTAACCATTTTGTCATAGCTAAAGAAAACTCAAAACTGAATAGTGGTCATTTCAACCAACATTTGCAGTGTTTTTTGTGCAAACGGTACAAATGTCGGATATATATTTGTGAAAAATTGCGGTTGACAAAAAAAAATAACGGTATTATAATTAAACTGTAGAGGTTCGGCTTTTTTTGCCGGACATCTGCCGAGGAAAAAATTGGTTTTATAAATAGGAGGTTAAACCAATGGAAATTAGGAAATACGCAAGAAGAACATTTGCTGCTGTAATGGCAGCAAGCACGCTGGCATCTACTATGGCTGCAATGAATGTTCAGGCTTTTGACAGCTCTGACATCTCATCTGCTCCTGCTGCGGTAATGCCGATTGTTGAAGCCGGCAGCTCAGTTTCCGTAATTGAATCAAAGGGTTATGAGGAAGCTGCTTATGCAATCTGGGCTCCGGTAGACGGCGCAGACGGCTATAATGTTTACTGCGACGGCGTTCAGCTGGATTCCATGCTTATACGCCAGTACAAGAACGGTTCTTTCCGTGCTGACGCAGTGGGCATCAAGGCAGGCAACCACACTCTGAAAATCGTTCCGACAAAGAGCGGTTCTGAGATGACTTCCGCAGCTGCTGAAACTGCTGTTACTTCCGTGGCACATGACAGAACAGGTTTTGCATTTTACAGCGACAGCAAGGCTCTGGGTGCTTACAATGCAGACGGTACTCTTAAAGCAGGCGCAAAAGTTCTCTATGTAACAGAAGCAACCAAGGATTCAGTTACAATGGATGTTGCAACAGATTCAAAGGGTACAAAGACAACTGTTACCGGTATTCAGGAAATTCTGAACGCATACAAGAAGGGCTATGACAGCACACCTATTGCTATCCGTATCATCGGCACAGTAACCGATCCAAAGGGCGTTGCATCAATGGGCGGCGACCTTACAATTGACGGCGGCGGAAAGGGCGTTGGCGCAATTACCCTTGAAGGTATAGGCAATGACGCTGTAGTTTCCGGATTCGGCATAAAGGTCAAGAATATGTCCAACTGTGAAATCAGAAATATCGGCATAATGCTGGTTGACAGCAGCGAGGGCGATAACATCACTCTCCAGCAGGGCAATGACCACATCTGGGTACATAACTGCGATATGTTCTACGGTCTGGCAGGCAGCGACGCTGACCAGGCTAAGGGTGACGGCGCACTGGACTGCAAAAAGTCAACCTATGTAACATTCTCATACAACCACTTCTGGGATAACGGAAAGTGCAACCTTCTGGGTCTGAGCGAAGGCACAACAGAGGGTCTGTACATTACATATCACCACAACTGGTATGA
>JAQXHO010000087.1 GCA_029007315.1 Oscillospiraceae bacterium
TTTAAAAACGTGAATCTCAGTTACTATTTTGGGTGTGCGGTAAGTTTGTGCGGCAAAAAGATCAAAAAGTGTAATTTCCGTATTAACATGGGATTTTATTTTATAAGTATTCATTTTTAAATCATCCCGATAAATTCGTCATACTGTGTGTATAATTCATATTTTCTATTGACAGGCTCATCTTGGTCGGTAACTTGGTCGGTGGAAACACCAACAATTGTGGTCTCTTTCAAGGTGTCACGGATAATTTCCAATAAACTTTTTTTCAATACAATCATTATACCAGAAAAAACAAATATTTTCAAGTGTTTATCAACAAAAAATCAGGCTCTGCAGAGCAATCTCCGCAGAGCCGTTATATCAAAGTGTTTCTTTATACAGCACTCTCGTCTTGAGCCACTCAGTATATCCTGCCTCTAAGAATGGCTGCCATGCCTTCCTGTCAATGTACTGTTCAGGATATGTGTCACCTTCGTTTCTTCTGCCAAGCACAATATTAAGCTGTTCCGGGCTTATCTGAATCTGAGGCGTGTCTATATCTTCATTATCACAATCCTGACCATACATCTGCTTAGTAATATGTTCGCAGACTGTAATAATATGTTCAAAGGCCATAATATTGCCTTCTAAGTTCTTTTTATTCATTATAGCATTAGAATGGAATAATTTCAATAGTCTTCACGAAGGATCCATCAGAGTTTCACATATCCCAAAAGATACTCACTCAATATAATCCACAAGATCGCCGGAAATATCCTTAATTTTATCCATATCAAGCTCCATATAACTTTTACTTAGTCCCACAGTCTTATATAGCTGAATCTTACGGTTTACATTATCCACTTTTCGCACTCTTTCAGTAATGCAGACATAAGAACCGCCTGTTTTAGCAATATCATCGATAAAATATGTAAATTTAAGTACAGGATGATGCCCATTTTCTAATACATCGGCTATCAGACCGAGTTTCCGGTTCAATACTTCCATCTCAGTTTCGGATAAATCAGCCTGCACACCAACCTCTCTTGCCTCCTCATAAACCATATCCTCGTAGCCGTCCAATGCTTTAAATGAGGAGAATTGAGCTGCTCTTTCGTGCGCTGTCATAGGCGCTCTGACAGGCGATTTCCAATGCGGCAGGTCTATAATATCCGCATAAACAACTCTTGCATTCGGTTTATTATTATTCATACATTCATTCATTTCTGTTCACCTCCGGCGCTGTGTCCGCCAATCTGTCCGTTTCTTTCAATTGTCATAGCTCCCTGCATCAGGTTCATTCCTTTCAGAACAGCATTCTTTCCATACTTGCTTTGCAGCATCAGAGTAGCCTTTTGCAAAGCTCGTTCCTTTTCCTCTTTGGCACGTTCTGCTGCTTTTTGTTTTTCTAAAGCACTGTAATCGGTGAAAAAATCAAGCTGCACAGATTCTTCCTCCGGAATAGCATTTTCAGATATGATGTCACAGGCACAAATCGTGACACGGCGAATCATAAGATCGGGATCAATAATGCGGTCATAGAGATTCATCATGCAGTCTACAATCAGCTTTGTGGAAGAAGTCCAGTGATCAATGGTGCCTGTGCCGTGGGCGTGCTTTGGAACCGGTCTGCCATAGGGATCCTTTTTGACCTCACCCTTGAAGATAAGTCCTGTTTTCACAACTATATATACATTTTCTTTCGATGTTTTTCCACGCTTTGCAATTGAAAGTGAAGTTATGTCATATCCAATTGTCAGAGTCAGCTTTCTGGTAACGACACCTTTCCGCACCAAATCAAGTGCCAGCAGTTCTGTCATTTCCCGCACGATAAGCATTCCAAGCTTTGTATCATAGGGTTCTTTCAGCACCTGACCGGAGGACAGGGAACTGCTTGCCGGACGATATGCCTTAATGTCAGCAATTTCTGTCGGTTCCCAGCCCCATGCGTGATCAATAATAATTTCAGCCTTGACGCCCAGTGCTTTGTAGATCATAGCCTCATTCTGAGTGCTGAGCCTTGCAATATCACCCATTGTATGGCAGTTCAGCTCAGCCATACGCTTTGCAGTTCCCGTGCCGAAGCCCCAGAAGTCTGTTAAAGGGGTATGACACCAGAGAAGTTCTCTGTAGGACTTTTCATTCAGTTCAGCAATTCTTACACCGTCTTTATCAGCCGGAACGTGTTTTGCAACAATATCCATTGCAACTTTGGCAAGATAAAGATTAGTGCCAATTCCGGCAGTTGCCGTAATTCTTGTTTCATAAAGAACTTCACGGATCATTGTCATGGCAAGCTCGTGTGCCGTCATGTGGTAAGTATCCAGATATCCGGTGACATCAATGAAACACTCGTCAATTGAATATACATGAATATCTTCCGCAGATATATACCGCATATAGATTGAAAAAATCTTTGTGCTGATTTCCTCATATTTTTTCATCTGCGGCGGCGCTGTGATAAAGGACAGCTGCAAAGACGGATCGGCGGCAAGTGTATCTGCATCGAAAGAAGCAGAGCTGAATTGATACCTTCCGTTTTCGTCCTTTGGCAGAATACCTTGTTTTAAAGCAGCACTGAACCGTTTTTGATTGATGTCATTAACAGCTTGTATGACCTCAAAAAGCCTGGCACGTCCGGGTATACCATAGGCTTTCAGGGAAGGTGTTACCGCAAGACAGATAGTCTTTTCGGTTCTGCTTTCATCAGCAACAACAAGGTTTGTTGTCAGCGGATCAAGATTTCGTTCAGCGCATTCTACAGAAGCATAAAAAGACTTCAGGTCGATTGCAATATATACCTTTTCCACAGCTTTCCCTCTTTAGCCAATAATCTCAGTCTTTCTGAGGACACTCTACATACCACCGACCGAATGCACTTCGCTGATAACAGCTTGCCCTTTCAAAGAACAGATATTTCGTTTTTCCATTGATTACAATTGTGTAGCAGTCACAGTTTCTGCTGTCATGGTTATTTCCTGCGGGACGATAATCCTTGACTGCGTCAATTATAAATCTTCGTCCGTCAGACCAGGTGATTGTTTTAGGCTGCATATATCCGGTAGCGTCAAAATCAGAGTTTACTTTTACATAAACACGCTGCATCCGTATTTTATCCATATCCGGACCTCCATTATGTATATCAGTTTTCAGCAGATTCAAATATTCTCTTATATCGTTCAATATCGTCATTTCGTGCCAGGTCTTCATATTCCACGATGCCGACAACACGGCCGATAAGATAAACGCTGTCTTCCTCTGTAAATCTCATTGTCTTATATTGTTTGTTCAGAGAATGTAAACCGTCTTTCTCATATACTTTGATGTATGTTTCGTTTCTGACGATAAATGCGCCAATTTCGCCGGGCTGTAATTCGCCGCATCTTGGAAAACGCTGAACATATACCATGTTTCCGTTTGTAAATTCAGGCTCCATACTGTCGCCGTTTACAGTAAATACGCAGTCTGCCTTATTAGCTGCAGGGTTTGCGTACAGATACATCGGTTCACCATTATCCATAAATTCAGTAGGATCACCTATGCCGGCAGCAAGCGATCTTTCAAAATAGGTTAATTTCACAATTTCTCTTTGCTGCTGTGCCATTTCAACGGTCTTCAAAGACTGTATCAGTTCATTTACGGCATATTTGTGTCCGTCATTTAATGACCTGAAATCATCAATCAGCAATTGTTCACTTGCTGTATATGTATCTATTGGATTCTCAACATCTAAAAGCATATACAGGGAAATGTTAAGGCTTCTGCATATTGCAGGCAGTAAACTGATATCCGGTCTTGCACGTCCGTTTTCCCAGTTGCTGACAGCATTCGCATTAATACCAAGTCTTCTTGCAAGTTCTTTCTGTTCAATATTACAAAGCTCTCTGTAATACCTTATCTGTCTGCATACAGTCGGAATTGTTTTTTTAATTTCAATTTCCCGGTTGGTATGAAGGTCAATTATTCCTGTTTTTTCGGATGAGGGTTCGTCCATTCGCTGTCTGCCTTTGTTTCTGTTATGTTTAATTTCCATAGCGACAAATCCTTTCGTGATATGTTAGCTGTATTATACCACAAAAAAATACATTTGTCAAGTCTTTACAAATGCAAAATAATGTGATACAATACTGACAAGGAGTTTTTTGCTATTGGAAAAATTTGACTTGGAGGGATACTATGGACACATTTCTTACAAAAAGTCCTCATGCAATTGATCCGTATAAGAGGATAGAGTTTACGGAAGATGAAAAAAATGCACTTCTTAATCAGAGAATCAACAATCTGAAACCATATACTGTGATTGACGTCATTACAAAAGTGTTTCATAGAAATTTTACGACAGATCTGACCTCGTATGTTTTTAACCATTATGAAGAATTTTACTCAGAAGATTTATGTACAGGCTGGAAATTGTCAAATGCATGGGTGAACAGGTGCAGAATCATACGGCCGGAGTCTGTATTTGACCAGAAAATGGAAGATTTCTATGTCGATATACTGGCAGATACAAGGATAAAACTGCATCTTGTCAAGCCCGGCTGTGAGGTATTGAATACAGATATAACGGTAGAAAAACAGTACAGATTGCGATATGAGTTTAATTTTCTGCCTTGTCATCTTGAATGTCATTTCGCAGGAGTAATAATCGATGAAAAGGATTCACTTTTGAAGAAATACCCATTTTCATTACGCATGAATAAATTTTTGCTTCCTGTTTTCAGAAATGCAGATGACTATATTATGATGGCGAAAAAGATTCTGTTAAGATATATACCGGATCAGATAGACTCCATGATTCCTCTGGTTGTAACGGATATCTTAGAAAAGTCGGGTATATCATTTGGCTTCGGTGTATTTTCAGAAAGTGATGTAATGGGTGAGTATTATTTTAATATCGGATATACTAAACTTTACAGTCCCACCACAGGAGGAACAAAAGAAAAAATAGTTTATCCCGGTACGATAATTGTAAACAAAGATATCATAGGAAATTTCACCCAGCTATGTGCAACGATAATGCATGAATTTACACATCATGAACTTTGCTTTCCTTATCTGATGCTCCAAAAGATGCACGGGCATGATTATTCATCATATCTCTGCAGGAAAAATGAATTTGACAATGAAAATCTGGATCCCTATGCACTAATGGAAATTCATGCAAATACATTGCCGGCATATTTATTCATACAGGATATACCGGGTAAAAAAATTGCTGAGTTATTGTTTCAACAGTACGATAACAACCATGATATTAAGACATTAGAAAAAATCTTAGATGACTTTTGCAGTTACTTTTTTGTTCCTAAATCATGGGGCAGAAGAAGACTGATTGATTTTGGATATAAAGAATTTGGCGGATTTTCACAGTATGCAGGAAAGAAACCGATCCCGAACCATATTTCCGGACTTGATAAAAATGAAAGCTATACCATTAATGAATCGGATGGTATAAAGGAATATATGTCAAATCCGGAATTCAGAAGAATTCTTGATACAGGACAATTCATATATGTGGAAGGTCATTACTGTCTGAATACATCAGAATATATCTGTTATGATTACTTTGGAAATCCGCATCTGACTGAAAAGGCAAAAACGCATATGTCTGAATGCTGTCTTGTATTCAAAAATACATACATCAACAAAATTATAAGGTCGAGCGGAGGAGTACTGTACAGAGATAAGTCCTCAGTTACGAGAAAACCCAGGTATATGCTTCGTGACGGCAGTTCTCCTGCAACAGCGGAAGGAAAAGCACTGGAAAAAATGCTGAAAAAAAGAATTAGAGATGAAGCAAAACTTACGGAATCTTTTAATGAAATGACAAAACGCTTAATGAGTGAAAGGAGATACACGATACCAAAACTGGCAGATGCTACGGGTTTATCAGAAGACACAATAAAAGACCTGAGAAATAACTCAGATAAAAGATTTCAGATTGAAAGTATTATTGTTGTCTGCATTGCGCTTCATCTTCCGCCGAAGGTAAGTTATGAATATATCGAAAAATCACCGTCAAAATTTGAAAACGGATATAATATGATGCTCTACAGATATGCACTGGATACATGGTATATGCTGACTGTATCTCAAGTTAACAGAAAAATTGTAGAAGCTAATGGAGTTCCGCTTACAAATCTGGTAGAGGGATTTGATGAAGCAGGAAATGAAATAGAGATGTAGTCTGAAATGGGGGTACTGAGAGTACCCTCATTTTTTATATATAAGCCGATAAATGCTTGTGTTACGTTGATAGAAGCACAATAAAAACAGCGGCTTATGGCAATATACAGTCTAAAATTATGCGAAGGGGGGATCGACAGTACCCCCATTTTTATATATAAGCCGATAAATGCCCGTTTTACGTTTATAAAATCACAATAAAACAGTTGTTTATGGCTATATACAGAATAAAACTATGTGAAGGGGGGATCGACAGTACCCTCATTTTTTATATAAGAGCCGATAAATGCCTGTTTTACGCTTACAAAAGCACAATAAAAACAGTTGTTTATGGCTATATACAGAATAAAACTATGCGAAGGGGGGATCGACAGTACCCCCATACTGTATTTTAACCATTTATTGGACTGACAAATAAACGTAAAACAGTGTTTTTTAGATTGATTACAAAAAATTTTCTGAAATGGGGGGACTCATAGTACCCCCTATTCTTTTTCCCGTAATTTCGGCAAAAACAGGCTGTTTTATATTATTTATCAAGCAAAAATATACTGTTTTTTTGGCTAAACACCGTAAAAGAGGGGGGATTCCCCGTACCTTCTGCTTTTCAGAATTACGTGTTAAAATAAAATTACAGTCAAGGCAACAACCAAGACTGA
>JAQXHO010000088.1 GCA_029007315.1 Oscillospiraceae bacterium
ACTTACCTTTATTTCAGTGGGCGATGAACCGGATACAAGGAATATTCTCCGCCGTGCATGGAAAGAAGGAAAGCTTACAGCAGTTCCCAGATGCCTTCCGGACCATAAAATGTCTTTCTTTATAATAGAAAGCTTTGACGATTGCACCGAGGGTGCCTACGGCATTCCCGAACCGAAATCATATTGTAAAGAAGCAGAGTTTCACAGCGGAAATATTCTCTGCCTTGTTCCTGGACTTGCCTTTGACAGAAAAGGCGCAAGGCTTGGCTACGGCGGCGGCTATTATGACAGATTTCTGAGCTGTCAATCCAATATTATTTGCATGGGATTATGTGCAGAGAGATTTATAACAGCTAAGGTGCCGGAAGAGGAAACGGATATAAAACTTGATGGACTTATAACTGAAAAAACAGCGGAGGTACTGTATGGAAAATAATAATCAGAACAGCAGTGATAAACTGCTTAGGCAAATTCTTTCGGAAACATCCGGCGAACCTAAGCCTAAGGAAGATAAAAGCCAGAGTCCCTTTACAGCAGGCAGACAGGCTGAAACGGAATCGGTATGGCATGAGGCTGTCCTTGACGAGCCGGAAATCAGAAAAGAACCCGAAACTCATGAAGCGGTTTCTGAAACCATGGAATCAGAACCCATTGCGGAAGAAGCGCTGGAGGAGAAAACCACCATTCATAAGGCGGCAAAGCCTGCGGCTGCACCGGTAAGCGTAAAGCGTACTGCGGAGGAAGACTCTCTCTATGATGATCTGGACGGCATCAGCCAGACTCATGTTCACAAGCGCAAAACAACGGCAAACACCAAGGGAAAGAAGAAAAAGAACAGAAAAGGCATGAGAGCGCTGCGTTCAATTATCCTTACAGTTTTCATACTGGGTGTTTCCATACTTCTTGCCCTTATCATAATTACATACGGAAGAGATGTTCTGGGTATCAATAACGATAACACCACAAAGATCGTTACCATTCCCACAGGCTCTGATACAGAGGAGATCGCTGAGATCCTGGAAAAGGAAGGCATCATAACATATCCTAAGCTTTTCAAGATATTTGCCGGACTCAGCGGCAAGGACGCTAAATTTACCGCCGGTGACCATGAGCTTCGTCCCGATATGGCGTATGATACCATTTTTGAAAATCTTGCTTCTCCTTCACTGGGCAGTGAAGACGTGGTGAATATTGCCTTTCCAGAGGGCATTACCCTTGTGGAAGCCGCCGATCTTCTGGAAGAACAGGGCGTATGTGACGCAGAGGAATTCATTGACTATTTCAACAACAACTCAAAGTGCGGTCTTGCCTATGAAGAGCATCTGCCCAGCTTTACAAGTGAAAAGTTTTATAAAATGGAAGGCTATTTGTTTCCGGATACATATCAGTTCTATACAAATATGGACGTTAAGCTTGTGTGCCAGAAGATACTGCGAAACTTCAACAGCAAGATAACCGAACGTGACTATGCACGTATGGAAGAGCTGAATATTTCACTTGATGAAACAATTACTCTTGCTTCAATGATACAGAGAGAATCAGGCTCTCTTGACCAGATGACCCGTATTTCCTCAGTTTTCTGGAATCGTCTTAACAATCCCGATAAATATCCGAAGCTCCAGTCAGACCCTACTGGAAACTACGTGGAGGACGTTATTAAGCCTCATATCGACGCTTACAATCAGGAAATGTTCGACGGCTATGATACATATGTCTGCAATGGTCTGCCGGCAGGTGCAATATGCAATCCAGGCTATGACGCAATCCAGGCGGCTCTTTATCCTGCCTCCACTGATTACTACTACTTCTATTCCAATCTGAATACAAAGGAAACCTACTTCTCCAGAACCCTCCAGGAACATGAAGCATGGATAAAGAAGGTTGAGGGAAATCAGTATACAGCTACAGAACCTCTGGCAACAAAACCTGAGGAAACTACAACAGCAGTTGAAGTAGGCGTAGGAACCAGTCTGAATACCGGAGAAACTACTACAACAACAGCACAGGCGGTGAACGGTAATATATGGTAAATATCAGCAGAAAAGCTCCGGAAGTGCTTGTGCCGGCAGGCGACTGGGAAAGACTGAAGGCAGCTGTTGATTTCGGCGCAGATGCGGTGTATACAGGAGGAAAACAGTTTTCCATGAGAGCCGCAGCAGCCGGCTTTGACAGAGAACAGCTTTGCAGTGCGGTGAATTACGCCCACTCAAAGGGCGTTAAGGTCTATCTTACCTGCAATACCCTTCCGAGAAATCATGAGCTGGACCTTTTTCCCGGCTTTCTGGCAGACGCCCGGGAAGCAGGAGTTGACGCTCTTATAACAGCAGACCTGGGACTTCTTTCCATGATAAGAAAGTATGCTCCGGATATGGAGATCCATATGTCAACACAGACCGGTATCGTGAATTACGCTGCCGCAAATACCCTCTATGATATGGGCGTCCGCAGAGTAGTGCTTGCAAGAGAGCTTTCTCTTAAAGATATTGCTGAAATCAGACGGAATATACCGGAGAATCTGGAAATAGAGGTTTTTGTGCATGGTGCAATGTGCGTTTCCTTTTCCGGAAGATGCCTTCTGTCCGCTTACCTTACAGGACGTGACGCCAACAGAGGTGCCTGCGCCCAGCCATGCCGGTGGAAATATCATCTTATGGAGGAAACAAGACCGGGACAGTTTTTCCCTGTTGAGGAAGATGACTCCGGAACATATATAATGAATGCCAAGGACCTGTGCATGATAGACTATATCCCCGAGCTTATAGAAGCAGGCGTTACAAGTCTTAAAATCGAAGGCAGAGCAAAATCTGCTTACTATGTTTCCGTTGCGGCAAATGCCTACAGATGTGCAGTTGACGCCTGCATGGAAGGAAAACCTCTTCCTCAGTGGGTGCATGATGAGGTGTACCATGTAAGTCACCGTGACTACTGTACAGGATTTTTCTTCGGCCACCCGAAGGACTGCCAGAGATATGAGGACAACAGCTATCTGAAGGCTTCCGATGTTATCGGCGTTGTTGATGAATGCAGAGATGGGTTTGTCTATGGCACCCAGAGAAACAGATTTTTTGCAGATGATGTAATAGAGATCCTTGCACCGGGAAGAAAACCCTTTGAAATTTCACTTAATTCACAGCTTTATAACGGTGACGGTGAGCTTATCGAAACCGCCAATCACGCTATGATGAAAATAAAGTTTCCCTGCAGTGAGGAATTTCCAACAGGCTCTGTAATAAGAAAAAGAACGGAATAATATCTTTAAGGCTCTGATACCGGCGTGTCAGAGCCTTGTTTATAAAGCTGTATTGATTTTTTTGTTCTGATAAAGTATAATATAATCATAATAATGTGGAGCTGGCAGAGATATTTTTCTGTAACGGCTGCGTGGCTGTGCTTGACAAGTGGCTTCTTAATGATGAAATAATGCGTCCGGAAGATGTACATAAGCTTCTGTTCCGGCTTGTACTGAATGGAGCCCATGGATTTGTGGGAAATTAGCGGGAATATTTCTGTATTATGACTTAAAAAATAATGTTTTTTTAGTGTAAAGTGACGAATGTGAAATGAAATTATGTGTTGCGTTAAAATTTGTACATAAAACAGAACAAATATTTGTCCACACAATTGTATAAACGGTGCAATTTACTAACTTTTTGAAAAATATTTTAAAATATCTATTGCATTTTGCAGTTGTATTTGATATAATAAATGTATGTTTAGGCTTTTGTTCGGTATAGCTCTGAATCAGATGCGGTTTAAGGCTGAAATCACTGCTTTGCAGGCAGGAGCAGTGGTTTGGAGGAACAAAGCCAAAGCGGATAAAGAATGCAGTCTGAAGCTTCAATTGCAGGAGGCTGCTTTTGAACCAGCGCAGACTGTATGAAAACAATGCGCAAAAATGATAATGGAAAGGAAGAATATGAAATGAAGTTGAAAAAAGTGCTTTCTGTTCTGACAGCTTGCTGTACGGCCGTTTCAACTATGACTGCCGGACTGTGCCTGAGTTCGTCAGCAGCTGAAACTGTAACCTTTACCGTAGGTAATGCAGTAGGTGCGCCGGGTGAAACAGTAGATCTTACTGTCAAGGTTGACAGCATCGACGGAACAAAGGCAGAAGCAGTAAACGGAGGACGCCTGAATATATATGATTATCAGACCCAGAGCTATAAGCTGGTATCTGATGTAACAGCAACAGCAGGCGACGCATTTGCTAATGCAGTGTCATCCGGAGAAAACTTTGACGCAAACACTTATAAATGGCTGTATGTTGCTGATTATGATGAATTATTTACATCAACAGCAGCTGATGAAACGATCCTGACGCTTTCACTTAAAATTGCGGATTCAAAATGGGTTGTCAATGCTGCAGAGGCATATAAGATAACCGGCGTAGTGGAGGGCGAAAATACCGTATTTGAATTCCCGATCACCCTTACTGACGCTTATGCTTCAAGTGATGTTGACGTTGATTTTAACGTGGCAACAGTTGACGGCTCCATTAAGGTTGTAGTGCCTACAAAGGATATTGAAACCACCACCACAACAACTACTACAACCACCACCACAACAACAACTACTATAGCAACCACAACAACTACTAAAGCTTCAACAACAACTGATTCAGACGATCAGTCCACCACCACAACCACCACAACCATCAATACAACTCCGATAACCACCACAACCAGAAGAACAGGCAGCGGAGTTCAGTTTGAGATATGCGGCAGAGGCGGAAGCGGCTATGACTGCGTTGATGAGTATGTAAATGCCGGAGCAGACGGTGAAGAATTTGCAGGATTAGGTCTGGTAGTATACAATGCAAAGGATCCTGTAACAGCGTTTAAGGGCAAGTATGTTCTCAGCCCTGCACTGTCAGAGATTCTGACTCCTTTCCCGGCTGACCAGACAGATTATATTGAAGCATACAGTACTCTGCTTACAGGTGACTGTCTTGTTACAATAGACGATCTGATCTTTGCCTGCGGTAAAAAGGACTTTGCAGAAAAGAACTATGCAAAGGACGGCGAACTTCTTTTCTATGCCTGCTATGCAGTTGCAGACGCAGCAAAGGTAAAGTCTGTTGCAGAGAAGTACAATCTTGCACCTCAGAAGACAGAGGATGGACGTACATATTACGCATTCCCTGTATCACCTGACACTAACTTCAAGGAATGGGAATGGGTTCTGGAAGATGAATCAAACTACTTTGAAACAGGCGCTGCTGAATTCCAGACAGGCTACCTCAATGTAGTTGTAGAAGCAGCAGCAACCACAACCACAACCACAGCAACCACCACAACTACTACCACAACAACACAGTATAAAGGTCTGTACATTGAAATGGGCGGTATGGCAGCAGACGGCAATAAGTACATTGCTCCCGGTGCTTCCGGTGCAGACGCTGCATATCTGGGTATGATCGTACATAACGCTGATGAGCGTGTACAGGCTATCCGAGGCAAATATAATCTCAGCCCGGCACTTGCAGAAATCGTTACACCGTGGCTTTCTGATGACGGCGAATGGGTTGAGTGTGAAGACCTGCAGTCAAGCGGCTGGGACTGGATGGTTTCTGCACAGAATACAGAATTTGCGACAAACAGCAGCAGCCTTGCCAAGGACGTATTCAAGAACGGCGAAATGGCATTCGGCGCTGTATATGAAGTTGCAGACGCAGCAACAGTAAAAACCGTTGCAAACAAATATGGCATCGAGCCGGTACAGGGCGATGACGGTACATGGTACTATGAATTCGAGATCGGCTTTGATACAAAGTATGCAGACTGGGAATGGCTTGCTCCTGATGAACACAACGTTTATCCTGAAGGCCTTAAAATAATGGATACAGGTTCTGTTTATATTCTGGCAGATCCGCCTGTAAAGCCTACTGATCTTTATGTTCAGATGGGCGGTATGGCAGCAGACGGCAGCAAGTATATAGCACCGGGTGCGGCTGACGCAGAGGCTGCAAACATTGGTCTTATGGCGTTCAATGCAACCGAGCCTACACTGGGTATCCGCGGCAAGTACATACTCAGCGACGCATTAAAGGCAATTGCTACACCTTATATTGAAACTGACTTTATCGAAACAGAAGACTTCCAGTATAAGGCAACACCAAACTATGAAGTATGGTATGTTGCAGACAATCTTGAATTCATAAGCAACGTTAAGGAACTGAGCCACGACGTATTCAAGGACGGAGAGCTTATCTTTGGCGTAAAATATCAGATTGCCGACAAGGAAACAGTTGAAATGACAGCTGCAATGTACGGCATTGAGGTCCAGACTGATGAAAACGGTGTGAAGTACTATCCGTTCCCTGTTTATCTTGACACCAATTATGCAGACTGGGAATGGCTTAATAAGAATGAGCAGAATATTTACAAGTACGGCGGACTTTCACTTGAAAGAGTCGGCTATGTAAACATTCTTGCTGATCCTGCACCTGAATATGATGATGTTGTTCAGCTGGTTATCTCAGAAAACTACTATGATCAGGCTGCATGGGATGCAGGTCATGTTCAGGTAACACTCAGAATATTCAACGATTATCTTGGTTCTCAGGGTGTACGAGGCAAGATGAAGATTGATGAAGCATTCAACAGCTTTGCGTCATTCTCCGATTATGAAAGCGGCGACGCTTATTCATGGCTTATGAGTATGCTGGCAAGTGGCGAAGCAATGTCATTTGCTTCAGCAGTTGGCGACAACCAGATAACAAAGGCTGCCGACGGTGCTTCTATTATCACATTCAACTATGACACAAAAATGTCCTATGACGAGGCTGTAGCTCTGGCGAAGCAGATGGGTGTTCCTGTTGTTACAGCTGACGGAAAGTCATATTATGTATTCAATGTTGTTGCAGAGGATAATTCACGTATTCCGTGGGAATTCCTTGATGATTCAGGCAATAATATGTTTGATTACGGTGCTGCAAAGACTGTAGACGGCGCTATTTACCTTGAAGTTCCTGAGGAAACAACAACTACAACAACAACTACTACAACAACAACCACAACAACAACTACAACCACCACAACAACAACTACTACAACCGATACTGATCCGACAACCACTACCACAACAACCACTACAACAACCACTACAACCACTACAACAACTACTACAACTACCACCACAACAACCACAACCACCACAACTACTACCACAACCACAACAACAACGACGACAACCACGACAACCACGACGACAACAACAACCACCACCACGACCACCACGACAACCACGACGACGACAACAACAACAACCACCACGACCACGACCACAACGACAACAACGACAACCACGACAACAACAACCACCACGACAACAACAACCACCACAACTACCACAACAACCACTACAACAACTACAACCACCACCACAACCACCGGAGATGTATATGCTGTAACAAGTTCAGTTAAGGCAGTTGCCATTGAACCTAACTTCTACTTCTCAGTAGATGACAGAGAATTCAGCGTAACAGATCTGTTTGAGTCACTTATCCTTTACACAAGATATTCTGACGGTTCACTTGTAGAAACTGATATCACAGCAGACGTTGATTTTGGCGGTCTGACTCCTGAGATGCTGTTTAATGATGAAGCTGCTGTAAACACAGCTGAATATGACGGCGTTTACAGAGGCTATGTAAGTCCTTACTATAACGGCGAGCAGCTTGAAGTTGAGTCGCTTGTATACATTGGCGTAAAGGGTGACGCAACCTTAGACGGCTTGGTTAAGATTGCTGATGCTCAGCTTGTTCTGTCGTACTACGCACAGAATGCCGCATTTATGCCTGTATCGCTGACAAAGACTGAAGGCGATTATGAAACACTTGCATACTTCCTTGCGGATGTTGATACAGAATCCAAGGCAGGCGCAAATACTGATACAGCGGTTCTCAACATTGCGGACGCTCAGGGTATGCTGAACTACTATGCAAAGGATGCTGCATTCCTTTCACCGAAGTGGGATGAAATCATTCCATCACTGAAGGAAATAGTAGGTTCACTCTGGCATTATCATGCAACACAAAGTGCTGAATAATGAACAATAAAAATTGCGGTGCTGCTTAATGCAGTACCGCTTTTTGTTTAATCTGCTGTGAATTTCCGATTTAATAAATATAAAAAGAAAAATCTAAAAATCTCTTGAAAAAATGATTCATATAGTGTATACTATAAATATAGGTGCAGAGAAGGAATGGTATCTGCAAAAAAATGAGAATGGAGCAACAGAGAGATTATGGATATGACATCAACCTTTCAGAATGCTATAAACGACTTTCTGATAATAGTAATTGCTATAGCAGTTGTACTGGTCCTGGTGGTTATACTGGGTTCCAAGAGAAGCCGCTTCCGCAGAAAGTTCGATGAGATCTTTGCTCAGGATTCTGTAGGTACATCAGGGCACAAAATGGAATTCAACCGTGAATATTATATTACAGGAGAGAAAAATATGCGTTTATTTTCAAATGGAAAGAATCCGCTGAGAACAGAAATGGTAACACTTGTACAGAAGGTAGACGAACGCCGCAGAACGCTTGATCCAAGCGGTACATCAAAGCTTTATAACGAATACTATGAGCTTATCTTCCGTACCCGGAAGGGCGAGATACTACATATTGTCACCACAAAGGTAGTATATAAGGAAATACCCTTTAACCAGACCGGTTCACTGACCTTCAGAGGCGAACATTTTGTAAAGTTCAAGTTCCTGGGCGGTGAGATCACTGAGGCGTCAAGCAACTTCAACACCGGCAATATCAACGTTTAATTTATGGCAACACCGCACAAAGAACGCCTGACGGCGCATCTTATGCACAGTCTTTGTGCGGTATTACCATATACATAAAAAGCTTTCTGCTCCGGCATTACACCAGTCAGAAAGCTTTTTTGTTTTACCACAGCGGATCCATTCCGGCGGAAACGTTTGCGTAGTACTGCAGGATCTTTGCAGCGTCTGATATTTCCGTTTTGGAATTCCCGTTTATATCCGCAGCTGTTTTCTGTTTCTCAATGAGTAAGGAATCCATGCCGGCGCTCAGACGGGCATATTCCATAAGTGCAAGCCTTGCGTCATTTATTTCAATTCTGCCGTTGTCATCAACATCACCAAGAGGGTAGCTCTGCTGAAGAATTATCTCCACCGTCTGAATGCCTGTCATATCCTCAACTGAGAAAGTGAGTTCTCCCGGATTTCGGTAGTCTTCATTTATGTTTGAAAAAGACAGTGTGTATTCTCCGGCAGGAACTTCCGAAAGCACTACGCCGGTATCAGGCAGTTTTACGGCGGTGTAATTTGCTGTGTGCGCTTCTGAAGCAATGCAGCTGCCCGATACGCCGTATGAGCTTGAAAAATTGGCAGCTTTATATCCTGCTGTACAGCTAAGAAGACAGAATGTACTTTCCTTCTCTGCATAAAATTCAATATATCCCTCTTCATCGGGTATAACAGCGCTTATCATTCCCTGACTTTGTATTAGAATGATACAATGTGCAGTATCTGTATTGTTTCTTGGGTCAATGTGATAGTCATACTTGTTAAGGGAGCCGTCTGCTGAAAAATAATCGGAAAATTCGCTTAAATGCCTGCGAACTTTGATATATTCAGTGGATTCCTCCGAGATATTCGGTCTTGAAGCAGAACTTCCGCTTGTAGGAACAGTTCCCGGCTTGCAAAGTCCTATTAGAAATGAATCAGTAAATTCGCCAACATCTATATACTGAACTTCACCGTATGTTCTGCTGCCGTCAGATGGATTTATATAACAAGGCTCGCCGTTTATCATCATATAGCCTGTGAATGCTGAGTTCTGCTCCCACTTTGGGTCGATATACAGTCCCATAACGCCATGGGAAAGTGTCACCTCGTTCTGTGCAGATTCGTCCCTTGTATATAGAGTGACCTCCTGTGTCTGACCTGAGTTAAAGCCATAGCTTCCTGTAAATGCGCTCAGGACAGCGCTGTTTTCTGTGTGCATACCAAATGCATCGTCAATGCCTGCCGCTTCTTTGAACCGTTCAAAGGGTATGAACATTTTCTTTTCCTCATCATCATTTGCATACCATGTGAAATGGGTGGTTGAGTTTTGCTCAAAGTGAGTACCTCCGCTGTCAAAGGCGGCGATTTTGTTCAGGGCTGTCAGCTTCATTTCAGCATCTGTCACAAGCTCGCCATTGTAATCCTTGACTATGATATTTACAATATTATCTTCTGGATAAACCGTGATGCCGGATTCAGGCTCTGCAGGGTCTGTAGGTTCCACATAATCTTCAAGCACAACAGTATAATTCTGTATCTCCTGCGAATCCTTAACATTTATCTCAACCGGTTCAGAAAGAACATAACCCTCAGGCAGAGAATCAGCTTTTATGGTATACTTTCCGGCAGGTACATTCATAAAGGAAGTGCCTGTTTCGGGAAAATCGGGGCATTCCAGAGTAACCGTTGTAAAATCTGCATAATAAAAAGTTCCGATGTCACGGTGGGATGTGTAATGCACGTATTCATCATCACTGTATGTGTATAAACATTTTATCGCATATGTATAGCTGCGTGTTTCACTGTCAACGTAAAATTCTATATATCCGTCACTGTCGGGAATAACAGCACTGACAAATGAACCGCTGAAAATTGCAAGGCAGGCAAAATTTTCTGCACCGTCATTTAGGATATCAAAGGCAATATCCTTTCCGCTGTCATTTTCATCAGCAGGCAGGATATATTGTCTGCCGCCTGTGAATCTGTCAGAAAGGTCTGTGATCGGTATACGCACCTTGAAATATTCTCCTGTTCCCTCTTCGGGATAAAGGGATATATTGCTGCCTGCACTTCTTGCGCTGTTTTCCGCACCAAATTCACATGAACTTGTAAGCTCACCCACGGAATATACAGCTGTACCGGAGCTGGCAGAAAAGCTGTTCTTGAAATTGTATTTTACATCATTGACTATGACATAGCCGTCTGAGCTTTTCAGATGATAAGCAGGGTGTGTGTAAACTGCAATACTGCCTTCTTCAAGTGTGTAATCAATGGAAACATCATCGTCATTGCAGTGATAAATATCAACTGTCCGGGATTCATTATCAGAAAGATATATACTTCCCTCCTGTGATATTTTAACTATCCTGTCATCAGCGGGAACTGCGGAAAGTGCATAGTCAAAGGAGGTTTTAACAAGCGTTTCATTGTCGTCATAGGGAACGACTTTCAGTCCTGACTGGTTCATAATAGTACCATTGTCCGTGTTGCTTTTAAATTTTGCGGCACATACTCCCTTTTCGTCCATGATTTTGAGATCAGCGTCCTCAACAAAGCTGCCGTTTTTGTCCTTTACTTCAATATTTATCATATTCTGGATCAAAGGCGCACAGGACAGTGTAACGCTTTCCGCAGAAACAGGAAAATACGTTCCCATGCAGAAAGTCATTGCCGCCGCTGTCAGAATTGCAGTTATCTTCTTTTTCATAAAAGCTTTCCTTTCACTGATAGATTCACCAAACATTATAGCATTATTTTCCTGCAATGTCAATCAAAAAACCGCAATATCCCGGGATACTGCGGTTATATTCATATATAGCTCAAAGGCAGGGCGAATACTGCTTTCTGATAGTCTGATAGATGAGATGATGTCCTTTCCGGTTTGGGTGAATGCCGTCAGCACACAGGAAGTCACGGTAATGGTGCTGTGAAAGGAAGGCACTGCGTATATCCACCAGCGGAACGGAAAGCTTCTGTGCAAGAAGAGCGACTTTCATGCTGTACATTTCCTGCCAGCGGTAAATGGTATCCACACCGCCAAGCCATTTCAGTATATTTACTGCATTTTTTCCTCTTGATATCCAGTTGAAATAACGGTCCGGTGCAAGGGGCGGCATTGTCAGCAGAACAGGCTTTCCGCCCTTTTCCTGTATGGACAGAACAGCTTCGGTGTATAGTTCTTCAAACTCATCAAGAGGAGTGTTCGGAAAATGCTCTTCCTCCGGGTGGTCTGACACAGCCTGCCAGTCAAAATCGCAGTCATTTCCGCCGAATTCCAGGAAAACGTTTTCATAACTGCCCAGCTGAGGAAGATGTCTTTTTATGATATCCATTCCTCTGCGGATAGTACAGCCCATGACTGAGAAATTATGCAGAATGGCAGGCTTCGTCCAGCTGCGTATCTCTCTGGAAACGGTACAGTACTTCTGATCCTGTTCCTCAAAAATGATACCCTTGCTTATGGAATCACCGAATATGCCTATATCAACGGAATGCTCTTCCTTTTCCGTAGTCAGGCTTTTCTCTGTGTTTTCATTCATAATACATCCTGCCTTTCTTTCAGTTTAATAATATCATTATACCACTCCGGCAGATGATTTGCAACATTAAAGCAAATATTTTTTGTTTTGATAAAATGAATACTGAGTGATAATGCCAGTTAATCTTCCCTGTCAGCTATAACAAGTGCCACGCAGTGTGCCGCAATTCCCTCTCCGCTGCCTGTAAATCCCAGCTTTTCCTCTGTGGTAGCCTTTACGCTTACTGCGTCAGTGTCACAGCCCAGCGCCTTTGCGATATTCTCACGCATTGTCACGATATGGGGCGCAAGCTTTGGTTTCTGGCAAAGTATGGTAGCGTCAACGTTACCCACAGCATAGCCATTTTCCTTTACAAGTCCTGCCACATGAGAAAGAAGCTTTAAGCTGTCCGCACCTGCATATTTCGGGTCAGTGTCGGGAAAATGCTTTCCTATATCACCCAGTGCCAACGCCCCTAAAAGTGCGTCTGCTATTGCGTGAAGGAGAACATCTGCATCAGAATGACCCAGCAGTCCCTTTTCATAGGGAATATCCACGCCGCCTAAAATCAGTTTTCTGTTTTCCGTAAGCCTGTGGACGTCATATCCGTGACCGATTCTGTATGGAAGCTTCATGCCTGTTCCTCCTTTTTCATCCGTGCAAGAAGAAGTTCTGCTATTTCAATATCTTCGGGTGTTGTTATCTTTATGTTGGTATAGTCACCAGTAGTCATGTAAACCTTGCAGCCGATAGCCTCTGCAAGCTGACAGTCGTCTGTGAAGTCAAGTTCATGGTCAAGGGCGAATTGCACAGCCTTCATATAAACGCTCTTTTTGAAAACCTGCGGGGTCTGCGTAATATAAAGGTTTGGTCTGTAGGGCGTATCTGTAATAAGGCTGTCATTTACGATCTTTATTGTATCCTTTACGGGAACGCCAAGTGTGGCACCGCCGAAAACCTGTGCGTCTTTTATGACCTTTTCAATATGCTGCGGCTTAACAAGAGGCCTTGCGCCGTCATGTATTGCCACAAGCTTTGTATCCTCTGAAACCTGTTTAAGTCCCTTGATAACGCTTTCCTGGCGTGTATTTCCGCCCTCTGTAATAGTTTTTAGCTTGGTTATTCCCAGTTCTTCTGCGGTGTTTCTGAGGGCGGCGTGATCGCATTCTCTTGCAACAATGATAATTTCCGCGATCCTTTCGCATTTTTCAAATGCTTTCATAGTATTTCCTGCAACTGTGGCATCACCCAGCGGCAGAAGAATTTTGTTAAGACCCTGCATACGGGTCGCATTTCCTGCACATACAAGAATGGCAGATGTATCCTGCATAAAATTTACCTCCTGTAAAAAAAATCCTGCTTCCGTCGCAGCGGACAGAAACAGGATTATTATTTCTTTACTGCATACGGTAGGACAATGTCATAAGGCTGTCGCCTAAATGTACATTCTCAACTATGATGCTGTCTTTATCTGCTGTAAGGTCGCAATGGCTGAAATTCCAGAAGCCCTTTATGCCAAGGCTGATTAGCTGTTCCGCAGTTTTCTGAGCCGCCTCTTCGGGTATGCACAGGGCAGCAACCACCGGACTATTTTCACGGCAGAATTCCGTAAGATCCTCCATGTGTCTAACGGCAAATCCGGCAATTTCCTTTCCGCAGATTTTTCTGTCAATGTCGAAAATTCCCGAAAGACAGAATCCGAAAGAAGGAAAGTCAATATTCGCCGCAATTACCCTGCCCAGATTACCGGCGCCCACAATGATTGCAGGACGCTTTTCATCAAGACCGATTATAGCTTTCAGCTGCTTTTTCAGTGCAGTCACATTGTAGCCGTAGCCCTGCTGACCAAATTCACCGAAACAGCCAAGATCCTGGCGTATCTGTGAGGCTGTAAAACCCAGATGACCTGCAAGTTCACCGGAAGAAGTTCTCTCCTGCCCTTTGCGTTCAAGGGCAGAGAGAAAACGATAATATTTAGGCAGCCGCCTTATAACAGATTCGGATATAGAATTTTTCTGCATAAAATAATTACTTCATCAGTTCAGCAAGTCTTTCATTGATAGCTTCCAGAAATTCCTTGGAGTTAACCTTTTTCTTGTTTTCAAGCTTGGAGATGAGATAGAGGTCGCCAGTCATGATGCCGTCCTCGATAGTAGCTATTGTAGCCTTTTCCAGCTTGTCAGCAAATGCCATAAGCTCCGGCAGGTTATCAAGTTCGCCTCTCTTGCGCAGTGCGCCGCTCCACGCAAAGATAGTTGCAACGGAGTTTGTGGAGGTTTCCTCGCCCTTCTGATACTTGTAGTAATGACGCTGAACTGTACCGTGAGCAGCCTCGTATTCATAGATACCGTCGGGAGATACCAGAACAGAAGTCATCATTGCAAGGCTGCCGTAAGCTGTGGAAACCATGTCTGACATAACGTCGCCGTCATAGTTCTTACAAGCCCAGATATAGCCGCCGTTTGAACGGATAACTCTTGCTACAGCGTCGTCAATGAGTGTGTAGAAATACTCAATGCCTGCTGCCTCGAACTTTTCCTTATACTCTGCGTCATAGATCTCCTGGAAAATATCCTTGAATGTGTGGTCATACTGCTTGGAAATAGTATCCTTTGTAGCGAACCATACGTCCTGCTTGAGATCAAGGCCATAATTAAAGCAAGCTCTTGCAAAACCTGCGATAGAGTTATTCTTGTTGTGAAGACCCTGGATAATGCCGTCTGTATCCTGGAAATCAAAGATTTGCTGACGTGTTTCATTGCCCTCGGGATCTGTTACAACCAGTTCAGCCTTGCAGCCCTGCTTAACCTTCATTTCGGTGTTCTTGTAAACATCGCCGTAAGCGTGACGTGCAATTGTGATAGGCTTTGTCCATGTGGGAATGTAAGGCTCAATTCCCTTTACAAGAATAGGTGTACGGAATACAGTGCCGTCTAAAATTGCACGGATAGTGCCGTTAGGGCTTTTCCACATCTGGGAAAGGTTATATTCAGGCATTCTTGCAGCGTTGGGAGTGATAGTAGCGCACTTTACAGCAACGCCGTACTTCTTGGTAGCCTCTGCGCTGTCAATAGTTACCTGGTCCTTTGTTTCCTCACGGTATGGCAGACCCAGGTCATAGTATTCTGTTTTAAGGTCAACATAAGGTGTCAGCAGGATGTCCTTTATCCACTGCCACAGGATTCGTGTCATTTCGTCGCCGTCCATTTCAACCAGCGGCGTTGTCATCTGAATTTTAGCCATGGGAATATTCCTCCTTTGTTAATCGCTAAAGTCTTTTTGCTGAAATTTTTCAGCTGTTTTGCATGATATATGTCAGTTCAGAAGTTCAAACAGGGCTTCAATAATAAACTCAACAAGATCTGCAATAAAGTCGCTTTTGGAAAATTTTCTGCGTTTCTTTTTGCGCTTCTTTTTATTGTCTTTCATATTTGTTTAATGCTGCTTAGCAAGATATGAAATTACTTCAGATTCTCTCTTGTATAATCAAGCAGACCGCCTGCAAGGATAATATCCTTTGCTCTTCCTGTGAGTTCGCAGAGTACAGGAATTTCCTCGTTAGTTGTCTTGTTTGTAAGAGTAAGAGTGGTTTCGCCGTTAGAAATCTTCTCACGAACGTCAAGAAGCTCCAGTGTGTCGCCCTCTTTGATCTTGTCATAGTCAGCTTCATTTACAAATGTGAGCGGAAGGATACCTGCGTTGATAAGATTAGCTCTGTGTATTCTTGCAAAGCTCTTAACAAGAACAGCCTTTATGCCAAGATAGAGAGGAGCAAGTGCTGCGTGTTCT
>JAQXHO010000089.1 GCA_029007315.1 Oscillospiraceae bacterium
CCGTTTCTGCCGTTTCGGGTAATAGCATTACACTCAAACTCAGATCCACGGTACTTTATTGGTAAGCCAAATTCAATGAGTTTGGAAAGATTGCGTCTGACTGTTTTCCGGTCAACTTTCATTCCATATTCTTTTTCCAGCAGGTTCTGTATCTGCTGCTGCGACAGTCTGTGTTTTTTTGTCGTTCTCGTCGGTATGTTTCCTCAAGATTTCAAGGATATCAAGTATTATCATCTTTTTAGGCTGCATATCAGTCATGATTATCCTCCTTGCATATATTAGAATTATATATATTATACATCATATCAACACAAAAAGCAAGCAAGGTATCTAAAAAATGATAGCCATATCATGAATATCCTCCTGATATGGCTATATGCTTTCATTATTCGGTTGTTTATAGGATCCAGAACTTCTGCATCAGCGCAATCCTTTGAATACATCTCTTTTTCACTTTAAAATATCAGGAATTGTAACCTCAATAAACCTGTTATTCATGAGTTCACCCATATCATCTTCAAGGTTTCCTATCACAAGACAATGACGTTTTTTCAGACTTCCAATTTTATCGACGAACTTTCCCGGAGGTTTAAGTCCGTTTGATTCTGCTGCATTCTTAGCGTCTGCTCTGCCAACTGAATAAGGTTCAGAATATTCTTATAAATATATCCTTTTTCACATTTAGTATTTTGTTCATATGATATCGTATATATATATACATATATATTATAATTATACATAGTATGCAGAAAAAAGTTCATATTAAGGCAGGAGAAAAAAGATGAATAACGATTATGCAGATTTATTTAAATCCTTTGACAAGGAAAAGGCATTTGATGAATTAGCTGCTCATTTTTACAACAGAAACTTTGGTACTATTTCCAAAGCTGACACAGAACTGTTAATGTTCAAATTTTTCATGGAAGCATTAATACAAAACAATAAAATTAAAGGCGGTAATGTAATTGATTATAATGCCTGTTCTGATTATAAAATCAGTCAGCAGCTCGGAATTACACAGCAGCGGGTTCGGAATCTGAAAGTGAAAAAAGAACTTGTGTATCCTCAGGCTGATTTTAAATGGGAACAGTCCCTTGCCGCACTTTTACATGATGAGAGCCGTATGAAAATAGAAAAAGGTGTTTTTCGTATTTCTATTCCGGATCCGAATCTTTTTTACGCCATCCAGGATTTTGTGGAAGACAGCGGTGGATATGTTGAGCTGCATCTGAATCGGAAGATTCTGGATATCCCGCAGGAATATATGCTTCAGCTTGCAATTCTGCTGGAGTCGCAGGAGGAACAACAGCAGATACTGAAATATGTCAATAGGCAAATAAAGCATGAAAATCATCAAAAGAAAATTAATAAAGTCTGCACCATTGTCAAAAATATACTGGAACAGGGAGCAAATGCCACCGGGATTTTAAGCGGTGCGGCGGCAATGCTTTCTGCGGATAACCCGTTTTCAGTATTTTTAAAAAATATTTTTTAAGGAGAAGTTTTTATGAACAAGAAAATGAATTTCAGCAAACTCATGAAAAAGAATACCGCCCTGTCGCTTTCGCTTATTCTGGCGGTATGCGGTGTTCTTACCGGCTGCAGCGGCAGCAGCACGAAGGAAGAATCTGCTGCAGAAATCACAACCACGACAAAGGCAACCACTGCAGCAACTACAAAAATGACAACCGCTGCAACAACAACACCTCTGTTTTCGCCAATCAGCGATACAAACGGAAAAATATTTAACAATATTAAAGCAGGAATGTCAAAAGAAGATCTTTTGGAATTATTTGGAGAGCCAAATAGTAATGATGGTGATTTTATTGATTATTATGTTGATTCAAATTCGTATCTTGATTCTTATGTCACTTATGATTTTGAAAAAGATGTTACTTCTAATAATAGATTAAATCTTGTTACTGCACCATATAAATATTGGTATGATTTTTCGTTTAAAAATGGTAAGCTGTATAGTTGGTGCATAAGGGTAAATGATCATTTTGATTCCTCTGTAAGCGATTGCATAATAAATACAATCGTTCCAATATTGCAAAACGATTATCCAGGTCTTGAACGTTCGCCTGATAGAGAAGATTATTATACAAAGATTGCTTATAACTATACTTTTGAAAATAAAGAAAACGTCGTATTAACTTACGAAGAATATGACGATAGTTTTGGAGTAATATCATTTACTGATTATCGTTATTATCACTCCAAATCAGGAAATTACGATAAAAACGACAAATACTACAGCAACAACGACGCAAACAATGACGGTTATATCGATGATAAGGAATTCCAGAATGCTGTAGATGATTACATGAGCGATCACGGATATTAATGCGAATGAACAATAAGACAAGTTTATATAGTTTCAGGGTATCTCAAACCGAGATACCCTGAATTTTTGTGTTTATTCTGCTGTGGTTCTGAAAATATTATCATATAAGTATCATACTGAGCAGGCTGATACCATATGATTTTGCTGTAATCAATTCGACAGCATAAACTTTATTCCTCGTAAAGTCAAATCATCACAGCATTTTCGCATACGTATATGGTCTTATTTTGTGAATTCATATCTTGTATAGCCTGTAAAGTCGGCTGATTCTGATACCGGTCATATGGAGGAGCAAGTCCTCTGATTTTGTAGTAGAATTCAGAAGTGTTTTCATATCCGCTCAGTTCAGAAATTAACGCCTCAGGGAAATATTTTATCACGTTATATACATTCATAAGTCCGGCATTTATATCATTTACATAAGCAATTTCCGGCTGAATATATAGGAGCATTGCACCGCCGCCAAGAAACGGCTCACAATATGCAGTAATCTCCTCTGATGGCATTAAAGATATAAGTTGTCCGAGAAGCTGTGTTTTCCCTCCTGCCCATTTTAGTACGGGTTTAACAGTGCCTGTATAAGTAGTATTAGTCATTTCCTTTCACCTTCCTATCAATATATTCTTCAACAGATTTCTTCGGGATTTTCCATACCTTTCCGATTTTGAAGGCGTTAATTTCTCTGTTGTTTAGAAGAGTGTATAGTGTGTTTTTGCCAATGCTTAAAAATTACATAACCTCTTCGAATCTCATAATTTCATTTTCCATAGCATAAAGCTCCTTTCATATTTTTATTGGATTTTATTATGTCTTTTAGTATTATGTTAGGTCGATTTTAAAGCATAACAAAAAAATATATCGTTTATGGGTGCTTTTACTGCTCTGTTATTGATTATTTGAGATTATACAGCAAAAATGCTGTTCTTTTCTTATAAAATCATCTTTCAGAAATAACAGCACTTTGAATTATTTTATTTGAATCCGGCGGGAATGATAGTTTCGTCCATGAGTGGAGGTGTCGCTTACGCTCCTCCACTCACAGACAAAAGAACAGAAGTATACGGGAAAAGTGTACAACTCCCTTATTATATATATAGGAAAATGTACAAAAATCCCGTCTTTTTATTCTTCTGTGGTGTTTGTCGAACCTTAAGGTGAGACAAAGACACCATGGAAGAATCTATCAGTACAGCCGGATTTTTCTAAGCATAATCTAACATATGAATAATAGTTTTTGCAGATATTT
>JAQXHO010000090.1 GCA_029007315.1 Oscillospiraceae bacterium
TTTTTTCTGTTCCAGCTTAAAATAAATAGTATAGCCCATATTATAAATGACACAATAATTGCTATTGATAATAAATATGTATCATAATACTGACACTGCATAGAATTATTATCAGATGATAATGATGTCAGTATGCTTTCAGATGGAATCATAAGAAAACATAACAAAAATGATATAATCGGTCCATTTTTTACAGCCAAATTTGCAGCATAGGCATCATCTGCCGGGAATATTTCCATCAGCAGTATAACCGCACAAACAAACAGAACTGTATAAGAAAAGAGCTTGCTTTTATATTTTATGCAGTAACTTTTCAGATTCCATGGGCGTGTTGCTTTAATGGTTTCAATTAAATCAGCAAGAACAATCCCTCCCGCCAATGCCATTCCATAGGAATGACACAGACACATGAAAAGCAGTGATAATACATATGTAAAAGGGCGGTTGTTTCTGTTTTTATACAGCATGGCACAAATAAATAACGCTGCCATAAGCATAGCATAGGGTCTTGATAAAACGCAGTATTGATACAGAAAGAAGTATCCGCTTGCAATAAGGATTTTTGCAAAATTGCGGAAAGGTGCAAAAAATACAATCAGAACCATGGACAATTCAAAAAAGAAGAACTGCACCATTTTGATTGAAAATTCGTAAGGCATTCCGAGAAGTGATACAGCTTTAAGAATAAGATGCCATAGCGGCGGATGTCCCTCATAATGTGGAATCACAAACAAAATGTCGTACAAGGAGGCATCTCTGCCAATCAGCCATGCCTGAGCTTCGTCAAACCAGGGTTCATGAAAATATAGTCCGATAAGTGCTGTTGCTGAAACAATCAGAAAGAATGATATTTTGAATAAGCTTTGTGAATGTTTTTCCTTTGAATATAACATACAGTGGCTCCTTAATATATAGAATAATTTTAAAATTATAATGTTTACATTGTCAATTATACACCAATACGCATAGAAAGTCAATAATATTTCAGAACAAAATGTACAACTTTGCGTTTACAGTTCACATTTTGCTTAAGTTTTAAATATGATTATTTCATGTGAAGACATTACAGATCGCAACAGTTGCTATATAAATAAAAAATATTGTAAACATTATATGAAACTTGAAGAAAAATATTCAAGTTTTGGCTGCATGGGACTATTTATGGAGGGCGTTATTTGTCCTTACTACATTTAAAAGGAATGATTCAATGATAAAACTTACAGCACAGGGAAAGACCATTCAAACGAAACAAATAGAATATCTGCTGACACAGGGAGAAAAGCATTCGGACTGCATTCATTTTGTGCTGCCGACAATCAATAATGATGTGGATATTTCAGACTGCATATTCACTATGCGGACAGTTGCCGCCACCGGTGAAATGACCGAGGGTTTGCTTACATCATACACAGAAGACAGCAATATCATTGCCCAATGGTATCCCAGCGAAGCTGTCACCGCCATTCCCGGAATGCTGAGCCTTGAACTCATCGGCTCAAAGGGCTCGGAGCGTATAATCAAGTACAAGATGCCTGCAATCTACGTTAAAGAAGCAGTCATAGGCGAAGGATTGCCTGTTCCAGATGTTATTGAGGAAAAGCTTGCTCTGATGAATGAAACCCTTTCCCAGGCAACAGAGCTTCAAAAAGAATCGGAAACGCTTCACAATGAATCCCAGGACCTGCAAAGGCGTACCGAGGAGCTTGCAGAACAGATAGTGGTAAGCTCTGAATATGTTTCAGAAGTCACAGCTGCACGTACAGCCTCCAAAACAGCCGGAACATACAGCACTCTCAGCGAACGCCTTGCCGCTGACTTTGATGAGTGCATAACGGACGGTCAGCTTTATGTGGTGCTGGAAAATGAAATCGTCAAAGCTCGGGAGGAATGGCAGACGGCTATAGAGAATGCTGTCGATGCAGCAAAAAAACCGATTTTCAGCGGTCTGACTGCTTCATTTTACGGTGACAGTTTAACAGAAGAAAATTACCACTATACAAAAGGGTATCATCAATGGATAAAAGAACTTCTTGGACTTGTTTCATACAATAACTACGGCGTAAGCGGGTATAAAATATCCGATGTATGCAGCAAAGTAAATTCCATAAATGACACAGCAGATATTATTTTTATTATGTGCGGTGTAAATGACGAGAATTTCTCCACTCCCTTGGGAAGCTTTGGGGACAGCACATCAGGCACAATTTATGGCTCATATGATGCTTTGTGCAAAACTCTGAAAGAAAAATATCCCACAAGACTGATTGTATTCATCACGCCTCATTATCAGAATAAATACCCTCATAACAGCGGTATTACAAGTTATGAAGTATCAAAGGCAATGAAACAGGTTTGCGAAAAATACTCAATTCCTGTATATGACAACTTTGTTCTCAGCGGTATCGGAGAAAGAAATTTATCATACTGGACAACCGATAACTGTCACTGGAATGACAAGGCGCATGAAATGCTTGGAAGAAATCTCTCACAGTTTATGAAAAACACATTCGGTTACTATTATGGATACAACAGCGGCAGCGGTGACGAAAAGCCTGTGCTTTCGGTTATAAATCAATCAATTTCATCAGCTTCATATGATACTGAAAATGAAACATTATCACTCAGCGGATTGAATCAGACCTTCGGCGGCGTAGTGTTTAATGATGCAGAAATGCTTGAAATTGATGTTCAGACCAATCTTGCAATTAACCCTGACTTTTTGAGAATATCAGAAAACGGAACATGTTTAGGATGGATTCTTGTCAGAGTTGATAACGGATATAAAGGGATTGGATTTGATTTCGGAGACGGTCTTCTGGAAACATATGATGTTACATATGATCTGACTTCCTGGAGTAATCGATTTACAAAAGATTGTGTATTTGATTCCTCAAAAAATAAACTTACTGTAAAAATAGAAAACATGACAGCAAATTTCTATCTCGATAATGACTTGGTTTATTCTATCGAAAATGCTGCTGCATTAGGTTACACAAGGAGCAGCCATAAAACCGGAACTATTTATGGGATGAAATTATTGAGCTAATGAGGTGAAACATGAAAGAATCAATTTGTACAGCAATAGGCGTTACAGGAAGCTTTATTGCCGGACTTTTCGGAGGATTTGATGCGTCGTTTCTTAACGGATATGTGGAAGATGACATAAGGAAACGGTATGCTGTATGGGTTGCTCAGTACGGAAACAGCAGAATGTAGTAATTGAAAACAAGGATTTTGAAAACCTTATCCACGTTTATGACCGACCGGAGGCGCTGTTCTACTGTGATCCGCCTTATCACAAAACCGAAAAGTATTATGACGCTGAGTTCTCGCATGACGATCATTTGCGTCTTAAAGGGTGTTTAAATGGTATTCAAGGGCGGTTTATTTTGTCCTATAATGATGATGATTTTATCCGTGATTTATATCACGATTTTTACATTATCCCTGTGGAAAGGCAAAATAATCTCTCCAAAGGCACTTACAAAGAGCTGATTATAAAGAACTTCTGATTGTATTTTTTTTAGAGTACAAATAACGGAATCCGTAATTTCATTCCGATTTGCATTGTAAAATCAATATAATCTCTGAAAGGAATGGTATTATGATAAAAATTCATTTATCTCGCTTGCTCGGAGAGCGTCGCATTACACAGGCAGAGCTTTCACGAATGACTGGAATTCGTCCAGCTACGATTCATGAGTTGTATACAGAGACTGCACAAAGAATCAAATTCAGTCACCTTGAAATGATTTGCCGCCATTTAAACTGCCAGATCTTCGATTTAATAGAATACATACCTGAGAAAAATCGCTGTTTAAATGATGTTTAAAAACAATTACTGCAAGTGACAACAGCGGCGAAGATGTTGCAATAGAATATCTGTTAAGCGGCAAAGCGCTTGGAATGAACATTTATGTTGCCGCTGATGATAATTATGAATGGACGGCAAGCTTTAACGATAATGCAGCTGCAAAGCCTGAAAAGGAGAAAAACGGACTTTATAAGTTCACATATCAGGTTGCAGCAAAGGATATGGATAATGAGATTCAATTCTATATTAACAAAAAAGTTAATACAGCTATTTCTGTTTCTGATTATCTTACTGAATTAAATAACAGCGAAAGTGAAGATACACCTCTTGCAAATCTTGCAGACGCTATGGAATCATACGGCAATGCGGCTAAGTCATATTTCAGCAGTGGAACTGTTGCTGAGCAGACTGTTATAGCGGATATGAGCGTTTATGATTTCAAAGTGGATAAAATGTCGGAGGGTATAACCTACTACGGTTCAAGCCTTATCCTGGAGTCTGAAACAACTATCAGACATTATTTCACTCTTGCAGATGATAAGAATATCAGTGACTTTGCATTTACCGTTGACGGTGAAGAAGTAACACCTGTGGCAAAACAGGGCTGTTACTACATTGACATTGAAAATATCAGCGCAGAAAAGCTGGGAACTGCATTTACAGTAAGCATAAACGGCGAAGATGTTATCACCGGTTACTCTGCCCTCAGTTATGCAATGAAGGTTCTTGAAAGCGAGAATACAAACGCTAACCTTAAAAATCTTGTAAAGGCACTTTATATCTACTATCATAATGCACTTGCGTATAATGCAGCGTAAAAAGGATGCAGATATTGCTGCTTAATATCGTTCGAAAAAATGTGTCAAGTATTCAAGTATTATTGACAAAATCAACCACAGGAACAACTACCACAACAACAGAAACCGTTCCGGTTGAAAAGGGCAATGTCAACGGTGATGAAAAAATTGATATTTCAGATTCTGCAATGGCGCTTATGATTTATGCAAATGCTGCTGCAGGAATAGATATCAGCGGATACACCGAAGAA
>JAQXHO010000091.1 GCA_029007315.1 Oscillospiraceae bacterium
ATAATGACAGAAAACAAAAAAATTCAGCAGAATGTAACATAAAAACATAAGAATCCCCTTGACTTGAAGAACAAAATAGGGTATAATTTATCTAATAACCAGATGCCAGATAAAGATAAGACTGCAAAAGTTCTTATCGAAAAATAAGATACGGAGGGTGATAATATGGCAACAGAAATGTGCGCTGATAAGTTCGGCAAACAGGGACTTACTTTTGATGATGTGCTGCTGATTCCGGGTGCTTCCGATGTAACACCCAATATGATCGACCTGCACACTACTCTTGTAAAGGGAGTTGTGCTGAACACACCGATAATGACCGCCGCAATGGATACAGTAACCGAGGCAAAAATGGCTATTGCAATTGCCCGTGAAGGCGGTATCGGTATCATTCATAAGAATATGTCAATCGAACAGCAGGCTGATGAGGTGGATAAGGTAAAGCGTTCAGAAAACGGAGTAATTGCCAATCCTTTCTCACTGACTGAGGATCATACGGTTGCAGACGCAGACAGCCTTATGGGTAAATATAAGATCTCAGGCGTTCCTATAGTTGATAAGGAAGGCAAGCTTGTGGGTATTATTACAAACCGTGATATGCGTTTTCTCAGCGATTTCAATCAGCAGATCGGCGATGTGATGACAAAGGAAAATCTCATCACAGCACCTGTGGGAACAACTATGGACGAAGCTCAGTCCATACTCAAAAAGCATAAGATCGAAAAGCTTCCTATCGTTGATGAAGGCGGCTACCTCAAGGGTCTTATCACTATTAAAGATATTGAAAAGGCTGTGCAGTACCCCAATTCTGCCCGTGATTCCAGAGGAAGACTTCTCTGCGGCGCTGCTATCGGCATTACAGCTGACGTTCTGGAAAGAGCTGGCGCACTGGTTGAAGCACAGGTCGACGTTTTAGTGCTTGACTCTGCCCACGGTCACAGCAAAAATATTATGACAACCCTTAAAAAGGTTAAGGAAGCATATCCAAATACACCTGTTATTGCAGGAAATATCGCAACTGCAGAAGCTGCTGAAGACCTTATCGCAGCAGGTGCAGACGCTGTAAAGGTTGGTATCGGCCCCGGTTCTATCTGTACAACAAGAGTCGTTGCAGGTATCGGCGTACCCCAGATCACAGCTGTTTATGATGTGGCAAAGGTTGCTCAGAAGTACGGCATTCCGGTAATTGCAGACGGCGGTATCAAGTATTCCGGCGATATCGTAAAGGCTATCGCAGCAGGTGCAAATGTGGTAATGCTGGGTTCACTCCTTGCAGGCTGCGAGGAATCTCCGGGCGAAACTGAAATTTACCAGGGCAGACAGTTCAAGACCTACAGAGGCATGGGAAGTCTTGCGGCTATGGCATGCGGTTCCAAGGATCGTTATTTCCAGTCCGGTGCCAAGAAACTGGTTCCCGAAGGCGTAGAGGGAAGAGTACCTTACAAGGGCGTTGTTGCTGACAGCATTTTCCAGCTTGTAGGCGGTATCAGATCCGGTATGGGTTACTGCGGCTGTCCAACAATTGAAGATATGCATAAGAAGGCAAAGTTCGTTCAGATAACAAGCGCAGGTCTTATCGAAAGCCACCCTCACGATATCCAGATCACCAAGGAAGCTCCGAACTATTCAGCTCACGTTTAATAATATAATAAATAGTGTAAATGAAGCTGCTCTGAAAAGGGCAGCTTTTTTTTGTATAAACCCCTCCACCATTTCTGCGAAATGGTCCGTCCTCCCCTTTCAGGGGAGGCTTTTTATTTCCTTGAATTATAGTAACAAGAAATAATACAGCAGTCTGCAAAAAATGTGAGCAAAAAACCTCTCCTGAAAGGAGAGGGGGACCGCTTTAGCGGTGGAGAGGTTAGGGCAAAAACCGAACTGATAATCAAAAACAAAGAATAAACAGCCTGTATTTATGCAAAACAACCATAAAAGAAAAATAAAATACGCAAAATATTTGGCTTGACAAGATAAAAGAAACATGGTATAATAATAAAGCTGTCGAACGAAGCGTCGAGCAAAAGAAGCTGAATAAAAAAGAGAATGAAAGCTCAAAGAAATTCACACTTTGTTTACTTGACAAATCAAAAGAAAGGTGATATAATAAATGAGTTGTCACTCAGAAAAAATCACGAAAGAGTACAGCGAAGAAGGTATCTTGAAAATTGAACAATGCACTACAAGCGAACAAGCCCTTGAATCTGATTCAGCAAAAGCTAAATCAGACTTTGAGACTGTCAAAGCAAG
>JAQXHO010000092.1 GCA_029007315.1 Oscillospiraceae bacterium
AGTACAGTTCCGCCGAAGTTTACCGAACTGAATGTAAAGGCGTTTGAGCTTGGATATAATCTCAACAAATAATATTTAACGCAAATCCGCAGGATTTTCCATAAAAGGAATTTTCTGCGGATTTTTCAGTTTTTTTGAAAAAAATACTTGACAAGCGTTTTAAAGTGTGATATAATAATTAAGTTGAATATTGATGCGAGTGTGCTGGAATAGGCAGACAGGCTAGCTTGAGGTGCTAGTGTTGGAAACGACGTGTGGGTTCAAGTCCCGTCACTCGCACCATTTCTTTTTGCCCTTCTTATTAAAGAAGGGCATTAAAGAATTCGGATTAATATTTATATTTATGGACAGATGGCTGAGCTGGTCTAAGGCGCACGACTGGAACTCGTGTATACGTTAATAGCGTATCGAGGGTTCGAATCCCTCTCTGTCCGCCAGATTCTCCCGGAGCTTTTGCTTCGGGAGTTTTTTGATGTTTACACAACATAAAAAGTTGTCTTTTATCAAAACACTCCCATGGCTTTCCTGGGAGTGTTTAATATTTACAGCAAAAACTTTGAAGACTATTTACCGGACGCAGCGGGAACGTGCTTGTTTTTTTAAAACAAAATTTCCGTAAACTATTGCATTTTTTAGAGAAATGAGTTATAATTAAATCAAGAGTGCGTAAGGCACTGCTTTATAACTTCTTTAGGAGGAAATGAAATGTTAGTATCTGCAAAGGAAATGATGGACAAGGCTCGTGACGGCAAGTACGCTGTAGGTCAGTTCAACATCAACAATCTGGAATGGACAAAGGCAATCCTGAACACAGCACAGAAGCTGGAATCTCCTGTAATTCTGGGTGTATCCGGCGGTGCCGGAAAGTATATGACCGGCTTTAAGACAGTTGCCGCAATGGTAAAGGCTATGGACGAATCTCTGGGTATCACTGTACCGGTAGCTCTTCACCTTGACCACGGCACATATGATCAGTGCTATGACTGCATTAAGGCAGGCTTTACTTCTATCATGTTCGACGGTTCACATTTCCCGATCGAGGAAAACCTTGCAAAGACACAGGAGCTGGTAGCTGTAGCTCACAAGCTTGGTCTTTCTATTGAGGCTGAAGTTGGAGCTATCGGCGGCGAAGAAGACGGCGTTATCGGCAAGGGCGAATGCGCTGATCCTCAGGAATGCAAGACAATTGCAGATCTGGGCGTAGACATTCTTGCTGCTGGTATCGGTAATATCCACGGCGTATATCCCGAAAACTGGGAAGGTCTGTCTTTTGAAACTCTGGCTGCTATCAAGGATACAGTTGGCGATATGCCTCTGGTACTCCACGGCGGTACAGGTATTCCGGACGAACAGATCCTCAAGGCTATCTCTCTGGGTGTTGCTAAGATCAATGTAAACACAGAATGCCAGCTGGTATTTGCTGAAGCTACAAGAAAGTACATTGAAGAAGGCAAGGATCTCAAGGGCAAGGGCTTTGACCCGAGAAAGCTTCTCCTGCCGGGCTATGAGGCAATCATGGCTAAGGTTGAAGAGAAGATGAACCTCTTCGGCTCTGTTGGTAAGGCTTTCTGATTTAAGCCGGGCAATTTTCAGAACAATAAGCGGTCGGGTGATATCCTGACCGCTTTTGTCATGTATTCATAATTTATAATGCACCTCAATGATATCATTAATCATTTTACCTCTTTTCAAATTCTGAAATATGTGATATAATAAATGCAGACTATTCCAACAAGGAGGAACTGTATGAAAGCCTGGCAGCATTTCCGGACTATTACCCGGCACAGACATAAAGTCATTGTACACTGCGCAAAATGCGGCATACTCTGGCAGGGACTAAGACACGATCTTTCCAAATATTCACCCACCGAATTCATTCCCGGCGCAAAATTCTATATAGGCACACGAAGCCCCAACGAAGCAGAACGTGACGCATACGGCTATTCTCTGGCATGGATGCACCATAAAGGCAGAAACAGGCATCATTTTGAATACTGGCAGGACTATAATCGTAAGACAAAACGCATGGAGCCTGTAAAAATGCCTGCCAGGTTTGTAGCGGAAATGTTCTGTGACAGAGTTGCAGCAAGCAAAATATATCAGAGCGAAAAGTACCGGGAAGACAGCCCTCTTTTATATTTTCGCAATTCAAATGCCAGGAAAAATGGCCTTCTTCATCCCGAAACGGAAAAAAAACTCATGGAACTTTTAGAGATCCTTGCAAACGAAGGAGAAGAGTCAGCCTTCAGGGCAGTACGTGATATGGTCAAAAACGATTATTAAGGAGAAAAAAGAAAATGCGTTTGGTAATTCAGCGTGTTTCCCACGCAAGCGTAACAGTTGACGGTGAAATTACCGGTAAAATCGGAAGAGGTTTCCTTGTGCTTCTTGGTGCAGGTTCAGACGATACTGAGGAAATCGCAGAGAAAATGGCTGACAAAATGCTGCGGCTGAGAATATTTGCAGATGAAAACGACAAAACAAACTTGTCTGTTACAGATGTAAAGGGCGAACTCTTAATCGTAAGCCAGTTTACACTTTATGCAGACTGCCGAAAAGGAAATCGTCCCAGCTTTATAAAAGCAGGAGATCCTGCAAAGGCAAATGAGCTTTATGAACATTTCAAGGAATACTGCAAAGAAACCATACCGGTAGTGGAATCAGGTATTTTTGGCGCTGATATGAAGGTGGAACTGTGCAATGACGGTCCATTTACAATAGTACTGGATTCAGATGAGATAATAAAAAAATAAAGATATCATATCAATATATAAAGGGACTGCCGCAGATACAGACCATGCCGCAGTCCCTTCTTTTTATATTTCAGTATCCTGCAATATGCCGGATAATCAGCTTCCCATTGACGCACTCAGCTTTGCATAAACTCCGCCCTTTCTGATAAGCTCGCTGTGAGTTCCTTTTTCTATTATGCTGCCCTTATCCATTACAAGAATAAGATCTGCATTCTGTATAGTAGACAGCCTGTGTGCCACAATAAAGCTGGTTCGTCCCTCCATGAGCCTTGCAAATGCCGACTGAATCTTCACTTCAGTACGTGTATCAATGGAGGATGTTGCCTCGTCAAGTATAAGAACCGGCGGCGGTGCAAGCATGAGTCTTGTTATACAGAGAAGCTGTCTTTGTCCCTCCGAAAGACTTGCACTGCCTATTACAGTATCATATCCCTTAGGAAGTCTGCTGATAAAGCCGTGGGCATGAGCCTCTTTTGCAGCGGATATCATTTCTTCATCTGTTGCCTCCGGCTTTGCCATGAGAAGGTTCTCTCTTACAGTGCCGCTTTTAAGCCATGTTTCCTGAAGAACCATTCCAACATGATCCCTAAGTGCCTTTCTCGTCATATTGCGGATATCCATGCCGCCCATGCGTATTTCTCCGCCGCCCACATCATAAAAACGCATCAGCAGATTTATAAGCGTGGTCTTTCCGCAGCCTGTTTTGCCTACAATTGCAACACGCTGACCGGGCTTTACTGTGAAACTGCAGTCTGTGATAAGAGGCTTGTCCGCAGTATATGAAAAAGAAACTCCGCAGAACTCTATATCACCGCCCGGAACCTCAGAAGCAGCATTTTCTCTGTCGGGTATTTCCGGCTCTTCCTCTATGAGATCAAGTATTCTTTCGGCACAGGCAAGGGCATTCTGAAGCTCTGCCACAACTCCGGATATTTCATTAAAGGGCTTTGTATACTGGTTGGCATAGCTTAAAAAGCAGGAGAGTCCGCCTACGGTAATTCTTCCGCTGACTGCTGATAATGCTCCTGCAAGAGCTACTGCCGCATAAACAAGGGCATTTACAAAACGTGTAACGGGATTTGTGAGCGATGAGAAAAATGTTGCCTTCAGTGAACTTTTCTCAAGCCTGCCGTTTATCTCATCAAATTCAGAGAGAATATTTTCCTCCTGTCCGAATGCCTGGACTGTTTTCTGACCATTTATGGCTTCATTGATAAGGGCAGTCTGTTCAGCTCTTGTTTCTGACTGTTCACGGAACATCATATAGGTGCGTTTAGCAATAAAGCTTGCTGCAACAAGAGAAAGCGGCGTCATTACCACTACTACAAGAGTTATCCAGAAGTTTATATACACCATAAACAGAAGGGTGCCTATAATAGTAAGTACACCGGTGAAAAGCTGTGTGAATCCAAGAAGCAGACCTTCTGACAGAACGTCCACATCTGTAATGATACGGCTGACAGTTTCTCCTGCCGGGTGTGAATCCAGATAACTAAAGGGCAGACTCTGAACCTTTCTGAATGCGTCTTCTCTCATATCACGAACAACCTCACAGGCTATCTTGTTGTTTATCATGTTCATTATCCACTGGGCTACGGAGGTTATACCCACGGAAATACCCACAGTTAGAAGGATTCTTATAATATTGTCAAATGCCACTTCTCCCGGAGCTATGATATTATCAATAGCTCTTCCCACAAGAATAGGGACATAAAGAGTAAGTGCCACGACGATTACAGCCATAACAAGAGTTGTTACGAGCCATAATCTGTAGCGTGAAATATAGCGTAGAACCTTTTTGAGTGTTTTAATCTGGGAGCCTTTTTTATTACGCTTCATGAGCCTGTCCCTCCTTCATCTGCTGCGAATTGTATATTTCCCTGTAAACGGTGCAGCTTTCCAGAAGCTCACTGTGAGTGCCGGATCCTGCAAGTTTTCCGTCATCCATTACAAGTATTTTGTCAGCGTCCTTTATTGAAATTATTCTCTGGGATACAATGAAAATAACCGGTTGGAAGCTAAGTTTTCTGAGAGCAGATCTGAGTGAAGCCTCTGTGCCGTAGTCAAGAGCAGACGCACTGTCATCAAGTATCAGTATATCCGGTTTTCTCACAATTGCTCTTGCAATGCAGAGTCTTTGTTTTTGTCCGCCGGAAAGATTCCTTCCGCCCTCTGTAATCACCTCATCAAGTCCTTTCGACTTTGACTGCACAACATCAAGAGCCTGCGCCGCTTTCAGAGCCTCTGTAATTTCTTCATCTGAGGCGTCTTTTTTGCCCCAAAGAAGATTATCTCTTATGGTGCCTGACATAAGTTCAGACTTCTGAGGAACTATGCCCACGGATTCACGCAGCTGTTTTTTCGGGTATTTATTTACATCTATACCGCCGACAGTAATTTTTCCGCTGTCTGCGTCATAAAATCTGGGTATCAGATTTACAAGAGTTGATTTGCCCGAACCTGTTCCGCCGATTATTCCGATAATATCGCCTTTCTTCGCTGTAAATGAAACATCTGAAACGGATGGAAGTGAAGCACCTTCATATGTGAAGGTTACATTTTCAAAGCATACTTCAGAGGGTGCTGTAATTTCAGCTCTGTCAGATTCGTCGGCAAACTGCTGCGACGGATTGATTTCAAGTATTCTCTGAATACGATTTCCGCAGGCAGCTGTTTTAGTAAGATTAATAATAAGGTTTGCAAGCTTTATAAGCTCCACAAGTATCTGGGACATATAATTGTACAGCGCAACAACTGCACCCTGTGTAAGAAGTCCTGCTTCAACTCTAACTGCACCTGTCCAGATAAGCGCTATTACTGCAAGATTTATAACAACATAGGTAAGCGGATTCATAAGGGCGGAGATCCTGCCGACGGTTTTCTGCATAGAGGTAAGAGACTCTGCGTCCTTTTCAAAGCTCTCTGTTTCAGCCTCTTCCTGTCCGAAGGCACGTATAACACGTACACCGCTTAAATTTTCCCTTGTGGAATTCATAACACGGTCAAGTCTGTTCTGAACCTTTTTGAACATTGGAATGCTTATAAGCATAATTCCGAAAACTATTACAGATAAAACGGGAATAGTAACAACAAATACAAATGCACCACGAACGTCCACGGTAAACGCCATTATCATTGCACCGAAAACTATAAAGGGTGAGCGCAGCAAAAGACGTATTGCAAGGTTAGTTCCTGTCTGCACCTGGTTGATGTCACTGGTCATTCTGGTGATAAGTGTACTGCTTCCGAGCCTGTTAATATCTGAATAGGAAAGCTTCTGCACATGGGAAAGAAGTGCATGGCGAAGCTTCGCAGCAAAGCCTGTTGCCGCTTTTGCCGCAAAATACTGTGCAAAGAGAGTGTTTGCAAGGCCGATAGCTCCAAGTGCTGCCATGAGAATACACATTCCGGTGATGTAGCTGCTGTCCCGGTCCGCAATTCCCTTGTCAATTATTGCGGCAACTACAAGGGGTACAAAAAGCTCAAAAATCGCCTCCAGCATTTTAAAAAGAGGTCCGAGTATGCACTCCTTTTTGTATGACCGCAAATATTTTAAAAGTTTAATCATTAAAAATACCTCCGTTACTATTATTCAAATAATATTATACCATGATTTAGGATAAAATTAAAGAATATACGGTAAAATTATACTATAGACAAAGTGAACTGAAGCAGCATTGCCCTTTTGTGCAAACTCTACAATTGTTTTCAATAATATGCAAAAGTGTTCACACTAATTCACGGCATATTCATTGACATAACCGCTAAAAAGTGGTATACTAATAACGTAAAGAAAAGAAACAAGATAAAAATGAAGATAGTGAAAACAAAAAAGGGAAAATTTAAAGGAGAGATATCTATGAAAAATAATTTTTTAAAAAGCGTGGCAGTCGGTTTGTCACTGGCTTTATCAGTATCTGGAATACCTATAGGTTCCGTTGCTGAAGCAGCAACATCACATCCGGATTATAAAATGTATATCGCTTCAGGTGAAGAACGCAAGGACACAGTTTATGTATCCGCCGAAGACCTGGCAAAGGGCGATGTAACTATTCCGGCTGCTATTTACACAATTTCAGAGGAATGGACAAACCCATGTATCAATTATATGTTTTTCGTATGGGATTCTTCTGACTGGAGTCATGTAAGATTTACAAATCCTCTGAATTATTCGGAGCCGGGTGAAGAACGTACATATACATACAGCGGCGGTACATTTACAAGTAAGCTCACTCCTCATATGCTGGCTCATGTTTCCGAACGCCGAGGCATGATCACATATGCAAGCTCAAACTGCATATGCTATGCAACTGAATATACAGTAGATCCTATTTTTGGTATGGCTCTTTATTCCGACGGAAACGGCGGCGTATACTTCACAGCGTCATTCTATGCAAGTGAACAGGCGAAAATCAACCGTTACCGTTCCACAAAGACCTTTTATCCCGAGATAATTCCACATGAAGACGGAAGCGCAACCTTCAGATATGAATATATTCGTCAGGATAATTATGAAACTGATATTTCAGAAGGTATTATCCCATTCTATGACCCGACTCTCCCACAGGACGAGATCATTGTGGGTAAATGCAACGTCAACCTCTGGCAGTACAACGGCTCTGACGATACAAAATTCCTGGGCAGATCAGATGAATTTCCTTCAACTACATTTGATGTCGTAGTTCTCCAGGATACTCCTGTAGGCGAATATAAAGTAAACATAAGCGACAGAACATATCTTAACAATGATGAGTGCAAACCTTCCGCAACTCATCCTCTGACTATTATTGTAACAGATGATCCTCCGGAAACAACAACAACTACCACAACAACTACTACAACAACAACCACAACCACCACAACTACTACAACAACAACCACCACTACAACTACCACCACAGAACCCACCACAACTACAACCACTACTACAACAGAAACCTCAGAAACCACAACAACTACCACAACCACCACTGCTGAGTCTACAACAACAACTACCACTACCAGCATGATACTGACAGAAGCAAAGGATCCTCCTTATTTGTCAAAAAACCGTGCAACCCTTTATATGGGTCTGCCGCTTCATCTTTATGTATACAATGCAGAAGGTGAAGATTATACATGGAAATCCACTGATGAAAGCGTTGCTTCTATCTCTCAGGACGGTGTTGTAACAACCAATTCTGTAGGATCATGCAGAGTATATACAATTGTAAGAGGCAAGATCCTTTTCTGCAACATTAAAGTTGTAAACGGAATATGCGGCGATGTAAACATCAGCGGAAATGTAAGCTTGTCAGACGCAGTATGGCTTGGTAAATATTTATCCGGCTCTACAAGACTCAACCAGGCTTCTCTCATCAATGCTGACTGTTATCAGGACGGCTCAGTTACGGCTGATGACCTTCTGGTACTGTTATCATATCTTGCAATGAAAACAAATTCCCTGCCTTATGGGGCTTAACTGAATATGGAAATTGAAATAAAAAAATATCAGAAGAAGGATATCCCTTCAATGACAAAAATATGGAATGAGGCAGTCTTGGACGGAGAGACACTGCCTCAGCAGAAAGCCATGACCGAAAGAGAAGCGTCTGCATTTTTCGGGAAGCAAACGGATACTTACATTGCGGTTGATAAGTCTACCGGTGTTGCTGTAGGCTTGTACATACTGCATCCCAATGGTATCGGGCATTGCAGTCACATAGCAAATGCAAGTTATGTTGTATGGTCTGTTATGCGCCATAAAGGAATAGGCAGAAAACTTGTAATTCACTCTCTGGAGCAGACAAAGAAAAGAGGTTTTACTCTTCTTCAGTTTAATGCAGTGGTAAGCACTAATACTGCTGCTCAGAAGCTGTATGAATCTGTAGGCTTCAAACGTCTTGGGGTACTTCCGGGAGGATACAAATCAGATTCCGGACAATACACAGACACCGTTCTTTATTATCATGATTTAAGTGACATATAAAAACAGAGCTGTTGCATTATTTTGCAGCAGCTCTGTTTGCTTTTATTTATAATTAACACTTATGTAGCTTCCGTCTTCCAGAATCAGATGAAGCATTCCGTTCTGCGCTCCAAGAGTCTGAATTTTTGAACCATGATCAAGCATCGGACCAAGGATCTGCTGCAGATTTTTATCAGCTGCAGCGTCAGAAGCGTAGAGTTTTCCGTCCTTCGTAATTGCAAACAGGCATGGCTTCTGTGTGTTTCCGCTTTCCCAGACAAGTTTTTTAACATTTATCCATGATGAAACAGCCTTATATGTATCTTCATAGTTCATATTTGAGGATGAGAAAATATCATATGAAACGGTGCCGTTTTCCATAACACCAAACAGCATCGCTCCGTCAGGATCGCTGTACAACGCTGTCACATCATTCCATGTTGTAAAATCTGATTCATAGGGTGATTCATTCAGTGCAAAGCTTGCTCCGTTCTGAGTTACCTCCATAGTTTCTTCTTTCACTGGCTCATTAAGAAGCTTAACGCTGCCGTTATCCTCAAGAATAAATGCCCTTGACCCTACAACACAGAATTCCGGTTCTGTGTCAGCCTGTTCATCATCAGATACGGTTAAGCCGGCATTTTCAGTAAATGACTGATATGTACTTTTCTGTGTTTCACTGTCTGTTTCAGAGACTTCCGTTTCTGCAGGACTGTCTTTTTCCATAAGAAATGACACTGCAAAAAGCCCCACCAGAATAAGCATAACAACAAGAGCAAATATGGCAACTGCACGGCTGGAAGGCATATGAAGCTTTTTGCCTTCCTTAGAGTCATCCTCGTCTGACATATCAAAATCATAGTAATAATTTGCACTTACCATGCGTGTGCCGAGAGTATCCGTTGTCAGTCCGAGATTTACAGCCTCACGGCAGCCCATTACAAGCTGAGCTTCACGCACCATTATTGCACGTATTTTTCTGTCACACAGCGAAAGGTACTCAGCCGCACGTTCATTGTCACGTATTTCCATAAGAAGCTTTTTTACGTGCTTCCAGTCATCAATTGTTTCCGCGCACTTGCCTCGTTCCGTTGCCTGGTAAAGTATCCCGGATTCACGGTATTTTTTCAGTCTGTCACAGAGGACCTCGTCACCGTATTCAAGCACCTTTTCATAGTACTCAGTTTCAGACATTCTTGTTCCTGCCCGTGAAAGTTCGCCCTCACGATGTATTTGCAGCTCAGCCATCATCTTTCCGAAATAAGCCAGTGCATTTTCAGGACTATCAGTCAGCACACGGTCAAACTGCGCCATAGCCGCATCCCATGCACCGTCCTCAAGGCAAAGGAAACCTCTGTTAAGAGGATTATCGGCTTCGTTTTCCGATTCATGCTCTCCACGGCTTCCGAAACGTGCGCTCTCAAGAAGCTTTCCGTCCTTTTCAAAAATACCACGCTGTGCCGGACTTGCATAATGCAGAACCTTCTGAAAGCTTTCATTTTCCAGTACACTTTCTTCTCCGGGTTTGCCGCAGATAATTTTATATGTGCCCTTTTCTTCTTCACTCTCGTAAACTGCTCTGTATTTTACAAGAACACCCATCCAGTAAAGAGCCGCATCTGCCCCTCCGTCAAGGAACATATTTTCCAAATGCTCTTCAGCTTCTTCAAACATTCCACCCTGCTGAAGGCACACAAGCTCGGCATATCGCTCAAGATATTCATCACTAAGCAGCATCGGCAATGCCTGTCTTGCTCCGCAGACGCTACAAGTTGCAACAACTGCTCCGTCAATCGGCTCAAGGCTCTCGCCGCATACCTTACACAAGAATTTCGCCATAAACTACTCCATAATACACAGTTCAAAGAACTGCAGATAATCAGATATGCTAATCCGTACAAATATATATACTATTATTATACCTTTTTTTCACTTCAAGGTCAAGAGGATTCAAACACTTTGTTTTCACAGAATGCCATTTTGAACATTTCGCAGAACATACAGCATGATTTTCAGTCATTTTGACTATTAAAGCATATATAAAACAAGTTGTTATCACATAATTGTTACGTATTGTTCATAAAAATATTGATAAAATACCTATTCCCATATCAAAAAAATATGTTATAATAAATACAACTGCATTTATTTATGCCTCTGCAGGTATGTGAACAGTTTTTACCTGCATACATGGCAAATACAGCATATTCCAAAAAATCTGCTGTAATAAATACTAATACTTTTAAGGAGATATTTTTTATGAAAAAATGCAAGGTTTCACTTCTGCTGCTGATATGCACAGTTATGCTGTCAGGCTGCGGAAATACCATAGATTCAGAACCTTCATCATCTGTTCTGCAAACTGATGCTACAAGTGAAATAAGCACCTCTGCTGAAGAAAACGCAGAATTATATACCGAGCCTGCAACAGAAAAGGCACCTCTCATTACTGTTGATGTTTTGCCGGATTATTTCCAGATAAACGTTACACCGCTGCTTCAGAATCCGGAACTTCCGTCAGGCTGTGAAATAACATCACTAACCTGTCTGCTGAATTACCTTGGTTATACCGTAGACAAGGAGATCATGGCAACAACATATCTTGACTACGTACTGGAAAACGGCACAAATTACTCGTTTTACGAAAAATACATAGGCGACCCTCATGTCAACGGATACGGCTGTTATTCGCCGGTTATCGTAAAGGCAGCAACAAATTTCCTCTCTGACCAGAACAGCAGTCTTGAGGCTGTGAATATTTCCGGTAGCTCAAAGGAGGATATACTGAAAACAGTTGCCAGCGGACATCCTGTTGTTATATGGAACACACTCAGCACGATACTTGCTGAGGAATCCTTCGTCTGGACAACTCCGGGCGGCAAAGATGTTTACTGGAGCAAATATGAACACTGTATGCTGCTGACAGGGTACAACATGACCGACGGAACTGTTACAGTATGCGATCCGATGAAGGGCGAAGTCCAGTACAATATGAACCAGTTTTTCACCGTATATAACGAAGTAATGCACCAGCAGGCAATGACTATTTACTGATTATTCTCTGTGAAATACTCAGCAGTTATTTCAGCAGCCATTTCCACAAGTTCTCTGCAGGGACGTTTCTTATAGTATTCCGGAGTACGTTTTTCCGGAACAAAGCTGTCCGCACCCTTCTTTTCAAGACCAAGCAGTTCACGGCAGACTATACTGCCGTTTTTTTCCTTAAACCGCCCGGCAAGCTCCTGAATCCGCTTGTAATGGGCGGTTTTTTCTGCGTGATCATTCGGGTCAGAGCTGCCGGCAAGCATACCGGCTGTCATAAACATTCCGCTTACAGCTCCGCAGACCTCTCTTAATCTTCCCATTCCGCCGCCGAAGGAGGAAGAAAGTCTTGCAGCTGCATCGGCAGAAATATCCAGTTCCGGTGCAAAAGCAAGAAACACAGCCTGGCAGCAGTTATAACCTTCTGCGAAGTATTCTCCAGCGGCTTTTGAATATTCACAGGGACTTTTTTTCAGAACAATATTTCCCATATACGTTTACATCTCCTTATTCTTTTTTACGATTGATCCTGCACTGATATGTGCGGATTTAAGATTTGACATTTCAATATATTCATCTATCTCACGTTTTGCATGGCGAACTTCTTCATAAAATTCCGAAGCGGACATACGGTAGGCTCCTCCGCCCAGTATGATTATCTGTTCAAGTCTGTCTGATGTTGCTACTCTCACATGATAATCACGGCTCAGGTCATGGGCTGCACGTTCGATGTATGAGTCGGCTGTTTCAGCTTCCTTTGTATAGATCACATGAATACCGCCAATCTCTTCCTCTGAACCTGGATTTCCCTTGACCCTGTATGCATCGAAAACTACAATAATATCGCATTTTCGCACACCCTTGTAATTTATCATCATCTCAATGAGCCTGTGACGTGCATTTTCCAGGTTTTCATCAGATATTTTCTTCAGTTCTTCCCATGCGAATATAATATTGTATCCGTCCACAAGGATGTATTCCTTTATGGGCTTTTGCGGAGCTGCTGTTTCATATATCACGTTTTCATTCTTCTGAGTATGCAAAGCACTTCTGTCATCACGGTTGATTTTTCCGTATGTTCTCTCAAATATTGCCATAAGCTCCTTGTCTTCCTGAAGACTTCCGCTGTATGACCCTTTGGAATATGACGGTGGCAATGCAGCTTCACTTTGCTGTTCCGGCATATTCTCTGGAAACTCTTTTCTGTAGGGCAGGTGCATATACTCCGGCACCTTATCCCATTTAACAAGGAATCCGGCACCATGGGAACAGAACACTGAATCTGCTGAATTTTCCGTATCACTGTCGGGATCGTAACCGATTTTTTCTGTAATTTCTTCAGCTTTTCTGCATTCGTCATAGCCGTCCGGCGTACAGCTTATCCTGCCTTTTCCCTGCGTAAACGCTGTTATTTCTGATATATAGTCCTGCAGTTCTGCCGCTGAACATCTGCCGGTTATTACCGTCATTTCTCCGGCAGTTTCGGGTGATGAAAATTCAGCCTCCATTCTTCTGAGATCAGTCATTACACGTCCGGTCTGAGCGCATGGCACTTCTATGCGAAAATTATAGTACGGCTCTAAAAGAATACTCTTTGCCATACGGAGGCCCTGTCTTACTGCTCTGTATGTAGCCTGACGAAAATCTCCGCCTTCTGTATGCTTCTGATGCGCTTTTCCGGATACAAGGGTAAAGCGGACATCGGTAACCGGCGAACCTGTCAGAACGCCAATATGGGTCTTTTCCTGCAAATGGGTCAGTATCAGTCTTTGCCAATTTTTATCAAGGAGATCCTCTGAGCAGTCCGTGCAGAATTCCAGCCCGCTGTTTCTGGGAAGAGGTTCAATAAGAATATGAGCTTCCGCATAATGGCGAAGAGGTTCATAATGGCCTACGCCTTCTATTGATGATTCAATGGTTTCCTTGTAAACTATCCCGCCCTTGTCAAATTCAGCCGCAATACCAAATCTGTCACAGATTATTTTTGACATGACTTCCAGCTGTACTGCTCCCATAAGTTCGATGTGTATTTCAGAGAGCCGTTCATTCCACACTATATTAAGCTCAGGATTTTCTTCTTCAAGACGCCTTAGTTTTTCCAGAGCCTTAACCGGATCTGTTCCGTCCAGAATCAAAAGGCGATATGTCATTATCGGCTGAAGTACAGGTTTTGATGTATGTTTTTCAAAGCCAAGACCCATACCGCTTCGGGTAAAATCAAGACCTGCCGCCGCACAGACAGTGCCTGCTTCAGCTTCATCAACAGTCTTGTACTTGTTACCCGAATAAATGCGTATCTGGTTTACCTTTTCAGTTACATCACTGCCTTTGGAGGAAATTCCGCTGAGCTGTGAGCGAACTTTAAGGCTGCCGCCTGTGATTTTCATATACGTAAGACGATTGCCGTTCTCATCAGTGGATATCTTGAAGACTCTTGCTCCGAATTCCTTCGGATATTCCGGTGTTTCAGTGTATATATCCAGACATTCAAGCAGTTCGTCTATGCCTTCGATTTTCCGGGCAGAGCCGAATATACATGGAAAAATCTTTCTGTTCATTACAGCAGATGATATATCATCATCTGAAAGCGTTCCATTTTCAAGGAAAAGGTCCAGAAGGCATTCCTCGCAAAGAGAGAGCTGCTCATAAAACATTTCATCTTCTCTGTCTGTAAAATCTGCACAGCCGGGACTGAGCCTTTTTTTAATCTCCCGAAGAATGTCATCCGGTTCCCTATCGGATATATCCATTTTATTTACAAATATAAATACAGGTATATTGTATTTTTCCAGAAGCTTCCACAGTGTTTCCGTGTGGCTCTGAATTCCGGCAGCTGCACTAATAACAAGAACAGCTGCGTCCAGAACCTGAAGTGTACGTTCCATTTCCGCAGAGAAATCAACATGACCCGGCGTATCTAAAAGAGTTATCTCTGTTTCCTTCAAGCTCAGAACAGCCTGCTTTGAAAAAATCGTAATACCTCTCTGTTTTTCCAGTGAATGCGTATCAAGAAAAGCGTCGCCGTGATCCACTCTTCCGACTTTTCGTATTTCTCCCGAACGGTAAAGCATTGCCTCGGAAAGGGTGGTTTTCCCGGAGTCAACGTGGGCAAGCAGTCCTGCTGCAATTTTTTTCATTTAATCATCCTTTGCCTAAAATATCTTCCCATGAAACCGGCAGACCGGCAGCTCTCATAGCGTAGTAAGTCAGTATAAGCGCTGCATCTTGAATAGTTATTTCACCGTCTTTATTGACATCGGCATTTTTAAACAGACGCCTGTTTTCTTTTTCTGAATCAGAGAAATTCGCCGGCATACCTGCCGCTTCATTTGCATAATATGACAAAACATTGGCAGCGTCAGCAATTTCAATTTTCTTATTTCCGTCACTGTCGCCGGGAAGAGTTGCCTGGGTTGTAGTGGTAGTTGTTGTTGTCGTTGTTGTTGTGGTGGTGGTAGTAGTTGTCGTTGTAGTGGTTGTAGTAGTTGTAGTAGTAGTAGTAGTTGTTGTTGTAGTGGTAGTTGGTCTTGTTGTAGTTGTGGTGGTGGTAGTTGTTGTGGTTGTGGTCTGTCTTGTGGGGAGTGTTTTTGTAATATGAGTTTCAGTAAAAGGAGGTCTTGTTACAATAATAGTCGGCCTTGTAGTGGTAGTGGTTGTGACTGCTGAGGTAGTTGTTGTTTCTTCAGATGTTGTTGTGTCGTGCGTTGTATCAGCAGTTGAAGTCGTGGTATCTGTTGTTGTTTCTGTAGTGACCGTAGTGGTTTCAGTGGTTGTTTCTGAATGCGATGTAGTTGTCGTAGTGGTTTCAGTTGTAGTTTCCGTAGGTGCCGTAGTAACTGTAGTAGTTTCAGTTGTAGTTTCCGTAGGTGCTGTAGTAACTGTAGTAGTTTCAGTTGTTGTTTCCGTAGGTACTGTCGTTATTGTAGTGGTTTCGGTGGTTGTTTCTGTAGTTGTTGTGAATGTTGTAGTTTCGGTGGTTGTTTCTGTAGTTGTTGTGAATGTTGTAGTTTCGGTGGTTGTATCTGTAGTTGTTGTGAATGTTGTAGTTTCGGTGGTTGTATCTGTAGTTGTTGTGAATGTTGTGGTTTCGGTGGTTGTATCTGTGGTTGTTGTAAATGTAGTGGTTTCAGTGGTTGTATCTGTGGTTGTTGTGAATGTTGCAGTTTCGGCAGTTGTATATGTTGTTGTCGTTGATGTTGTGGGCCTTGTTGTTCTTCGTGTGGTTGACGATACTTTTGAGGTTTCAGTTGTGGTTTCTGTGGTTGTGGTTGTTGTGGCTTTTGTGGTTGTGGCAGTGTATCCCTCAATATGTCCCACAACAATATTCACATATCCGGTTTCTGCGGATATTTTTCCCTCATATTTAAACAGATTTCTTCTGTTATCGCCAATCCATGCCCAGTTACCGACGTTGCCATTTTGCGGCAGATTTTCAGCATAGACAGGAAACGGATAATAATATACACCCGCTGCTTCATCTTTCTGCTTTTCAATGCCGTATTTTTCCGCAGCGGCATTAACTGTATCAAGGTCAGCTGTTTTATATACAAAATAACATATCATCTGACCTTCGTCTGAAGAAGGCAGAGGAACCTTAGTGCTGCGCATAAGAAACACATTATTTTTATCATCGTACCAGCTGTATGCCTGCATCGTGGTGCCGTAGTTATTTCCATTAATATCCTTCCATGGCGTCAGTACCTCAGACGCAGCGTCACTCAGTCCGAAATCGCATTTAAACGTTTTGAGATCTTCTTTATAGTTATAAGCAACAGCACCGATGACAGATTGTTCACTGTTGGGATATACATATCTGCTTACCGCGTTTTTAAAACTTTCATCCATTGACGCACCTTCCATGCGTACACGAATCATGTCATTTGTTGTGGTGGCAGATGTTGTATATGTTGTTATAGTTTCCGTGAATGATGTATTGCTTGTGGTTTCAGTTGTGGTTTCTTCCGCAGAAGTTTCACTTGTGGTTTCTGTAACAGTTTCTGTTGTATTAGTAGGTCCTGCGGAAGTCAGAGTTGTTATTTCCATAGTTTCAGTTATGGTTTCAGTTGTGGTTTCTTCCGCAGAAGTTTCACTTGTGGTTTCTGTAGCAGTTTCTGTTGTATTAGTAGGCCCTGCGGAAGTAAGAGATGTTATTTCCGTAGTTTCAGTTGTGGTTTCAGTTGTAGTTTCTTCCGTATAAGTTTCGCTTGTGGTTTCTGAAATAGTTTCAGTAGTATCAGACGCAGTTGTTTCCGTTGTAGTTTCGGCGGTGGTTTCTTCTGTAGAAATTTCACTTGAAGTTTCTGTGACAGTTTCTGTTGTATCAGATGCAATTGTTTCTGATGTTGTTTCTTCTGCTGAGGTTTCGCTTGTTATTTCCGAAATAACTGATGTTTCATAGGTTGCGGTTGTTGTTTCTGAAACAGTCGTAACAGCCGGATCTGTATAATCGCACCAGATACAGCTGCCTTGATTAAGAATATGATTCTCATTCGTAACTTCTCCGCAGTACAGACACACCTTGATGTGTGTTCCGTCAAAATTATCCTCACACAAAAATGAATCTTCAAAAGAAGGCATGTCAAAGCACTCTTCACAATACGTGATATGTGTTCCGTCATCTCCTGTAATACATACGAAACTATGTTCACATACCGCATTGTTATTATCTGCCGCAAGAGCGCTGGCAGTAACTGTGATAAATAACAGAACTACAGCGGTAATTACCGAAATGATCCTTTCCATAAAGTTGTTTTTTTTGCTGTTCATTAGATCCTCTCCTGATTATGAATTAAGTTTTTTTGTCTTCTGAAGCCGCTTTTCTGTTGTCCCTCAAAGAAAAACGGCAGTAAAGTCATTATGATAAATGCTTTGCAATTATTGTATCACAAAATCAAAGAATTTGTGATACAATTGCTCGATATGCAGGGAGCAAATCTTTGATTTGCGTATCTTCAAGGGCATAAAAATAAATTATAATAGATGCTTTGCATTTATTATATCATAATCCATAATTTATTGCAATACAGATAAATCGTTTTTTCACCTGTTTACGGGAATTTTGTTTAATGCAGCACCGCACAAATGACGCTTTGCAGATTGCCGCATGGTCTGCCTGCATTTTGCGCAAAGTTTTGTCAGAAATTTCCATAAAAACAGTACAATACAAAAAATCAAAGGGACTGATCCGGTTTTTCCCTGCATCAGTCCCTTGTTTTAAAAATTATACATTAATCGTGCATACCACGCATGATCCAGTCATACATACCCTGATACTGAAGCGCAGAGCTGCCCCATGAGAAATCCTTTTCCATGCCTCTCTTTATAATATCGTCCCAGTCACTGCGGTAATCAAAATAAATCTTCTTAGCATAGTTGATAGTATAAAGCAGGTCATCTGCATTGTAGTGCTGGAATGTAAAGCCTGTACCTGTTTTTTCGTATTCATTGTAAGGCTCGACAGTATCCTTCAGACCGCCTGTTTCACGCACGATCGGCACTGTACCGTATCTCAGTGAGATAAGCTGCGTCAGTCCGCAGGGTTCAAAGCGTGAAGGCACAAGCATTGCGTCAGCAGCAGAATACAGTTTGTGAGCAAGTGCGTCGCTGTAGAAAATATTTGCAGAAACTCTGTCCGGATGTTTGCCCTGATAATATCTGAACATATTTTCATACTTGGAATCGCCTGTACCGATCACTACAAACTGTGTGAATTCATCGGTAATGCGTTCAGCGATCCAGTCCACAAGATCAAGACCCTTCTGGTCTGTAAGTCTTGAGATTATTGCGATCATGAATTTATTTTCATCTACAGGCAGACCCAGCTCCTTCTGCAGTGCCATTTTGTTAAGCTTTTTCTTTTTGATTACATCTTTAACGCTGTAATTTTCAGTGATTTTCTTGTCGGTTTCCGGATTATATACATCATAGTCAATTCCATTGAGAATACCTCTCAGTGAACGGCTTCTTGCACACAGCAGACCGTCAAGCTGTTCGCCGTAATAAGGAGTTTTTATTTCCTCTGCATATGTTTCACTTACTGTAGTGATGTAGTCCGCATAAACAAGACCGCCTTTGAGCATATTTGCGTCCTTTTTGAATTCCAGCTTATCCGGAGTGAACATATAACCCGGAAGGCCTGTATTGTACAGGAAGTGACGTATATCCCAAACGCCCTGGAATTTAAGGTTATGTATAGTCATTATTGTTTTAGTGCCCCAGTAGAAGCTGTGAGATGCAAATGTGCTTCTGAGGAATACAGGAATCATTCCTGTCTGCCAGTCGTGACAGTGAATAATATCCGGATGGAATCCTACTACAGGCATAATAGCAAGTACAGCCTTACAGAAGAAAATATATCTTTCGATATCCCACATAATAGAACTTGAATATGGTGTATCGCACTTGAAATAATATTCATTGTCCACAAAGTAGAATTTTATGCCTTCATATTCATATTCCATTACACCGACAAACATTTTGTCATGCCTCTGACCATAGTCCATATAGAAGCTTGTGACATGGCGGAACTGACCTCTGTATTCCCATGGAATGCAGGTATAATTCGGAAGAATAACACGCACATCATATTCCTGCTTGTAAAGATTTTTTGGCAAAGCACCTACTACGTCGGCAAGACCTCCTGTCTTTACAAACGGTACGCATTCGGAAGCTGCAAATAAAATATTTTTCATAGTCTGATCGTCGTATGCACAGTCACTCTGTACACACAAGCTCCTTTCCCTAATAATATTGCGGCAGGATACAGCCTGCCACTATTATTATACTACTTATTTAACGAAACGTCAAGGACTTTTGCGAATTTTTTTCAGCGAATATACACAAAAATCGACTGAATGTATTTATGAACCCGAAACAGCCTATACTTATCCGGAGGTGGTATCATGAAAAAAAGAATATGTCTTCACAGAGAAGCTTCGGGAAGATTATGGACATTAAGACTTGTAATGACAGTATTTTGCAGCTGGCTCATAACAGGACTTGCAGGAAACGCAGCTTCTACGGAATATCGTGCGGCAGGAGAAATGCAGGGAACATTTACAGTAAAGCTTCCTGTATCCTTTGGCACGATTTATGACAGAAACGGCATTCCTCTTGTGAATGCTGAAAGCAGAAAATATGCAGTGCTGAGCGGAAATGCTGATCAGGCAGAGAGAGTAATGCCATTTGCCGCTGACAAAAAGGAATTTGCAGAAAAAGCAGCAGAAGGAGTACCCTTTATCTGTGAACTTACAGAAAACAGCAGCGAAATTCATGATGACGTGACTGTGATTGACGTTCCCGTGCGTTATGATAAAGAGGGAACGGCAGAGCATATCATAGGATATATACAGGACGGCCACGGTGTATGCGGACTTGAACTTGACTATGATGAGATTCTGAGGCGTGATAACGGGCAGACGAAGGTTACGTTTTCAGTTGACGGAACAGGACGTGCATTTTCGGGTGAAGAAGCTGTTGTTCAGTATGCTCCCAGGTCTTCCCAGGGAGTGGTAACAACTATTGATGCAGGCATTCAGAAAATATGCGAGAAGGCGTCCTGTTCCCTTAAAAAAGGTGCAGTGGTTGTAATGAATGTAAACAGCGGAGATATACTCGGACTTGTAAGCAGACCTGCGTATTCCCTTGATGATATGGAATCGGCGCTTTCATCTGAAGACAGCCCTCTTATCAATCATGCTCTATGTGCCTACCCTGTAGGTTCGATTTTCAAGCTTGTTACAACGGCTGCTGCAATAGAAACTGGCAATGAGGATTTTGCATATGAATGCACAGGAAGCATAGATGTAGGTACTCAGCATTTCTCATGCCACAAGAAGGAAGGCCATGGCAGTCTTGCGCTGGATACGGCTCTCATTGGTTCATGCAATCCCTATTTCATTGCCCTCAGCGAAAGAATATCAGCTCTTGAAATGTTCGAAACAGCGGCAAGGTTCGGCTTTGGAAGTGAGATAGGATTATCTGACAGTATTTTCGGCAGAAAAGGCTATCTGCCTGATGTACAGGAGCTTATGCTGCCTGCGGAAAAGGGGAATTTTTCATTCGGACAGGGAAAACTTACTGCTTCGCCATTGCAGATAACAAGAATGACATCAGCTATAGCAAACGGCGGATTCCTTCCGGAGGCAAGACTTGTAATAGGTGAAACTGAAGATGGCAGTGCTGAAAATACTGTAAATTTCAGTACCGGAAAACGTGTGATACAGAAGGAAACCTCAGATGAGCTGAGGAAAATGATGATAGGCGTAGTATACGGCGGAAGCAATTTCAAGGGTAAACCTGAAGGCGTATGTGCTGGAGCGAAGACATCTACAGCTCAGACAGGCAGATATAACGAAAACGGCGAAGAGTACTGCCATGGCTGGGTAACAGGCTTTTTTCCTGCACATGATCCGGAATTTGCCGTAACTGTTCTTGCAGAGGACGCAGGCTACGGAAACGATTCTGCCGCACCTGTTTTTAAGGAGATCGCTGAAGGAATGAGAGAATATGCCAGGAAATCACAGCAAAAATAATATCTGATTCAAACAGGTGATTATATATACAAAAACCTGTTGCAATTTTGTTTTGTATATGCTATACTAAAAGGTAAAGTACAATTATATTATCAGAAAGAAGTGTTTGATATGACAAAAATTCATATTTTCTCCGGCTTTTTAGGTGCCGGCAAGACAACTCTCATTAAAAAGCTTATTGCCGAAAGCTATGCAGGCGAAAAACTTGTTCTTATTGAAAACGAATTCGGCGAGATCGGTATTGACGGCGGATTTTTGCAGGACGCAGGCGTTGCTGTTACTGAAATGAACAGCGGCTGTATATGCTGCAGTCTTGTTGGAGATTTCGGCAAGGCTCTTGCACAGGTGCTTGAAACATATCACCCGGACCGTATCCTGATTGAACCCTCAGGCGTAGGCAAGCTCAGCGACGTTATCCGTGCAGTTCAAAATGTACAGGTAGATGACGCTGTTCTGGAAGGAAGCGTAACAGTTGTAGACGCCAAGAAATGCAAAATGTATCAGAAGAATTTCGGCGAATTCTGGGGCAATCAGATTGAAAATGCTGACTGCATTATTCTCAGTCATACTAAGGGACTTTCACCGGAAAAGCTGAAAGATGCAGCAGACCGTGTCCGTGCTATGAATAACAAGGCTGTTCTTATCACTACTGACTGGGAAGAGCTTACCGGAAATCAGATCCTTGCAGCAATAAACCGTGCAGATACTTTGAGCAGTGAGCTGGAAAAGCTTAAAGAGGAAACCTGTGAACATCATCATCACCACCATGAAGAGGGTGAGGAATGCTGCTGCGGACATCACCATGACCACGACCATGACCATGAGCATCACCACCACCATGCAGATGATATTTTCACCAGCTGGGGCAGAGAAACTACCCGTGTGTATTCTGAAGAGGAAATTTCTTCTGCACTCTCTGAACTTGAAAATGAAGAAAAATTTGGCTTTATCCTTCGTGCAAAGGGAATTGTTCCCTGTACAGACGGCACATGGATCCACTTTGACTATGTACCCGGCACTCCGGATATCAGAAGAGGAAGCGCAGGCACTACCGGCAGACTTTGCGTTATCGGCTCAAAGATAAACGAAGAAAAGATTGCAGAGATATTCATGGCGTAAGGAGTGAAGGACATGGCTAAAAAACAGACACCTGTGGATGTTCCTGTATATCTTTTTACAGGATTTCTGGAATCCGGAAAGACTAAATTCATTCAGGGAACATTTGAGGACAAGCGTTTCAACGGCGGCGAAAGAACTCTTCTTCTTATCTGCGAAGAGGGTGAAGAGGAATATGACCTCTCACTGTTTCCGTATAAAAATGTATATATCCGTACAATTGAGGATCCTTCTGAGCTTACGCCGGACAATCTGTCGGCTCTTCTTGAGGAAACAGGCGCAGAACGTGTTGTAGTTGAGTATAACGGTATGTGGCAGCTTCAGAATATCTTCGGAAATCTGCCGGAGAACTGGGCGGTTTATCAGGAAATGATGTTTGTAGATTCCACAACATTTCTCAATTACAACGCAAATATGAGAAGTCTTGTTGTAGACAAGCTGAATACCTGCGACCTTGTGGCTTTCAACCGCTTTTCAAAGGATTATGACAAAATGGAATTCCATAAGATCGTCAGAGGAATAAGCCGCCGTGCTGATATAGCATACGAATATGCAAACGGACAGGTGGAGTATGACGACATCGAAGATCCGCTGCCATTTGATATAAATGCGGACACCATTGTAATAGAAGATACAGATTATGCTTTGTGGTACAGGGATATTATGGAGGAACCCCAGAAATACAATGGCAAGATAATGAAATTCCGTGGACTTGTGGCAATGGACAGTAAGTTTCCCAGCGGAATGTTTGCAGTGGGCAGACACGTAATGACCTGCTGTGTTGACGATATATCCTACTGCTGTATTGTGGCTGAATGGAAAAATTCAGCATCACTCCAGAGCAGACAGTGGGTGAATGTGACAGGTACTATAGAGGTTAAAAAGCACAAGCTTTACCGTGGAAAGGGTCCTGTACTTAAGGTTTCTGAAGTCGTGCTGACTTCTGCACCGGAACAGGAAGTTGCCACATTTTATTAAGATTATGACCCTTGCAGGAGGTGAGGAAAATACTTATCCGTCTTAATGATGTAAATAAGATATACAATGGAAATCCCGTGCTTTCCCATATTGATCTTACAATAGAAGACAGGGACAGGATAGGTCTTATAGGCGTGAATGGATGTGGAAAGTCTACTCTTCTGAAGCTTATCACAAAGCAGATACTTCCGGATCATCTTACAGAGGGTGACGGAGAGATAGTTTATTCCGGAAAGACTACTGTGGGATATCTTGAACAGATGAGCGGACTTGACCGGGAAAGTACTGTGTGGGCGGAGATGAGGGGCGTTTTCAGTGAACTCCTTGCTGCTGAGGAAAAGATGAACAGCCTTGCAAAGGAGCTGGAATCCGGCAATGGCAGGGCAGGAGAGGAATATCACCGTCTGCAAAGCTGGTTTGAAAGCAATGACGGTTACCGGATCGATGTGAGAATTAAGACCGTGCTGAACGGCATGGGATTCGGTGAGGAAAGCTATGACAGAATAATCTCAGGCTTCAGCGGAGGCGAAAAAACACGCCTTGCCATAGCAAAGCTGCTTCTTGAAGAGCCGAACCTTCTCATACTGGACGAGCCTACCAATCATCTGGATTTTAAAACAGTAATGTGGCTTGAAGATTATCTTAAAGATTACAAAGGTGCATTGCTTATAGTATCCCATGACAGATATTTCCTTGACAGGCTGTGTACATCTGTCTGTGAGATAGAACGCACAAGACTTACAAGGTACAAGGGTAATTATACTGCTTTTACAGCACTGAAAGAAGCCGCTGTTGCAAGACAGATGAAGGAATACGAGATGCAGCAGAAGGAAATTGCCAAGCTGGAGGATTACATTGCAAGGAATCAGACAAGGGCGTCAACAGCAAAAAGCGCTCAGAGTCGGATGAAGCAGCTTGACAAGATAGAACGCATTGAAAAGCCTCTTACTTATCACAAGCAGGCAAGGGTGCGTTTTGATTATGACATTGACCCGCCTCAGCAGCTTCTGCAGGTGCAGGATATAGATATTTCCGTTGGAGAAGGTTCATCACGGAAAACTCTTGTGGAATCTCTTTCATTTGAGGTAAGACGCGGCGAGAAATGGGGCATAATCGGCGATAACGGCATTGGCAAGTCCACTCTTCTGAAAGAATTGCAGGGAATACTTCCTCATAAAGGCAGAGTCCGCTGGACAAGCAATGTTAAACGTTCATATTTTGAACAGGAAAGCACAAATCTCACTCCTTCAAAGACCATTATGCAGGAAATACATGACAGAGTGCCTGCATGGACAGATCTCCAGGTCAGAAGCCTGCTGGGACAGGTGAGAATAACAGGAGAGGACGTTTACAAGCAGATAGGCGTAATAAGCGGCGGCGAAAGAGCCAAGGTGTGTTTTGCTGTAATGATGCTTGAACGTGGAAATGTACTTATTCTTGACGAGCCTACAAACCACCTTGATATTTCCATGAAAGAAGTCATCGAAGACGCTCTTATGGATTTCGGCGGAACTCTTTTGTTTGTATCTCATGACAGATATCTGCTTGACAAGGTTGCTGACCATATACTGGAGATAACTGCTGACGGAATAAAAGTATATAACGGCGGTTTTACAGGCTGGCTTGAGGCTCAGCAGCAGGAGCAGAAGGCTCTGAATGAGGCTGTACGTGAAAAATCCGTGGATAACAGCGAAAAGCCTGCATACCGTTCAAAGCAGCAGAGAGCCGCAGAGGCAAAGATGAGGGTAAGAAAGCGTGAACTTGAAAAGCTTTGCGACGATCTTCAGGAGGAGCTTGACAGGCTTACTGCGGAAACTGCAATGGAAGAGGTATACAGTAATTTCGAACTTATGCAGGAAAAGTGCAGCCGTATGGAAGAAATAAGACAGCAGACAGACGAGGCTCTGGAGGAGCTTATTCTTCTGGAAGATGAACTGGGATAATGATACTTTAGAAAGAGGTATGAGCATGGCGTTTAAGAGAATGATCGCTCTTGCTGTATGTTCTGTTACTGTATGCAGTTTGCTTGGAGCCTGCAGCATCAGCGAGAGTAAAACAGCTGAAAGTGAAACCGAGGCTGTAATTAAAACAGAAATATCAACAGAATCTGCTTCGGTGAATAAACCCACTGAGCCTGTGAAAGTGGAAGATACTGTTGCAGCCAAGTCCGGTGACGCTTATCTTGCAATAGCAGACGGCAGCTGGTACGTTCAGTACTGGGGTACAGACGCAGACCTGCTTTCCTATGATGCCGGAGTTGTTCCTATTGAAGGCGACGGCGATTATACAGTAAGCGTAAATGGTGCTTCAAAAGGCATGATATATGATGTAACCGGAATTGCAGATGGTGAATATATACCCTCTGGCTGTTCGTTTATGGCGGTAATTGTAAAGGACGGAGCACTTCTGCATCCGAATATGTCCATAGATATAACGGGTATACGTGTAAACGGCGTGGAAATCGAGAGAAATGCAAGAAATTATACTGCCTCAGATGACGGAGCTGAAATGAAAGCAAATATTTTTAACGAATGGGTTAAGGAACTTCCCGAGGACGCCCACGACGCAAACGGTACTGTTACCGATTCTTCTGTATACTCACCAAGAATCATTGATACGGCAGACATTGGCGAATGGACAAAGATAGAAGTTGATTTTACCGTATCGGGAATTAATGACAGCCAGGAAGAGTGAGAAAATATGCTTTATAAATATACTCTTAAAACGCCAAATGAAGATTTTATTTCCATAACATCACAGGTAAAGGGCGCTGCAGCGGAAAGCGGAGTTGTTAATGGTATATGCACTGTTTACTGTCCTCATACAACTGCCGGAATAACTGTAAATGAAAATGCAGATCCGGATGTAGTTACAGATCTGCTTCTTGCATATGATAAGGCATTTCCTTCAAGGCCGGAGTTTCGCCATTGTGAAGGCAACAGCAGCGCTCATGCAAAGGCATCCGCTGTGGGAAGCAGTGCTTCGTTCATTATAGAAAACGGAAAACTGCTTCTTGGAACATGGCAGGGCATTTATTTTTGTGAGTTTGACGGACCGAGAACGAGAACATTTTATGTGAAAATTATGGGAGAGTGAAGTTTATGGAAACCGGTAAAACAGAGCTTTTGCAGGAGATGACAGATAAATCATCAAGAATAGTATTTTTTGGCGGAGCCGGTGTGTCAACCGAAAGCGGAATACCGGATTTCAGAAGCCAGGACGGACTTTATAATCAGAAGTACCCTTATCCTCCTGAAACTATTCTCAGCCATACATTTTACGAAGAGCAGCCAGAGTGGTTCTTTAAATTTTACCGTGAAAAAATGATCTGCAAGGACGCAAAGCCCAACGCCGCCCATATTAAGCTTGCTGAAATGGAAGAAAAGGGCAAGCTTCTGGCAGTTATTACACAGAATATTGACGGTCTTCATACAATGGCAGGAAGCAGAAATGTTCTGGAGCTTCACGGAAGCGTCCACAGGAATTACTGTGAAAGATGTCATTCTTTCTTTGACGCTGATTATATGCTCCAGGGTACCGGCGTTCCGGAATGCGGCTGCGGAGGAAGGGTAAAGCCAGATGTTGTACTCTATGAGGAATCACTGGACAGTAAAATAATTGAACGTGCAGTAAATGCCATTGCTTCGGCAGATATGCTTATTATAGGCGGAACTTCACTTGCCGTATATCCTGCGGCAGGCTTTGTAAGATATTTCAGCGGCGAAAGACTTGTTATTATAAACCGTGACGCTACATCAATGGATGAAAAAGCAGACCTTGTAATAAGAGAGCCTATTGGAAAGGTGCTTTCAAAGATAAAGGTGTGAGGTGAGTTTTTGAAACAGGTGAATTACTATCCCGAATATTACAGTAAATTTCGCTGCAGTGCAGATAAATGCCCCGACAGCTGCTGTATGCTCTGGGAAATTGTGGTTGATGATGTCAGCGCTGCAATATATGATAACATAAGCGGCGAAACCGGCAATAAACTCAGAAATGCAATGACTGAAGACCAGGATGGCGACATAATATTCAGACTAAAGGGCGACAGATGCCCTTTTCTTGAAGATGATATGCTTTGTGAAATACACCGGAAGCTTGGCGAAGAGTATCTTTGTGATACCTGCCGGGAATATCCGAGAGCTGTTCAGGATTTTGGTAATTCAGCATGGCATGACCTTTCCCTTTCCTGTCCGAAAGCGGCAGAAATAATTCTTTCCGAAAAAAATGAACCGCTGTTTTATGAAAAAATAGCGGAAATACCTGACGAAGAGCTTTGCTTTGACAGTGAGTTTATGTCATTTATGACAGAAGCAAGAAGGCATCTTCTTGATATTATCTGGGACAGATCTTATACTCCGGAACAGGCAGCGGAGAAATGCTGTGAATATGCAGCCTTGATTCAGCAGGAGATTGACGGAAACAGCAAACCGCAGATTCACTTCAGTATCACATCTCTTTTAAAGGCATATCTTGCAGGTGATATACTAACTTCTGATTTTTCATATGCACTTGAGCAGGCACTTTCTCTTGGCGATTCTCCGGAAACAGATGATGCAAAAAATGCTCTTGACAATTACGACAGCCTTTACCGTCAGCTTATGACCCATTACATAAACCGTTACTGGCTAAGAGCTGTTTTTGACGGCAAAGCCTTTGAGAAAGTAATGCTTATGTCACAGGCTTATACGGCAGTAAGGCGGCTGCACTATTCATATTATGCAAAAAACAGAGAGCTGCCCTTTTCCGCAGCAGTGCGGATAGTGCAGCTCTTTTCAAAGGAAACAGAACATAATGATGAAGCGGTCAGCTTATCATCTGACGATCAAATGTGATAAGCGGCTCATAACACGGATAGTTCTTTGCAGCTCTGAAGCAATCATGCTTTGGAGCTGTTTGTTTTTATATCTGAAGTTTTAAAACCTGCGCCTGTCAGTTTATCTTGACAAGCTTCAGATTGCTGATAGTAACATTGTAATAGCTTTTTCCGCCAAGTTTGAAGATAATTGCGGCGTCATTGTCTTTCTGAGAAACAGTAAAGGTCTTTTCAAAATGCTGTTTGTCGCTGGAAGCTGAAACCGAATCCGACATATATTCCGAGGAACCTGTTACCAGCACAGGAACATCTGCATCGGGAGTTGCTGTACAGTCAAATTCAAGTCTGTATTCTCCGCCGGCTTTCAGTTCTATTCCGGAAATAACGCCCTTTACATCTTCCGGAGATGTACCGCCTTCAGTCATGTTTATCCAGAATGACTTATCATATCCAACATAAAATGCTGCATACGCTCCTGCTTCTTCGTTTAATTCAACATCATAAATTCCGTCGGCGGCAGCGTCAAGACCTGTTCCGGAACCTTCTATGCCGAGGGCTTTGCATATTTTGTCAGCGGCAATGTAACCGTTGTTTTGCTGTGTGATCTCAGAAGGATGCCAGTCTGAGCCTATGCCGTCAGCTGTAATGTTCTGAACAGATGATTTGTAGCAGGTGACGTTGTTATCGCCTGTTTCTGCTGTATATTCTGCCACAGCCTTTTCAATAAGAGGATATATATCCTCATCTCCGCCCATAATGCCCATTGTGCAGATAATGGCAGCCTTTGGATTATTACTGCGGATTGTCTTGAGGAAGTCTATATATCCCTTTATAAATTCTTCAGAACGTGTTTCATAGTCTGCGGTGACATAGTTAATATCGTTTGTTCCGAGATTTATGAAAACAGCGTCTGTTTCTCTCTCTTTGAAATCCCAGGGCAGGTCATACCCGGGAAGTCTGCTTGTGAGGGAATAGAAATCCGGCACAAGGCAGTCGCTGTTTTTATCTCCGGAGGAATATCCGGAAACAATGCCATGACCGCTGTAGGAAACTGCACTGTAGTCAGCGTCAAGCTGTTTTGCCGCAAGATATGCGTATGATTTTGAGAAATTTTCTGTTGTTGTTTTAAATGGATCGGAACTTGACTTGCCTTCCACGCCGTATGCACAGGTGATCGAATCGCCTATGAATTCTATCAGAAGCTTCTTGTTTGGAAGAGGCTTTACAGGCACTGCTGCATCTGATGAAACATTAATGCTGCTTACACCCACAGGACCGCTTGTAGCTTCCGACAGAAGCATTATCTTTACTTCCGCTGTACGTCTGCTCTGTTCCTCAAACAGGGTGACTGTTTCTTCCTTTTCATCTATAGTTTTGTCAAGGATAAGCTCTCCGTCAACAAAGACAGCATATCTCGGACGATGATCCTTATCTGCTTCAAAGAAGCTTCCGCCGTTAAGAACTGCTGAGGCTTTTGTTCCGGTTACCTTGAATTCCACAGCGCTTCCGCTTTGCAGAAGCCACTCTGAGCTGTCCTTTGTAATATGTCTGCCTGTAAATTTAACGTATTCACTGCTGATTGGGATAACCGTATCCTTTATTTCTCCGCTTTCCTTATGAGCAAGGTTTTTCATAACTGACAAGTCGAAAACATTTACTTTTCCGTCTTCGTTTACATCATAATCCTGCTTAATAGTGTCTATGCCTGCAACAGCCTTCTGAAGTGATATCACATCATCTATGCCGGCAGTCATTGCCGCACCTGCAATTGAAATGGTTCCTGTTGTAATGACTGCTGCTGAAATTACAGCGGCAATATGTTTTTTTCCTTTTCCTGTTTTCATCTGTTTTTTCCCTTCTGTAAAATTATTTTTCAAGAGCTTTTCTGATTTCCTCAGATACGATGTGACCGTAATTACTCTGTGTGACTGCCGACGGATGCCAGCAGGAGCCGGCACCGTTTGTTTTCGTATCCTGGTAGGGTGACAGGAAGCAGGTAATGCGTTCATCATTTACTTCACTGACAGCTCTCTGGATAAGAGGATATATTGTCTGTTCGCCGCCCATAAGTCCCACTGTGCAGATTATCACAGCCTCCGGATTGTTTATTCGGACTGTATTCAGAAATTCCTTATATCCTTCTGTAAATTCATTGCAGGTGTATTCATTATTCATATCTACGTAGCAGCGGTCGTTAGTGCCAAGATTTATGACAACTGCGTCTGCTTCTCTTTCCGAAAAATCCCAGGCTTTATTAAATCCTTCATATCTGCTTGCGATGTTGTAATAAAGCGGTACTGTTTCATCGGTGTTCTTTTCTCCGGAACTGTATCCTGAAATAACGCCGTAACCGCTGTATGAAACTGCGCTGTAGTCAGCGTCCAGTTCTTCTGCGGCAATATAAGCGTAAGATCTGGTGAAATTTTCAGTGGAGGTTTTGAATGGTTCAGAACCGTCTGCACCGTCAACACCAAATCCGCAGGTGATTGAGTCGCCTATAAATTCAATGTAAAGATCCTTCCGTGGTGCCGGCGTAACAGGATTCGGCTCATCTCCTGTAACATTCGGAGCTTTAACGCCTACAGCTCCGTATACAGCTTCTGACAGGAGAATTATTTTCACCTCGGCACTTCTCGGCGTGTTACCCTCAAAGAGAATTATTTCCCTTTCATGTTCTTCTGCAATGTTGTCTGCAATCAGTTCTCCGTCAACGTAAACAGCATATCTCGGCATAAGATCTGTATCAGCATCTTCCGGATAATCACTTGTTATCGTGACGGCTGCTTTGGTTCCACTTGCAGTAAATTCAGCCGAACTGCCGCTTTGCACAAGCCATATGGTATCCTCCATGATAACGTATCTTCCCTGAAAGCTCATCATATTTTCAATTGAAGGAACAGGCTCTTCCTCCTCAGTACAGGTTTCTGTGACTATGGCTTTCGTTGTTTCTGCTGTAGTTGTTGTTTTCTCAGTTTGAATTATGGAAACTGATGTATCTGTCCGGATTGTTGTATTATTTATAAAAGGATTATTTGCAGAATCAGGACTCTCTATTGACGAGCAGCCTATCAATGATAAAAATCCTGTTATGAGAACAGCAGCAAGATGTTTTTTTCCTGTATTCATGGAAGAACCTTCTTTCTGTAATGCGGCATTTTCTATATTATACAGTGAATATATAAAAAAGTCAATGTATTTTCATACTGTGCATGATATTTTTTTGTTTTACCTGTTGACAGAAAGAAAAAAAGGTGTTATAATTAGTTGAGCAGATGTTCAACTATAAAAATAAACAGAGGTGACATTATGGAATTATATAACTGTGACTGTGAGGTTATTCATGAGGAGATTGTGAATGACACCAAGGCTAAAATGCAGCCGAAGGAGGAATATATACGTCTGGCGTCATTATTCAAGATGTTTGCTGACGGAACCAGAGTGCAGATTTTACACGCACTGGAACAAAATGAAATGTGCGTTTGTGATCTGGCGTCATTGCTTGGTGTAACGAAATCTGCGGTTTCTCATCAGCTGAAGGCTCTGCGTCTTGCAAATTTAGTAAAATTCCGCAGGGAAGCGCAGATTGTTTATTATTCACTTGCAGATGATCATGTAAAAGAGATAATTGAAAAAGGCTTTGAGCATTTGAATGAATAATTTTTTTGGATTAAATTGAATAATTGAGCAACTAATCAAATATTTAGGAGGATTATATATGGAGCGTATTTATTTGCTTAAAGGACTTGATTGTCCGAACTGCGCAGCTAAAATTGAAAAGAAAGCGGCAGAAATTGAAGGCGTGAATTCAGCGGCTGTAAATTTAATGAAGCAGACAATGACAGTCAGTCATGATGATTCGTTATCGGATTCGGTTTTCATGAAAATAACTGCAATTGTAAATTCCCTCGAACCGGATGTTGAAGTATCGGAAGTTACTGAAAAAACAAACGAAAGGCTGAAGGTGCAAAAGGACGGGAATATATTTGGCAGAGAAGAAAAAATGCTGACAATTCGTCTGGCAGCCGGAGCATTGATTTATATTTCAGCTATTGTGCTTGGCATTTTTGCAGGAGTACCAATTTATGTAAAGCTGTCAGCTCTCATTGTTTCTTACATTTTGCTTGGCGGTGATGTAGTATGGCAGGCTGTTAAAAATATTTTTAAGGGCAGAATATTTGACGAAAAATTTCTTATGAGCCTTTCTACAATAGGAGCATTTATAATCGGAGAATATCTGGAAGCAGTTGCGGTTATGCTGTTTTATCAGATAGGTGAATTCTTCCAGTCCCTGGCAGTAAAGCGTTCCAGAAAATCCATATCAGATTTAATGGATATACGCCCGGATTCTGCTGCGGTAAAGAGAAACGGCGAACTGATCGTGACGTCGCCGGAATGTGTTGAAGTGGGTGAGATAATCGTCGTAAAACCCGGCGAAAAAATTCCGCTGGACGGTGTTGTCATGGAAGGTGATTCTATGGTGGATACAAGTGCGCTGACAGGCGAATCTGTTCCAAAAAGCATTCATAAGGGAAATGAAGTTCTGTCCGGCTGCATAAATCAAAGCGGAGTTCTTAATATCAGAGTTACGAGATCTTTTGGCGAATCCACTGTGACAAAGATCATTGACATGGTGGAGAATGCCTCCTCCAGAAAAGCGCCTGCTGAGAATTTTATAACGGTTTTTGCAAAATATTATACTCCTGTTGTTGTATTGCTGGCGGCTGTCCTTGCAGTACTTCCACCCATTGCCTTTGGCGGAGTATGGACAGAATGGATCCACAGAGGCTTTGTATTTCTTGTTGTTTCATGTCCCTGCGCACTGGTTGTTTCAATTCCGCTTACTTTCTTCGGAGGTATCGGAGCAGCCTCCAGGCATGGAGTTCTTGTAAAGGGCAGTAATTATCTGGAAGCGCTTGAAAAAATCGGCGTGATAGTATTTGACAAAACCGGCACTCTTACAAAAGGTGTTTTTAAGGTTACGGAAATCCTGCCGGCTTCCGGGTTTTCAGCTGAAGAGCTTCTTGAATATGCAGCCGGAGCAGAATGTTTATCAAATCACCCAATAGCTAAATCCATAACAGCCGCTTATGGAAAAACAACAGACAGGTTTGTTTTCTCTGATTACAAGGAAATACCGGGACATGGAATATGTGCAAAAATCGGAGAAAAAATGATTTTTGCAGGAAACAGCAAGCTTATGGAATCAGAGAATGTTGTTTACAAGCACTGTGAGAAGCCAGGCACGAAGGTTTATATTGCTGTTGAGGATAAGTATGCAGGCTGCATTGTGATTTCAGATGAGCTTAAAAAGGACAGCAAAAAGGCAGTTGCTGAGCTGAAAGAAATGGGCATTGAGAAGACAGTTATGCTTACAGGTGATGATGAAAAAATAGCAGAATCTGTGGCAGAGGAACTGCACATTGATGAATTTTACGCACAGCTTCTTCCCAATGAGAAGGTTGAGAGAATGGAAGAGCTTGACCGTATGAAGCCTCACGGAAAAAAACTGGCTTTTGTGGGTGACGGCATAAATGACGCTCCTGTTCTTGCCCGTGCAGATGTAGGCATTGCAATGGGCGGACTTGGTTCTGACGCTGCCATTGAAGCTGCAGATGTTGTTCTTATGAGAGATGAACCCTCCGGTATCGCAGACGCTGTCCGCATTGCAAAGGCGACAAAGAGGATAGTGATTCAGAATATTGTGATTGCCGTGGGTGTTAAGAGCGCCTTTCTGTTACTTGGTGCTTTGGGACTTGCGGGAATGTGGGAAGCAGTATTCGGTGATGTGGGTGTTACCGTCATTGCTGTACTGAACGCCGTGAGAATACTGAGGAAATAATGTATTAAGCAAAAAATGTGGCAAAAAACAATCAGTGAGCAATTTTTGAGTAGTATGATGAAAAAATCTTTGCTATAATAATGATAAAATATGCTGGCAAGGCATTAATATTTCCCCGAATAGGTTCCGTTCGTATAAAACGAACGGTTCTTATTTTTTATGGGTATAAAACTGCTCCGAAAAAAATTGTGCATTTTGTCCACTATATATTCAAATTATTAGTTGCATTATGACTCTCGTTGTGATATAGTATAATTGTTATAGCATATGATTATAAATGCACAGAATCGGAGGAATGTTATTATGCACATTTGCAAAAAGAGTATATGCAGAAGTCTGCTTTCAATTACAGCAGCAGCAGCTGTTTTGTCATGGGGAATGCCTTTTCAAAGGGATAATACAGAGGTCGTATCTGCCGCTGACACTTCTGTTGTGGCAAATCCTGTTATCTGGTCAGATGTTCCCGACGAAGATGTTATCCGTGTAGGCGATACATATTATATGGTAAGCACTACCATGTTTTTCAGTCCCGGTGCGCCTATTATGAAGTCAAAGGATCTTGTGTCATGGGAAATATGCAGCTATGTCTACGACACCCTTTCTGACGGAAACAAGCAGACACTGACAGGCGGTGAACATGACTATGCACATGGACAATGGGCAGCAAGTCTGAGATATCATGACGGAAATTTCTATGTATTCTTCGGAAGCTACGGAACCGGCAAATCATATATTTACAAAACAAACGACATTGAAAACGGTACATGGACAAGAAGCGAGATACCGGGAATGTATCATGACGCATCAATTCTTTTTGATGATGACGGCAGGAATTATCTTGTATACGGCGGCGGCGGTGAGATAAGAATAAAGGAACTTAACGCTGAAATGACCGGCTTTAAAAATGGCGGTGCAGAAAAGGTGCTGTTCAAGACCGGACTTGATAATCTTGCTGGAGAAGGTTCTCATATTCAGAAGATCGGTGATTACTATTATGTATTTGTCATTGCATGGCCAAGCACCAGCGGAAGAATTGAGCTTTGCTACAGAAGCCGTGACCTTTTAGGCACATATGAAGGCAAAACTGTTCTGAATTCAGGCGTAGGAACATACGGTTCAGGCGTTGCACAGGGCGGTATCGTTGATACACCGGACGGAAAATGGTACGGTATGCTTTTCCAGGATCATGGTGCTGTAGGACGCATACCTGTTCTGGTGCCCGTTACATGGGAAAATGGCTGGCCCATGATGGGCGTAAACGGAAAGGTTCCTGTTACATTTGAAATTGAAGGAGTACATTCCGGCACATTCCTTGCCAAAGATGATGACTTCAGCTACAGTTCAGATAAACTTGCCCTTGAATGGCAGTGGAATCATAATCCGGATAATACGGCATGGACAGTTACAGAAAGGCCCGGATACCTCAGACTTAAAAATAACACTATTGCCACGAATCTTCTGAATGCAAGAAATACCCTTACCCAGAGAACAGAAGGACCTGCCTGCAGCAGTGTTATAAAGCTTGATACAAAGGGTATGAAGACAGGTGATTATGCAGGTCTTTCAGCATTTCAGTATAATTACGGCAATGTAGGCGTATATGTTGCAGATGACGGCTCCAAGAAGATCTATATGGCAGAGAACGGAATCGTTGCATCAAAGGGTGATGTTAAGGACAGCTATAATAAAATTGTTGAAGAAACCAGCCTTTCCGGAGATGAGATTTATCTGAAGGTGGATTTCAGGTTCAATAATGTAGATGAAAATATGAACGTTTCCTACAATATTGACAAGGCAAACTTTTACTATTCATATGACGGAACTGACTGGAAAAAGATCGGCAATGAACTCTCTATGACATATGATCTGAAGCTGTTTACAGGATACAGAAGCGGAATCTACAGTTATGCCACAAAAAATACTGGCGGTTACGCTGATATAGACTTCTTCGACTATGAACGTGCAGACTGGAATCAGCCTACGGAAATAAAGCCCAATGAATTTGGCTGGTATTTCAGCTGCAGCTTTGAAGGAAGTACAGATGAGCTTACCGGAAGAGGTCCTGCAAAGGTTGAATCAAGCGGTGATGAATCATATGTAGGAAGTAATTCGCTGTATGTATATGACAGAACATCTCCATGGAACGGCGCCTGCAAAAAGCTCAGCACATCTGTATTTAAACCCGGTACTGAATACAGCTTCAGTTCTCATGTAAAATATACAGAAGGCGGTCTGACCGATACTTTCTACATGAAGCTCCAGTATACTGACTCTGAGGGCAATACACAGTACAGCACTATTGCAGAATCAAAGGCGGTCAAAGGTGAATGGGTACAGCTTGTAAATACAAATTACATGATACCGGAAGACGCTTCTGATATGTACATATATATTGAAACAGCAGACAGTACAAACAGCTTTTATGTTGACGAACTTATCGGTGCAGTTGGAGGAACAGGAATTGCAGGAGAAGGCTCTCTTGATTTTGAGATAATTCCCGGTGATGTCAACTGTGACGGCAGTATAAATATTTTCGACCTCTGTGCGGCGAAAACAGGTCTTACAGTCGGTTTTGAAAATAAGATCCAGCAGGCGGCAGCAGATGTGGACGGAAACGGTGAGGCTGATACCACCGATCTGCAGCTTATACAGAAGTATATTGGGTCTGTTATTACAGAATTTCCTGTCGGTGAACCGGAGAACTCTGAGAATTAGATGAACCGGAGTACTCTGAGAATTAAATGATAAAAAACATCGCCATGTTTCTTATTGTGGCGATGTTTTTCTGTATTTGCTGAAGTTTTCATGCACACATTTACCGAATCCACCTGTTAAGTGCTCTGATAAGTATGTTAAGATCAAGAGGCTTGGCTATGTGTTCGTTCATGCCCACAGCTTTAGCTGCCTGAACGTCTTCCGCAAAGGCATTTGCAGTCATTGCCACTATAGGAACCTGTCTGCAATAGCTGCGGTCTGTAGATCGGATTACCTTTGTAGCGTCATATCCGTTCATAACCGGCATCTGTATGTCCATAAAAATAATATCGTAATATCCGTCGCTGCATGAAGATATCATATCAACAGCTTTTGCACCGTCCTCGGCACGTTCCACCGAAACGCCTGTCATCTTGAGTATTTCAGCTGCAATTTCATAATTAAGGTCATTATCCTCAGCAAGCAGAACACGATGCCCTGTAAGATTCATATTTTCCAGTGAATCAAGAGGATTTTCAGTTCCGCTGCTGGTATCCTCTGAAATCAGAGAATTGAAGGTATCTGCAAGCTTTGAACGGAACAGGGGCTTGCTGATAAAGGCATTTGCTCCGGCGGACCTTGCTTCCTGTTCAATATCAGACCAGTCATAAGCTGAAATAATAATAATAGGTACTTCTTCACCAACAGCCTTTCGAATAGCCTTTGTTGTTTCAATACCGTCCATGTCCGGCATTTTCCAGTCAATTATGCAGGCGAAGAAATCCCGTTTACGTTGATGATGATCAATAACACATTCCACAGCCTCTTTGCCTGTGGAAACTCCTTCTGCATTCATGCCGAAATCGTTAAGAATATCGCAGCAGGATTCAAGGCTCAATTTGTCATCATCTGCTACAAGTACATTCAGATTGATGAATTTGTCATAATCAAATTCAGAACCCTCACGAAGCTTCAGATACATAGTGACTGTAAAGCGTGAACCTTCATTAAGCTTGCTTTCCACCTTAATGTCGCCGCCCATCATTCGTGCAATATTGCGGCTTATAGGCATACCCAGTCCTGTTCCGTGTATCTTGTTTATTCTGCTGTCACTGGCTCTTTCAAAGGGTTCAAAGATCCTGCTTAAAAATTCTTCACTCATACCAATGCCGTTATCTTCAAAAACGAATTCATAGCACCCGATTTTAGCCTGATGTGATGGCTTTTCAGTAATGGAAAGACTGATTTTTCCGCCGTCGGGAGTATACTTGACTGCATTGCTCATTATGTTCGTGAAGATCTTCTGTATGCGCAGACTGTCGCCGATTACGTCTTCGTGTATCAGTCCTGTGATATTTACAGACAGCTCATGACGATGCTTCTTTATCTGAGGACTTGTCATGGAAAGCAGGTTATCTACCAGATTTGAAAGGTTGAATTCTTCTTCCGTGAGATCAACTTTTCCTGATTCTATCTTGCTCATATCAAGGACTTCGTTTATAAGGCTCAGCAAATGTTTGCTTGCCTGTGCTATTTTCTGAAGGCTGTCCTGCACACGTTCCTTGTCGTCAATATGGGTGGCTGCAATTGCGGTCATTCCGATGATGCCATTCATAGGAGTTCGTATGTCATGGGACATATTTGACAGGAAATCGGTTTTAGCCTTATTTGCCGCCTCAGCCGCTTCATATGCAGCTTGAAGAGCCGTTTCCTGCTGACGTTCTTTTTTTATAAGATTGTCAACATTGCTGGTGCCGATAACAACAACAAAGCTGCCGTTTTTCTCCTGTACAAATGAAACTCTTGCCTGGAGATAAATTATACCGTCACCAGTCATTTTTTCATAAGTAACAGAATAGTCTTCTCTGCAGGTGCGTATATAGTCAAGGGACAGCTTTTCGATAAATTCGCTGCGGCTTTTCTCAGAAACGTGTTCTTCGGAATAGCTGATGATGCTTTCTGACCATCTGTAATTGTGCTTGCTGAAATGATTGGCAATTGATTCGCCGTCTTTGCCTTCCTTACGGTAGACAGTGACAATATCTGTCTGCGGATCTAACAGGAGAACGGAATAATATACCGAACCAAGTCCCTCAATAATGTCACTTTGAGTTTCAAGTTCTCTTGCCTGTTTCAGCTGGCGCTGCATTTCGTCGTTGACGTCACGCAATCCGATAATATATGTAACCATTCCGTTTGGATCAATTGTCTTTACCACGTTCATTTCGTAGTATGCAATTGCGCCGTTCATATTTCTCCGGTAGCCCAGTTTATACAGGCCCACATCAGGCACTTTCTTTTCAAGGACATTCAGATCTGTAGCTTCCTTTATGCGATCACGGTCTTCCGGAACTATATATGTATCAATATATTCAGCAATAACCTTGCTGTAGCTTCCGATTTCCATGAGCTTATTCAGAGCTTCAGAACTCATGCCGACGCCGTCGGTGCGATAGAGAAAGATCTTATCTGTGTCAGCGTCTATTTTAAACAGACTGTGATACTCTCTGCTGAGTGCGTCAATGATGCGAAGCTGCTCTTCACGCTGTCTTATATGTTCTCTCTCCTCTTCCACGATTGCGTCAATATTGCGGAATCCTACAATGATCTGACTTTCAGACGCTTTTCGTGAGAAGATACGGAAGAATGACGCCTGATAATAATGAACGCCTGTAATGTCATAAATTGTCCTGTAGCTGAAAACGTATTCATCACTGTTTTTAAGTGCATGAAGGACTGTGGCAGCAGAAACGGCACTGCGCATATTATCCCTGTCCTCTTCCACTACGTAACGCAGGATAAATTGTTCCCATAAAGTTTCATATGAATGCCGTACAGTACGTTTTTCTTCCTTGATAACCTTTCCGTTGACCTTAATAGGAACAGCAGTGTCATTATCAAAGTCAAGCATAACTACATCAGGATAATCTTTGCTGAGAGTGCCTGCAATATCCATTTCGTCCTGCAGTGTTTCGTTTATTTTTTTTACTTTCTGAAGAGCTTCCTCAATTTTTCTCTGCTGGTCAAGCTCTCTCTTTTTTTCATCATTTACATTTTTGAAGCCTAAAGCAATTTCATTTCTTTCCTTGTCCGGCTGTACGATCTGACATTCATAATACTGTATAGCATCATTTCTGTATACACGATAATTAAAGTGATACGAATTCTTTTCAGCCAGAAGCGTTTTTATGCTGTCTATTTTGCGGACACTGTCGAAAAGGTGTCTGTCGTCTTCATATACGTCGTTTTCAATATAGAGCTTTATATTAGCTTCATAATTTCCGACTGCAAATTTCTGACCATAACGTGCTGTTATAGTCTGACCCATGCGATAGCATACAACTTCCGCAGTGTTCATATTAACCGCATAGACATTTTCATATGCCATGGAAAGGGCTTTTATAAGATTATCCAGGGATTCAAGCTTTTCCTTTTCGGCGGAAATATTTCTCAGTCCGCATATTACCTTTGTGATTTTTCCTTCGTAATTCTTCTCAACAGGGAAAAAACTGCATCTTACCCACTGGTTGTAACAGTCTATGTATTCCTGAGTAATAATAGGCTTGTCACCAAGGCGTTCATTTAAGGTGTTAATATCCGTGAAAAGACTCATGGCAGATTTATACTCTTTATTCACCATGGAATTCATTGATTCAATAATATATTCTCCGGCGTTTCCTTTTTCGCTGTATACACGGTGCAGATCGTCGGTGGAGAAAAACTCACGGAATGAATTGGTTTCCAGGTCTATGTAATAAAGCGCAAAGAAAACGCTGCTGAGAGAATCAATAATTGATGTGTGCTGTCTTTCTGTTTCCAGGAGATGAATGAGTTCATTATTGGCTTCCTTCAGCTGCTTTTTTGCATAAAGCTCTTTTGTTTTTGATTCATGAATAGTTTCTGTTACAAAGGTAACATGGGTCAGTTTTCCCTGTGGATCACGTCCGCCTTCAATAAAAGAACACTGAGCCCAGTACGGCAGATTTTTTTCAGAAGGAATGGGAACAACACACAGAAACTGTTTTGATATGATTTTCTGGTTGTTAAGCCTTTCCTCCAGGGTTGAAAGATCTGTGAATTCCAGCAGTTCGTCGGTATGTTCATCGATCATCATATGGCGGCAGAAAAAGTTAAGCTTCTTCTGTGCTTTGCCCGACATACCGATCTTTTCATGGACGCTGTCCATTGAATTAAGCTCTGTAAATTCGTCCTTTTCGAGATCAATATAGTATGACGAAGTGTATATTTCACTCATGGACTGTATTATTTTCATTCTTTCAGTAAGAGCGCTGTTTGAATCAGCAAGCCGTCTGTTTGAAATTTCGCTGCAGCAGGCAGAGGCAATAACCGACAGAAGAAGCATATGCTCTGTATTACAACGTGGATTATCAGCGCAGAAACAGCCTGTAACAGTACCGTTTACCACAAGAGGGGCAACTGCTATGCTTTCGGTTCCTCTTGAGCTTAATATACTGTATGCTGCTGAATCGTGATCCAGAAATTCGGATATGGAGGGTATATAGAATTCTCTCTTGTTTTCAAGAGCGCTGAACCAGCTTTCTGCATCTTCATCAGATACATCACGGAGATTGTTTATGACAGGAGCCACGCCGTTTCGGCACCATTCCATTATATTGCCGGAGGGTGCCTGCTTTGCATTTCTTTCTATAATGTATACACGGTCAGCGTCATAGTGATTTCCTGCACCTTTTAGTATTGAGTATATTGTATGCCCGTCCTTGGGTTTGTTAAAATAATCTTGCAGAAAAGTTCTGATAGCCTGCTCCTGATCTGAAATGTTCTGAGTTAAGCTGTTCATAATTCCCTCCGAAAAATAAATTTGCTTATCTTTGCATCTTTGGCATAATTGTACATTATAATTATATCACATTGAAGTTATATTGTCAAGTTTTAACATTATTTGTCGAAGAACATTCGAAGATCTGTTCTTGGTTTCGTGAAAAAACAGGCTGCCCTGGTGGACAGCCTGCCTGATTGTTATGGATTGTAAACCGGATTAATATGTTTATTCAAGTGACGGTTCCAGAACTGCATATTTGCCGTCTGAACGCTTATAAACCACATTGGTTTCGCCTGTTGCAGCATTTGCGAACATAAAGAAGCTGTGACCAAGAAGATTCATCTGGAGTATTGCCTCTTCAACGTCCATAGGATACATTTTGAATTTCTTATGGCGGATAACTTCATAATTTGATTCTGTAACCTCATCAGCAAAAGCAGCCTTGAAAGCGTTGTCTTTAAGCTTCTTTTCAACACGTGTTTTGTTTTTGCGGATCTGACGAATGATCTTGTCAATGGAAGCGTCAAGAGCGTCTTTTTTGTCCTCGGCAGACTGTTCTGCACGATAGATCATTTGATTATAGAAAACAGTTAATTCAAGGATAATCTGATTCTTATATTCAGACATTGTTATCTTTGCATCTGCTTCATCGCCGAAGAATTTGTCCAGTTTCTGACCCAGACGTTCTTCTGCATAATCAGTAAAGTTCTGCGGTATCTGCATTTTTTTTGCTGTAATTGTAATTTTCATATAGTGTTCCTCCTTGTGATAATCCGGCAGCTTCTGATGTATGGCGCCGAATTAGTTTTCTGCAGGTTAAATCTGAAAACCATAGTATCTCAGATGTGCAGTCAGATTTTTCGGCAGATTGCATAGAAATTTTGCAGGCATACTTTCGTATGTCAAGGAATTTCTGTGTGATATGACGGAAAAGATGCAAACAGATGAGGTGCTAAGGCTTTAGCCGTGGGCTTTTAGATTGAACCTGTATATATTATAGCATATTGCCGTATTAATTTCAAGTATTTTATTGAAATTCTATCGAAAACAATCAAAAATATTTTCTGAACTGATTATAATAAAGTCGGGTTTATTATTTTCTTAATATAGTCCTGCGATACTTGATATTTTTTTAATAATGTAGTATAATTATAAATGCGTCAGAATAATTAAGGCATCAGAATAATTTAGGAAAGAGGTATTGCCTGTGAATAATGAAACATTCCGAAATGTACTTGAAAGCCTGAGAAGTTTTCCGGCTTTTTCAATTATAATGAGCGCGCTTGTAATATTTATGGTATTTATATGTGTGTTTGCAATATTCAGATCAGCTAAGGAAGAAAAACGTATTGAAGAGCTGAGATGGGACAAGGTAAGCAACTATATGGAGCTTGTTGACTGTGCAACAGGAGAGAGGACTCTTCTTTCTTCAGACGAGGTAATTATCGGAAGACACGGCGCAGCGGACATCAGATTTCCGGATATGAGCGTTTCACGTTATCATGCGGTTCTCTGCGTATCAAACGGTGTGTGGCGTGTGATTGATCTTGGTTCCAAATCGGGTACATATGTCAACGGCAGAAAGGTTCAGGAGCAGATGACGCTGAAGGATCATGATGAGATACGGTTTGGCACCAAAGCAGCCGTAATAAGAAGGAGGCGTGTATAAACAGATGTTCCACAATAAACTTAATTACGGACGAATATCCATACTGGTGCTTATGACGCATTTTATAATGCTGGCTGCGGTGCTTTTCAGGGGCAATTACAAAGAAATTACAGATATTCTTCCTTTAACGGCAGCAGTGTTTGCGCTTGATATAGCCTATATGTTTGTTATACGCTTTTTTTATAAGCAAATGACCTATACAACAGATTATCTTCTTCTGCTGATAATGGGCTGCAGCGTTATTTTTCAGTCGTGTTTCGGAAGCGTAGGTTTTGCAATGAAGCATTATATAACCTGTATAGCGGCTCTTGTATGCTGTCAGATAATGTTTCTTATTACAAGAAATCATATGCGTATTCTTGCAGTTAAACAATATCTGTATCTTGTTTTAGGTGTGCTTGTTCTGATAACAATTTTTCTTACCGGCAGCAGAAGTATGTGGATAAGCATTGGTTCATTGAGCATTCAGCCATCTGAATTTATGAAACCGGTATTCGTTCTGCTGTGTGCAACTTCCATTATGGAGCAGCATCACAAAAAGAAGCTTCTTTTATTTTATGTATCAAGAGAGATGATAGCTCTTACAATTGCATTTTTTACTATATTCATTCTTCAGTGGTGGTGCAGGGATTTAGGAAGCCTTCCTACCTTTGGAGCTGCATATTGCTGTGCCATTATATGCCGAATATGCTATCCAAGAGCAAAATTCTCTAAAAGCACGCTGATTCTCCTTATTGCTACAGGTGTAACTGCTGTTGCTCTGCTTGCGTTCGCTGCACCTTCATATGTTCAGGACAGACTTTCAGTTGACATATGGAAAGATACTTACGGCGACGGATATCAGCAGTGTCAGGCTCTTATTGCAATAGCCGAGGGCGGACTTTTCGGCAAGGGTCCCGGCTACGGAAGACTTATTAATGTTGCTGCGGCAGATACAGATATTGTCTTTTCAACTATCTGTGAAGAGTGGGGCTTCTTTGTTGCACTGCTTCTTATATTCTTCGTGGTAAGCCTTCTTATTCTGCCTATGATCAACAAGCCGAGAAGCTACTTCCATGCAACTATGATAATGAGTGTGGCGGCTGTATTTGTAGTACAGATGGGGCTGAATATCTTTGGCTCATGTAATCTTATTCCATTTACAGGAGTTACTATACCCTTTATCTCACAGGGCGGAAGCTCAATGCTTGTCTGCGGAATGCTCACAGGTATGCTGAAGGCAGGACAATCTCCGGTTTTCCGAAGACCTGACGCAGCGCAGAATATCAGCAGAAGAAGGGAGAGAACAGCATGAAACGCAAAGACATGAAGAGCATTAAAAGAGGAGAAAGGCTTACCAAGCTGTTAATAGCTGTATTTCTTACCGGAATGTGCATTCTCGTATTCAAGGTGGTAACTGAAGCGTCATTCTACATGGAACATTCAAAAAACGTTTCTTATGGCTGTGTATATGATCGTAACGGAGATGTGCTTTTCGATCCCGACGCTGATAAAAATACATATAAGGAAGACCATTTCATAGATGTAGGCAATCTTATTGGGGATAACAGCGGAATGATGACAAATACTCTCGTATCGGAAAATCTTTCGCTGCTTTCAAACTATGACCCGGTATTCGGAGTTATGGAAAACGGAAAAAGTTCGGTCTATACATCCCTTGATCATGAAGCGAACCGAACAGTGTATAATGCTTTCGGAAACAGAAACGGAACGGCAATTGCCTATAATTACAAAACCGGCGAGATACTTGTATGTGTAAGCAAGCCAAATATAAATATTCTTGATTACGGAGATGTGGAAAACCTGCCTTCCGGAAGTCTTATCTGCAAGGCGTTTTACAGCACCGTTCCCGGTTCCACACAAAAAGTTTCTACTCTTGCGGCAGCCATTGAACAAATGGGCTTTGACGCTGTATCACAGAAGAGATATTCCTGCGAGGGCGTATATTATAATAAATATAAAAACAGGATCTCCTGCCATAAACTTTCCGGACACGGAACCCAGGATATCTTTACAGCATTCCAGAACAGCTGCAATCCGTTTTTTGCGCAGCTTGTTGAGGATATGAATCTGGAACAGATAATTGAAACATATAAAAAAATGGGATACTCTGTCAATGGTTCAAAAGCGCCGGATCTGGAGATAGATGGAATTTCCGTTTTCAGAGGAAGTACAGAGCTTACTGATGTAAATGATTTCGATACTCAGTGGGGCTGTATGGGACAAAGCAGAACAGAGGTCAGCCCATGTCAGCTTATGATGTGGCAGAGCGCAATTGCAAACCGTTCAAATTCAGTTACGATGCCGTATCTGATCACACATACGCAAAATATGTTTGGAGAAGAAAAAAATAAAGCCGAAACCACATATGAGTTATCGGGATTTTCCGCTGAAACTGCTGCATACATCCGTGAAGTAATGATTGAAAACGGAAAAGTGAAGTATAACAGCAAGGTAGGATATAAAATTGGTGCAAAGAGCGGAACTGCACAGGTGAAAAACGGTGCTTCCGAGAACAACCTCCTTGTTGGATTTGTTGATGATGAATCACTTCCGATAGCATTCTGTGTTGTTATAGAAGATAATGCACAATGGTATTTAACTACTGAATCAATAGTATCAACAATGCTTTCCGCGCTTTCAAAATAAATGATTATGTAATATGAGGCGGTGTATATATGGCTTCAACTAAAGAATATCTGTACTACATATTAGAACAGCTGTCCGGACTGAATGAAATAACATATCGAGCCATGATGGGTGAATATATACTATATTATAAGGGTAGAATTATCGGCGGGATATATGATGACAGGCTGCTTATAAAGCCGGTAAAGTCTGCTCTGCGCCTTATTCCTGAAGCTTCGTATGAGAAGCCCTGCGAAGGTGCAAAGGATATGATTTTAGTGGATTGTATTGATGACAGGGAATTTCTGAATATGCTTTTTGAAGCTATGTTTGATGATTTGCCTGACAGAAAGAAAAGGTAATTTAAGACGTTAGTTGCCGTAATATTCTGTTATACAATAAATGAAGCTTAGATTTTTACAATAAATAATAAGAAAAAAGCTGTTATGGATCAAAAAACATACAGCTTT
>JAQXHO010000093.1 GCA_029007315.1 Oscillospiraceae bacterium
ACCGCCCCCTGAAAATGTTCATGGCTGAGTATTGAACCTCCTACTATAGGCAAGTCTGCATTTGAACCTACGCAGTAATGGGGCAGATAATCCAGAATATCAAACAGCTTGCCGAACACAGCCGCATCTATTGTCATGGGGATATGTTCCTCATTGAAGAATATGCAGTGTTCATTGTAATAGCCGTATGGTGAATACTGCATATACCATTTTCCGCCGCCGGCTTTTATTGGAACAGGACGAAGATTCTGTCTTGCAGGGTGGCTTATATGACCTGCAAAGCCTGCATTTTCAGGACAAAGCTGGCATTTCGGGTATGAGGAGGATTTTGCCGCACCTGCTGCCGCAATATCACGGGGATCCTTTTCAGGCTTGGAGCAGTTTATAGTAATATCAAGTGTGCCGTATTCGCATTCGTATGTCCACTTCATATCTTTGGCAATTCTGCCGGCACGGACATAATTGAGCTTTTTGCTTTGAGAATAATATTTATCCGTTGCATTTTCAGGGGAAACGCTGTAGTTTCTGTTAAAGTCGGAAACGACCTCTCTCGGCATGGGAGTCAGCACTCCCATAAGTTTTGTATCAAAAAGGTCACGGGAATTTGCCGTATCTGCAATGATGCCCTTTTCACAAGCATATTTTATCAGCGGCTTAAGAATATCGTCAATTGATTCATCTGCATACAGCGTGCCATTCTCCTCCCAGTCGGAAAGATTCAGAATTTCCATAAGCTGATTGCGTACAACATAAACATCATCACTTGTTATAAGCTCATTTTCAAGGGCGTAGCTTATAAGTCTTTGTACATCTGCACAGATCATTTTCCCACTCTCCTGTTATGTCACTTTGCAAGCTCAATGCCGCCGTATGGTCTTATGTGAAGTCTTATGCATGAACCTTCTCCGAAAATACGGTTCATTTCCATTTCGTATTCAGCTGCCTTTTCAATTGGCACAAACGCCTGAATGGTTCCTGCAAAACCGCCGCCGTGAACTCTTACAGCACCGCTTCTGCCAAGTATTCTCCTGCTCATCATAATTGCAAGAGGTATCTCCTGATTAACAGGCTTTGTCACGGAATAGAGATTCTGAAGAAGATTTGCAGAGGAATCCCCTGATTCTCTCACAAGTTCAAGGAAATACTCAAACTCATCATTTGAAAGCGCCTCCGCTTCCTTTACCGCACGGAGATTTTCAGAGAAGAAATGGGACGCACGGAGAACCGCACGGTCACCACAGCTTTTGCGCAGTTCTGGAATTGCCTTGTAGAACTCTGCCTCATCTGTTTCTCTTAAATATTTCTTTCCGAATTTCTCCGCAATGCTTTCCATTTCAGCACGAACTGCAACGTAATCATCAGTAAGGTCAGCGTGACTTCCCTTTGTATCTGTAATGCATATGCAGTAACCGAACTGCTCAAAATCACACTTAAAGCTGTTTATGCCGGGATTTTCTGTGTCATTGAAGTCAATTGCCACAAGACCGCCCACAGATGATACCATCTGGTCCATAAGACCGCTTTTCTTGCCGAAGTATACATTTTCAGCATACTGTCCGATTTTTGCAATTTCCACAGCACCTGCCCTGCCCTCGTTATAATGGCAGTCAATGATTGTGCCGATAAGCGTTTCAAATGCAGCTGAGGAGGAAATTCCGCTGCCGCCGATAACATCTGAGGTTGTGTAAATATCAAATCCGCCGATACCAACTCCCATATCAGTGAATTTTGCTGCAATTCCTCTTACTATCTCTGATGAGCCTTTTTTATCTTCACGGACTGAAAGATCACTGAGAGATACTTCAAAGGGATCATATCCCTCTGAAGATACACGGATAACCCCTTCATCATGGAATGCGCCAAATGCAATAACATCAAGATTAACTGCCGCCGCAAGAACGCAGCCGTGCTGGTGGTCAGTGTGATTGCCGCCTATCTCAGTTCTGCCCGGTGCGGAGAAAACGGAAATTTCTGCCTTTTCATGCTGAGGATAGCATTTTACAAATTCGTCTGCGGCTTTTTTATATCTTGCCCTCTGTCTTTCAGCGGCATCAGTACCGTAAAGCGTTCTGAACTTCTCGTCATATTTTCCGTTTTCAATATCTGTAATAAATTCTATGATAGTCATATTAGTTCTCCGTTCTTACCAAATGTATCTCAACCGGACTATAGTCACCCCATGACGCAGGCAGGAGAATACCGCCCTTCATGAGTGCTGAACCTGTTATTATTTCATCTGTGCCTGCCATTTTATATAATGCCTGAGGTTCAAGACCTGCGAGCTTTAATGAGTATCTCTTCATATTAGGTTCGGTGCGGAATATCATTCCCTGCACCAGAATTTCTGAGCCGTCCTCAGCTGCAAATTCCCAGGCTGCAATATTATCTTTAAGAGGATCACTCAGACGATAATACTTTCCGTTATGGATAAGACTGCCGTATTTTTTGAATTTCTTTATCTGTTTTTCAACATCAGCCTTTTCATCATCAGACAGTGTACCCAGGTCAAGTTCATAGCCGAAACTTCCTGCCATAGCAGTTATTGCTCTTGTTTCTATGGGAGTAATTCTGCCTGTCTGGTGATTCGGTACAGTGGAAACATGAGAACCCACTGCTGAAACAGGATAAATATATGATGTGCCGTACTGGATCTTTGTTCTTTCAAAGGCATCTGTATCATCACTGCACCATATCTGAGGACAGTAGTAGAGCATTCCTGCGTCGAATCTTCCGCCGCCGCCGCTGCAGCCCTCAAAAAGCACATCAGGAAATTCAGAGGTTAGCCTTTCAAGAAGTGAGTATAGTCCCAGCATATATCTGTGAGGAAGTTCCCCCTGTCTTTCCGGAGGAAGTTCTGCTGAATACCAGTCACTTATACTGCGGTTCATATCCCACTTGATATAGGAAATATCGGCACTTCTGAGAATATCACACATAACGCCGTAAAGATAATCCTGCACATCTTTACGGGACATATCAAGCAGCAGCTGGTAACGTCCACGCATTGGCTGTCTGCCGGGAATCTGAATTGCCCAGTCAGGATGCGCTCTGTAAAGGTAGCTGTCCTCTGAGATCATTTCAGGCTCAAACCAAATGCCGAAACGCATTCCCAGTGCCTTGACATTTTCAACAAGTTTTCCAAGGCCGCCCTTTATCTTGTTTTCATTTACAAACCAGTCACCAAGTCCGGAGGTGTCGCCGTCTCTCTTGCCGAACCAGCCGTCATCAAGCACAAGCATATCTACCCCCAGTGCTGACGCCTCTTTTGCAATGGCAAGGATCTTTTCCTCGTCAAAGTCAAAATATGTTGCCTCCCAGTTATTTATTAAAATAGGACGCTCTGCCAGCTTGTATTTTCCACGGCAGATATTCTCACGGATCACCCTATGGAAATTATGGGAAAGCTGTGACAGACCATTGTCGGAATATGTTATAACAGCCTCCGGTGTTTCAAATTCCTCACCTGCACTGAGATTCCATGTGAAAAGCTCGGGATTTATGCCCATTGTAAGACGTGTCTGTCTGAGCTGATCATATTCTATCTTAGTGCTGAAACTGCCGCTGTATACGAAAAATGCGCCTATGCATTCGCCGCTTTGCTCTGTGCAGTCAGGAGAACAAAGTATAACTGAAGGGTTCTGCTGGTGGCTTGATGTTCCCCTTGTGCTTGAACTTTCCTGAATGCCATAGAAAAGCGGCGCACGTTCCGGAACACGCTCCATTGTATGTCTGCCGTGGAAGTGGATCCACTCCCAGTCGCCAAAGGGAATATCAAGGCAAAGGCTTGCTGCTTTATTTATGACAGCTGTCTTTTCGCCATTGTTTCTGATAACAGCACTTCTTGTAATGATGTCCAGTTTTTCAAGTACGCCATATCTCAGCACAACTTCAATTCCGGAGGCTGTATCGCAAAGTGTTATTTCAAGTGTTTCTGCCTCTGAATCTCCATAGACAGCAGGAAGTCCCTTTATGGAATACTTGCCCTTTTTAACGCTGTGGCTCTTGTATCTGAGATCCAGTGCATTGCTGCCGTCGGAATGGGTAACAGACAGAGCTGAAATGCGGTAGTCCCCTGTTCCCTCACAGGAATATTCAAGAGGCAGAGTATTCAGTGAATATGTTCTGTCATCTCCTGCACAGTACGGGTTGCCTGAAAATCCTACATCGGGATATTCAAGCAGATATGACATATCACTGCCAACTTTCTTTCCGTACCAAATATGCTTTAAAACTCCGTATTCATCTGCTTTCATCTGATACTCTGTATTGTTGGTTCTGATGCAAAACAGACGGCTTTTTTCATCAATATAAACAGACATATCTCTGCCTCCTTCTGTAAGTTAAAAAATAATCATCATTCGATAGTAAAGCTGTAATCGGTAAGATTTGCTGAAAGTGTTATTCTGCTGTCACCGCAGCTTCTTGTAATAACCAGTTTATCACCCTTTGCCTCTACGGAAATGCTTCCCTCAAGACTAAATGCAGGGTGAGAATTTCTAAGCTCCATGAGCTTTTTAAGGTCGCTGACAACAGGCCTTTCCTGTTCCTTGTCAATATCCTCAGCTGTGTAATAATGACGGTTTATATCTCTGCCGTTCTTTGTTCTTTCCATAAGCTCTGTATCGTTGGAACCTGCAAGCATTCCCACATAATAAACTTGAGGAATACCCGGTGCAAAGAACTGTATTGCTCTTGCAAGGAGATATGATCTGTCATTGTTGCCAAGTGCAGAATAGTAGGTTGTATTCACCTGATAGATGTCAAGGTTGTTATAAGCCTCACTGCTGTATATCTTCTTGACATTTGCACCCTGACTGTACATCTGCTCCTTGACCTTTTCTATTTCCTCATCAGGAAGAAGGTCTTTTACATCAACTATGCCTATGCCGTCGTGTGTGTCCAGTGTGGTAAACTGTTTCATGGGACACATATCAAGCCATTTTTTGAGATATTCGCCGGTGTGGTTGTAAAGGGCATGGAGTACCATTACAGGCAGTGCAAAATCGTATACCCAGAAACCCTTGTCAGCTATCTTCATGGGAATAGTGTAATGCTCGTGTATCTCAGGAAGAATCTCGCCGCCTCTGCTCTTTACAATTTCCTCTATCTCATAGAGAAGTTCCCAGATATCCGGTTCAATGAAGAAACAGCTTGTTCCTGCCTTTTTCACTGCATAAGCAAAAGCGTCAAGTCTTATAACAGATGCTCCGTGTGAACACATATCAATAAGAGTATTCTTTATAAATTCCCTTGTCTTTTCCTTTGTAACATCAAGGTCTATCTGTTCCTCGCAGAATGTACACCATACTTTCTCACGGCTGCCGTCTGCAAATTCCGCTTCAATATAGGGCGCTCTCGGCTTTCTCTTGTAGATTATATCCACCTGCTCCTGAGTGGGTTCTCCCCCCTCCCAGAAATCCTTGTATGTGATGAAGAAGTCCTTGTATTCCGATTTATCCTTCTTTGCAAGGTAATCCTTGAAATATTCAGACTGTGCGGAAATGTGATTTACCATGAAGTCAAACATCAGATAGTAATCTTTTCCCAGGCTGTCTATATCTTCAAACGTGCCGAAAGATTCGTCCACCTTGTCATATCTCATTGGCGCAAAGCCTCTGTCCGCTGATGAGGGGAAAAACGGCAGAATGTGTACGCCGCCCACAGCCTTGCTGTAATGCTTGTTAAGCACAGTGTGAAGTTCGTTTATATTGCTGCCCATACTGTCAGCGTATGTGATAAGCATGATTTTATTTTCCAGTTTCATAATATTGACACTCCTTGTCTGTTTAGCATTTGTGCGGATGGATTCCATCCGCACTTTATATAGGGTGTGTGTTGAAGAATGCTTTTTTAGCCCTTGACTGCACCGTTTGAAACGCCGCCGATGATCTGCTTCTGACAGATGATGTAGAAGATAAGGATCGGGATAAGTGCCAGGAGATAAGATGCAAATGCAAGGTTGTAGTTTGTTCCGAACTGTGTCTGGAAATTCAGCTGTGCCAGAGGAAGTGTTGTCTGTTCGGAACCGGAAATGATAACCAGAGGAGTCATAACGTCATTCCATGTGCCAAGTGCTGTAAGAACAGCTACAGTAGCGTGCATTGGTTTCATCATGGGGAAGATAATTGTCCAGTAGGTTCTCCATGCGGAAGCACCGTCAATGTCTGCAGCTTCTTCCATTGCCATGGGAACATTTTTCAGATAGCCTGTGTAAAGCATTACATTCATGGGCATATAGAATACAGTATACAGCAGGATAACGCCGAACATATTGTCAAGACCCAGAATAGCAGTTTCCTTTACCAGAGGCATCATAAGAATTGCAAAGGGAACGAACATACAGCTGACAATATAGAAGTATGCCAGCTTGAAGCTCTTGCGTCTTGCCATGCTTCTGCCGATCGCATATCCTGCCATTGAGTGCAGCAATATAGCCAAAACAATAGAGGATACTGTTATAATAAGGCTGTTTGCGAGAGAATGCCAGAAGTTTGTTACACGCATTGCCTCAGCAAAGTTGTCAAAACTGAATTTGCTTGGAAAGCTTAGTGCTCCTGCAATGTCGTTTGTCATTTCTGACGGGGATTTCAGTGCAATGATGATAGTCATATAAAGTGGAAACAAAATAGTCAGACTTCCAAGTATAAGCAGGATAGTAATACCTATATTCTTCTTGCCGTCCTTGTCATTTTTGATCTCATCAGCTGTCTTGTATTTAACCGGTACCTGTTCCGGTACAGAATATTTAGGTGAACTCATAACTGCTCCTCCTTCTTGCTTGTAAGCTTCATCTGAATTACAGAGAATGTCACAATTACTATAAAGAATACAACTGCATTAGCGCTCTGGAATCCGAACTGTCCGCCATCCATACCGTTTTTATAGATAAGATATGATATAGATTCAGTACTCTGTGCAGGTCCGCCTTTTGTGAGGGACATGATCTGGTCGAATACCATGAGCATATTTTTTGTACTGAGAATAAGATTTGTGGAAATAAAGGGCAAAAGAAGCGGAAGTGTCAGCTTGCGGAATGTGTACCACTTTCCTGCACCGTCAATGGAACTTGCTTCGTAAATATCTGTTGGGATTGTCTGAAGACCTGAAATGTAGATGATAGTATTCATTGCCACGGTCTGCCATACACCTACGATCAGAACGCCAACCCATGCCCAGCCTTCACTTGCCAGAATACTGTTCTGGAGGAATCCTATTCCCAGTGCAGATCCAAGTGCCGGGATAATATAGGTAAAGATAAAGCTGAAAATATAACCTACAATCAGTCCGCCCAGAATATTTGGAAGGAAATATAGTCCTCTCAATGTGCTTTTAAACTTGATCTTACTGTTAAGACCCATTGCAATTATCAGCGAAATCACATTTACAAGTATTGTTCCGCATATAGCATATTTAAATGTGAAAAGATAGGATTTCCCAATTCTTTCATCCTGAAACAGATCTATGAAATTTCTGAAACCTACAAAATCATATGAACCATATCCTCGATAGTTTGTAAGACTGTAAAATGCTCCGGTAATTAGCGGAACAGTATTGAATGCTACAAATAATATCAGTGCCGGGAGAAGCATAAAGATATATGTCCTGGTTCTGCTGGACATTGGTTTCTTTACCCTTTTGATAGTTTTCATTTCAGTCCCTCCTCATACTTTCTGACCTTCTCAATAAGATCTCTGTTATAGCGTATCCACTCCTTATCAAAACGATTCAGAAATGTATCCACTGAATTGTCACTGTTATCCATAAGGAATGTCTGAATCATTGCGTCAACGCTCATTTCACTGGGATAATGGTGATCATGATAGTCAGACATTCTGTCCGCCTGGATATATTCCCTCATTCCATCCAGCATTGAAGGAAGCGTAAAATCGCCTTTTTTGCAAGGAATAGCATTCTGTTCATCAAGGTATATCTGTATGGTTTCATCATCAAACAGGAATCTCAGCACTTCATATGCAGCTTCCTTATTGTCACATTCTTTCATTATTGAAAACTGAAGATCAATGCCAGAGTTCAGAAGATTGTCAGCTTCGTTATCATTTGCAGGGAACGGGAAAGAGTCAATATCCATATCAGGATTTACGGATTGTATCTGAGGAACTGCGTAACTTCCAATAGTATACATTGCAGATTCGCCTCGTGCAAATGCTGTGCAGGCATCATTATAGCTGTAAGCGTAAGGGTTTGGTTCTGCATATTGAAGAAGTGCTTTTGTTTTTTCTGCAACTTCTCTGTAGCCTTCTGCAAATGTTGTTTTGCCTGCATTGACCTGAGAACATATATCAGCATCAGCAATACCTACAGCCAAAGCATTCCATGGTGCAAGAGTAGTCCATGTATCTTTATATCCGAGATAAAGAGGCTGAATTCCTTCTGACTGAATAGTTTCGCAGAGATCTATAAATTCTGTCCATGTTTTTGGAATCTGCCAGCCATGCTCATTGAACATTTCTCTGTTGTAAAGAATTCCTGCTGCATTTGCAACGTAAGGCATTGCATAAACGCCTTCTGTGGGAATAAATTCAAGATCCTTATCTATCTGAAGATATGCAGGTTTTATTTCCGATACCAAATCAAAATCTGATATATCCATAAAAAGCTCTGCGTCGAGGAAATTGGAATAATTGATATCGCCTCCAATTCCGATAATATCAGGGTAATCCTCTCTGACAAGCCTTGTTTTCAGAACTGTCATAGCTTCATTGGGTGATTCGATTTTTAATTCAATGTCATCGTGTGTTGAATTAAAGCGTTCCTCCATTTTTTCAAAAGCTTTTGTTGCTTCCGGCTTATACTGCAGCATTGTTATTACTGTTTTACCGCTGTCCGAACCTCCAAAACTGCATCCGGTCATAGAAAATGCAGATATTAGGGTAGCTAAAGATGCTGCAAATGCGATTTTCTTTTTGATATTCATTTGATTTCCTCCTCTGTATTTTTTAATTTATTTTACAAAATTTTCATTTTATTCCTTATAATCAACTCCTTATCAATATGTGAGCATTACAAAGCGAATAATTGTATAATTTACACGTAAAACTATATTTAATATTTTCAAGCTTCGCTGATACAGCATTGAGAACATGATATACAATTTCCATTTTCTATACATATTTTGTTTTTTTGACAGACATAATAGTAATAAACTAAATATTATCATATTACCATAACATATAATTCACAGCTTTTAACACTTATATTATACCACCCATTATGCTACTTGTAAATACCACATTTCAAGGTGTTTTATACCAATTTGCTATATAATATAGTATAATGAAAAAACATATTGCATTTTGGTATATATTATGTTATAATAAAATTGAAATGTTTTAATAAAAGAATATTCAAAGGAGTTCAAATAATGTCCAATTTGATTTTTTCTGTATTTCCAAATGAAAACTTTATAGACCTTGGACTTTTTCAATTTGGAAGAGAAAAGTGTAGTTCTGCACATTCTTTCGGACCGGCAGCAAGAAACCATTTTCTTTTTCACTATGTTATATCCGGAAAAGGGACACTTATGGCTGAAAATTCCAAGGGAGAAACAATAACATACTCTGTTAAAAGTATGCAGGGTTTTATGATCTTTCCGGATCAGATAACAATGTATATTGCAGATAAGGATGTTCCATGGGAATATATCTGGATTGAATTTGATGGCTTGCGTGCAAAAAGTATGATCAATTTAACTGGTATTTCTATAGAAAATCCTATTTACCATGCAAGAAAAAAAGATCTTCGTGAAAAAATGAAAGATGAAATGATCTATATTACAGAAAACTCCAAAGAATCACCTTTTCATCTTATAGGACATTTGTATCTGTTTCTTGACTATCTTGTTCGTTCTTCTGCCTCTCTTCAAATATCAAGCGGAAGCAATTTGAGAGATTTCTATATTCATGAAGCACTTGTTTATATTGAGCATAATTTTCAGAATAATATTACTGTCGAAGGAATAGCGTCAGTATGCGGACTTAACCGAAGTTATTTTGGAAAAATCTTTAAAGAAGCCATGGGAATGTCACCGCAGGAGTTCCTGTTGAATTTCAGAATGGCAAAAGCGGCAGAGCTTTTAAAACTTACATCCCTTTCAATAGGTGATATTAGCTTGGCTGTTGGGTATGATAATTCCCTTCACTTTTCAAGAGCGTTTAAAAACATATATAACATTCCTCCAAGAGAATGGCGAAATAAAAATAAGATAGAAAAGAATGACTACAATATTTAATCAAAAATATACAATTAAAGGACTGACGCATAATCATCAAAATGCGTCAGTCCTTTTTATAAAATATTCTTACCCAAAACTAACCCTAAAAAACATTTATGACAGGTCAGCCTTCATTTTAATTCTGAATACAGCAGATGAAACTGCAGATATTATCACTGCACCGGCAATTGATATTATCATAGGCAGGACAAATTCATTAAAACCAAATACAAGTCCGATAGCTGATCGGGCTGCCTTTGTACAATAGAAAAACGGCAGACATTTGCAGCAGGTAAGCATTACTCCGCCTGTACCCTCAGCGTCAAACCATATACCGCCTAAAAATGAACCAAGGGAAATTATTATTGAGCATACGCCTGGTGCTGCTTTTTCATTGAACAATGTACCTAAAAGAAGACCAAATCCTACAAACATTATTCCAGATGGTATTATTGAAATAATTGAAATCAAAAGTCCTGAAACAGTGATTTCTGTTCCTGTTATAATCGAGATCACAAAAGACACTGCATATGTAAGAATGCTCTGTACTAATGATATCACAATCATAGGAAGCATATATCCCATAATAAAATCAAAAGATTTCATAGGCGAAGCATACATTCTCACAAGAAACGATTTGCTTCGGTCACCTGCCACTGTTATTGCAGTAAACAACATAACAAATGTTTGTCCAAATATCGCAACTCCTCCTGCCAGATTGTCTATCCTGAAAACAGTCATACCGGCTTCCGGAGGAATGCTTTCATTAACAAGCGTCATTACTATAAGCATAACAAGCGGAAATCCGATACAAAATATATAACTAAGCGGATCTCTGAGCATTTCTTTAATATTCCTTGATGCAAATGCCGTGATTCTGTTCATATTAATTTACGCTCCTTTCCGCTATTTCAACAAATACATTTTCAAGTCCATTTTTGCCGGAAATATTTTCAAGTTCCTGAAGCGTTCCCATAGAAACTATTTTTCCGTTTATCATAATTGCTATTCTGTCTGAGAGTTTTTCTGCTTCTTCCATATAATGAGTTGTAAGAATTATTGTAATCTTCCCTTTAAGCTTTTCTATTGCGTTCCAAAGTTCTCGTCTTGCAAGTACGTCAAGTCCTAATGTAGGCTCATCAAGAAACAGCACTTTTGGCTCACTGATAAGCGCCATTGCAATCGAAAGTTTTCTTTTCCAGCCTCCGGATAAAGTTTTTGCACGGCTTTTTTCAACTTCACTCATATTAAATAGTGATATCATTTCATTTGTACGGGCTTCTGTTTTTGTTTTATCAAAACCGTATATTCTTGCCATAAACTCCAGGTTTTCTCTTACTGTAAGATTTTCTGCAACTGAAGTATCCTGAGGCGAAATTCCAATTACAGGTTTCACAGCGTCAGCTTCTTCGACGCAATTCTTTCCGCAGATAAAAGCCTCTCCGGATGAAGGTACAGACAGACATGAAAGCATTCTTATAGTAGTTGTTTTTCCTGCACCGTTTACACCCAGAAGAGCAAAAAGTTCTCCTTCGGGAACATTCAGGTTTATGCTGTCAACAGCTGTTTTTATTTTATACTTTTTAGTTAGATTCCTTGCTTCTACCGCAATCATAATTCTTCCTCCTACACTATTTCTTTATAATCTTTTCCTTTAAACGGCTTGCAGCACCGGTTATACTACCAAGATTTACAAGTGCTATTCCCTTTTCCTCATCATCAAGAATCAGAATATGATCACCCGGTTTCATATTAAAAACCTCTCTGCATTTTACAGGCAACGTTATCTGACCTTTGCTGTTTATCTTTGAACATCCGAATACATACTTACCGTCGCCGTCTGTTTCTGCCTTTCCAATATTTCTGACGAGAATATCCAGGGTCACCTGATAAAGATCTGCAAGCTTTACACAGCTTTCTATATCAGGCATTGTTTCTCCTTTTTCCCATTTTGCAACAGCCTGTCTTGAAACCCCAAGCTTTTCAGCTATTTCTTCCTGAGTAAATCCGTTTCTCTTCCGGAACATTTTAAGTCTGCTGTACTGCATACTTATTTTCCCAACTCCTTTACATATGAATTATATCACAAGCTATATCTTTCCGTCAATATACATTGAATAACATTAATGTTATAATGAGTTGCGTTTTCTGACAATGTTTTATATTTGTACGTTTTATTCCTCATGTAAATACAGGCTGTCAAAAAAAGCTGCCGCAAATCATAAATGCAGCAGCTTTTATTGATAAATTTAATCGTGAAGCTTACGGTGGTCAATAACACGCACAGCCTTGCCTTCACTGCGCACAATAGTCTTCGGAGCAACAAGATGTACTCTTGGAGAAATTCCAAGCATTGTCTTTATAGCAGATGCAAGCTTCTTCTCACGAATCTCAAGCTCATTCTTTGCCTTTTTGTATTCTTCCGGACTAAGTTCAACATTTATGTCAAGAGTATCTGTGTTATTTACTCTGTTTACCTCAATCTGATAGTTAGGAGTATATCCCTTGTTAAGAAGTACAGTTTCAATCTGAGATGGAAATACATTTACGCCTCGAATAATGAGCATATCGTCACTTCTTCCCATAGGCTTGGACATCTTTATAAGTGTACGTCCACATGAACATTTTTTTCTGGACAGCACACAGATATCACGTGTACGATAACGGATAAGCGGAAATGCTTCCTTTGTAAGTGATGTGAATACCAGCTCACCCTTTTCACCTTCCGGAAGAACCTCTCCTGTTTCAGGATCAATTATTTCTGCAAGGAAGTGGTCTTCATTAATGTGCATACCTGTCTGCTCTTCGCATTCAAAAGCAACACCGGGACCGGATGTTTCAGTCAGACCATAAATATCATACGCTTTGATGCCCAGAGTCTGCTCTATATCCCGGCGCATTTCTTCTGTCCATGGTTCTGCACCAAATATTCCAGCCTTCAGACTGTTATCCTCAGGACTATATCCCTTTTCTTTAAGTGTTTCGCCAATATATGCCGCATATGAAGGTGTGCAGCAGAGAATTGTTGAGCCGAGATCCATCATAAACTGAATCTGTCTTTCTGTGTTTCCGGAAGACATAGGAAGTGTAAGGCATCCTACTTTATGGGAACCGCCGTTAAGACCGGGACCTCCTGTAAACAATCCGTATCCATAGCTAACATGGCAAACGTCCTCGTTTGTACCGCCTGCTGCAACTATTGCTCTTGCGCAGCAGTCTTCCCATATATCAACATCAGCCTGTGTATAAAATGCAACTACACGTCTGCCTGTAGTTCCAGAAGTTGACTGTATTCTGACACAATTTTTAAGATCTGTTGCCAGAAGTCCGTATGGATACTGATCACGAAGATCAACCTTTGTCAGAAATGGAAGCTTCTTTAAATCATCAAGAGACTGTATATCTTCCGGAGTCAGTCCTCTGTCATTCATAAGTTTTTTGTAGTAAGGAACGTTATTATATACGTGCTTAACCTGCTTTATTAAACGTTCCTCCTGAAGTTTTTTCATATCCTCATGGGACATGGTTTCAATTCCTGGCTGATAATAGTGTTTTTCCATGTTTTTATATTCTCCTTTAAATTAAAATACCGCATCATAAGCGGATAAAAAAGCTTGCAAAAAGTCTGCTTCTGGAGTATAATAATATCAGCATATAAATAAAGGAGCAAAACACATATGATTATTGATTTCCATACTCATGTCTTCCCAGATGCTATTGCAATGCCTACAATTGACTTCCTGGCATCGAAATCAGGTTATACACCATATGCAGACGGAACTCTTCTTGGTCTGACTTCTCTCATGAAAAGCGGCGGCATTGATAAAAGTGTAATACTCCCTGTTGTCACCAAGCCATCGCAGTTCAATAAAATAAATGAGTTCGCTGCAGAACTAAACGGAACAAATGGCATCTATTCCTTTGGCGGAATTCACCCATTCGACGAAACTCCCTTCACACATCTTGATGATATAAAGAAAATGGGACTTTACGGCATCAAGCTTCATCCAGATTATCAGAGTGCATTTATTGACGATGAACGTTACATAGAAATCATACGCTATGCGTTGAAGATTGGACTTGCAGTAATAACACATTCCGGAGTTGATGACGGCTGCAGCGGTGAAGTAAAATGTACACCTGAAAGAATACTTCGTGTTTTGGATAAAGTATACAGCGGAAATATGCCTTCCGAACCTCGTATTATACTGGCACACGCAGGCGGTTTTAAAATGTACAATGAAGTACTTGAAAAACTGTGCGGCCTTCCTGTATATTTCGATCTTGCATATGTAATGCAGTTTGCTGATCCAGATATAATGCTGTCTATTATTCGCACTCATGGTGCAGATAAGATTTTATTTGCGTCAGACAGTCCATGGAGTGATCCCGGAATAAGTGCAAAGAACCTCAGCGCATTGCCTATCACGGAAGAAGAAAAGGAAATGATCCTCTTTAAAAACGCTCTGACTGTACTTGGCAAATGACTATTTAATATTTTACCACATAATTTCTCATTTTTCAAGTGCTTTTTTCACATTTTGACTTTTTTTCACAATTTGTAAATAAACCTGCCGCATTATTCTAAAAAATACGGCAGGTTTTTATGATAGTACTGCAAATCATAAGTCAGATTCTTACGGCACATACTTATCTTATGAAATTATATCTTCCCATACGGGTTCTATTCCTGTGGCAGACAGAGCATAATATTTCAAAATGTATCCAGCATCTGAAATCTGAATTTTCCCGTCGCCATCTATATCAGCTAAATCGGGATCCGATTCAATTTCAAGTCCTGAACTTAATGAAGCATAGCATGAAAGAACAAAAGATGCGTCAGAAATACCTACGACGCCATCTTCATTTACATCGCCCTTCAGTATGTCCTTATACAAAAGCTTTATATACTGCTCACAGAGAAGCACTCCTTCATCTGTTGTATACTCATTTGCACCTATTATATTGTAATCGGAATGATCCGATAATTCGGTGGTGATATAAAAATGATATTCGGTTCCTGAAACATTCTCAAAACCAGGATCCTTTATTACTATATTTTGATTGTACATGGATTTTCTGTCATCAGCAGCTTCAATGTTTACGGTATACTGTGAAGCATATTCTCCGCTGTCAACAAGATATTCACAGCAGCTTAGTTCTAAAAGATATGTTTTTTCTGTATCACTGCTTTCATTAAAAATATCAGCATCATAATATCGGAAGATGCCTTCAGGTTCAGTTTTATCAACTGTAATATGAAGTGAACTTTCATTTTGAATATGAACATAAATCCTGCCATATGTATCAAGCAGCATTACAGCATCTTCAAGAGGAACTGATATTGCTTCCAAAGCAGTACTTTCAATAGTCACATTCTGAATAAGAACAGCAAAAGATAATAATGCTGAAAAGAGAATTTTCTTCATAAGCAGCCACCGGATATTATACTGACATATAATATTTTATTTCAGTTACCGCAGTACCGTCAGTGCAGAATTCCATAAAAAAATTGTCATCAGTCTTATATCTGTAAACATTTGCGTTCTCTGTAATACACTGATCTTTTCCATATGCTGCATAAATATCATCAATGGATGATCCCTTCTTTATGCCTTTATTTGTGCAGACTTTATCTCCTGTAAGTACAATTTCAGTTATAAATTCTCCGGCAGAGCCATCATCTTTTGTCATGTTTTCAGTAACTACACGGAATCCGTCGCAAATGTAAACATATGATTCAGAACCTCCGTGAACAGGCATACCCTCTGATACCTGCAATGCAGCAGATGCCAGTGAAGGCTGAATATCTCCTGCTTTAAATATTATACCATTTGAGGTAAAGCACATATCCTGTGCAGGATTAAACATTCCGTCAGGTGCATTCTGGGTTGCCATGGTAGTTTCCGGTAGTTTTGTAACTGAAACAGTAGTTTTTGTTGTAGTAGGCTTTGTAACTGTTACAATTACTACCTTTGTGGCGGCACGAGTTTGTGTTGTTGTAGAACGGCCTCCCGGCTGTCCAACAAATTGAACAGATACATTTTTTGTAGATACGGTACTAAGTGCTGAAGTAGTTTCAGTTTCAGATATCACAGATGAGGTTTCTGTAACAGCTGATGTTACTGTTTCAGAAGATTCTTCAGTTATAGATTCTGAAGATACAGTAACATTGCTTTCTATTTCAATCTGGTTCATGTTTTCTGTACTGTTGTCTACAGATCTTCCGCATGAACAGCCAACAAATACTGCACTGGCAACTGCGGATGCTGCCACCAATGCTGCTATTTTAATTTCCATAATCTAATTCCTTTCTCACGCTTTTAAAAATAAATACCATACCTATTATAGTAATATATTATACTCACAACAATCCTTAATGTCAACGTTTTTTTCCTGCATTATAAAAAAACAGTGATTTTTACCGATTTATATTTATTGCCGAAACAAAAACTGTTGAAATTAGAATTGATTTATGTTATACTAATACTATGAATGAAGAAAATTTAGGAGGAACTTTTAAATGACAGAAAATATAGCTATGAAATGGACAAGCTGCTGGGGCAATGCGATTTCCATAGCAACACGCAGACCTGAAAATTATTCTAAAAACCTCACCCTTCGCTATCCTATCAAACTTCTTTTATCAGGCAAGGCCATTCGAATTCGGCTCGATAATTTCTGCGGAAATGAACCTGTCACTATAAGAGCATCTGCTGCGAAATCAGCAGGAAATTCTGATATCCTTGACGGAACAGCAACTGATATAACCTTTAATAACGGACAGGATACTGTCACTATTCCCAAAGGCGAATCAGTAATCAGCGATCCGGTAAAAATTTCCGCAGAAGCCGGAGAGTATATTGCAATAAGTCTTTATCTTGAAAATTTTACAGAAATGCGTTCAGCTGTTCTGATTTCGGGTCCTCTTTCAAACGGATATTTTGCTGTTGGCAATTATCTTAAATCAGCTTCACTTCCCGAACAGTGGTCTAATAAAACAAACTGGTTTTATTTCCTGAGTGATGTAGAGATTCTTACTGATAAGAACAATCATTCTGTAATATGCTATGGTGATTCCATTACTGCAGGAGCATGGCCCGATTACCTTATGGAGCGTACTCTCAGCATAAGCGGAGGAAGAACTTCCATAATCAGAAAAGCTGCCAGCGGTACACGTATACTCAGACAATACGACAATATTACCTATGATTCATACGGTTTAAAAGGAAGCATAAGATTTCCGAGAGAAATATCAATGGTTAAGGGAGCAGACATTGTTATTATCCAGCATGGTATTAATGATATCATCCATCCTGTTGGCACTGACGTAAATAAATTCCGTCCCTGGAGCGATCTTCCTTCAGCAAATGAAATGATTGATGGTATAAAAGAGTATATAAAATTTGCAAGAAAACTCGGACTTAAAATTTATCTTGGAACACTTCTGCCTATTGAAGGCTGGAGAACATATGCTGATTTCCGTGAAGAACTTAGAAGTGATGTCAATGACTGGATAAGAACTACAAATGAAGCTGACGGTTGTATTGATTTTGACAGAGCCTTATGTGACCCGGAACATCCTTCCCGTTTTGCAGAAAATTTTGACAGCGGCGATCATCTTCATCCAAGCAAACTTGCATATGAAACAATGGCATATACTGTACCTGAAAAAATAATTCTTTGATTTTCGGAGGTCAAAATAATGAAAATGTATAAAACTATGCTTATTTCTTTATCCTGTGCAATAATAACAGGGTTAATCGGTACACATATATCAGATTCAGTACAAGCAGCATATAACGAAACTTCTCCTATTGAAAAATATCTTTTAAGCTCAGATATCGATTCAAACGAAAATATATCAGATAATAACTACACCACGTATGCAAAAGTTATAAATTCATATTTAGTTGATAATAAAGACGGTACTGTTTCCAGAATAGAATATCTTGGTTATGATGAAGGTATATCTTTTGAGCTTTATTCTGAAAACCATGAACTTCTTAACAGCAATATAATAGAATCAGAAATGCCTCTGTTCGGAGGATTTTACAGCGGAAAAGATTATAACTTTATTGTTTTCGGAAGTGAAAACCCAGCTGAAAGCAAAGCCACTGAGATCATGCGTGTTGTAAAATACAGCAAAAACTGGGAACGAATCGACTCATTTTCAGCATACGGAGCAAATACTGAATACCCGTTCTATGCAGGTTCATTGAGATTCACCGAATCAAACGGTCTGCTTTACATATATACCTGTCACAGAATGTTTAAAAGCTCTAAAGATGGTCTTAATCATCAGTCAAATATGACATATGTGATCGATACGAAAAGCATGAAAGAAACTCAGTCTTTCTATGATGTAATGAACATTTCATATGGATATGCAAGTCACTCTTTTAATCAGTTTATCCAGACAGACGGAGTTTCAATTTTCAGAACCGACCATGGAGATGCTTATCCAAGAGGTATTTCAATAACAAAATGTCCTGTGGGTAATGATATTACAGACGTTGAATATACTATTCCATACACATTTCAGGGAAATGTGGGCGACAATTATACAGGAGCTTCTATAGGAGGTTTTGAACTATCTGATAAAAACTGCATTATTGCCGGCAATTCAACTGATCACAGCAGTGCGTCATCTTATTCAAGCAGCAAAAAAAGAAATATTTTTATCTCAGTAACAGACAAGAACTTAAATAAATCAAATACAGTCTGGCTGACAGATTATGCTGAAAACAGCACAATTACAGTCAGAACACCGCATCTTGTAAAATATGATACAAACCGTTTTCTGGTAATCTGGGAAGAATATGACAGTGCATACGGAAATGATTATGTAAAACTTGTGACAACAGATGAAAACGGCAGTCTTTTATCAGATGTTATAAAAACTGATATACGTTTATCCGACTGCAAACCAACTTTAACAGCTGACAATTCAGTGATCTGGTATGTCAGCGACAATAAACGAACAATGTTATACAGCCTCGATCCATTCGCTCTTGAAAACTGCAATGATACATTTATTAAAGCATCTGCCCCACAGAATAATGGTGACGTGGATAATAACGGAACAATTGACATTTCTGACGCAGCACTTGTTCTCACATATTATGCAAAACAGGCAGCCGGGATTGCTGCAGAGAATTTCACCAGTATTCAGATAAAAGCTGCTGATATAAATATGGACGGAAATGCGGACATTTCAGACGCAGCTGAAATCCTTTCAATTTACGCATTAAATGCTGCTGAAATATAACTTATCAGTTTGTTAAATATTGCACAACAAAATTAAAAATTTCGTATATGTATTGACATTTCTATCAATAAATGCTATAATTTTACCAGTATCAAAATGCAGTTTAATGACATAATAGTCAGGCAGAACTACAGAAGGAGGTTTATCCATATGAAAAAAAGAATCGGAATCCTTACAAGCGGCGGCGATTGCCCCGGACTTAACGCAACTATCAGAGGCGTAGCAAAATCCTGCTATGAAATGCTGGGGCAGGAAAACGTTGAAATAGTGGGTATATGTGACGGTTACTATGGTCTTATTCATAATATTTGCCGTGAGATGAAGCCGGAAGACTTTTCAGGCATACTCACAAGAGGCGGAACTATTCTTGGAACCAAACGTCAGCCTTTCAAAATGATGACTGTAATCGGCGATGATAATGTAGACAAAGTTAAGAATATGAAAAAAACATACAAGGATCAGAAACTTGACTGTCTGCTTACTCTCGGAGGAAACGGAACCCATAAAACTTCAAAGCTTTTATCCGATGAGGGACTGAACGTTATAGGTCTTCCCAAAACCATTGATAATGATATTTACGGAACCGATGTTACTTTTGGCTTCCATACTGCTGTAGATATTGCTACTGACGCAATTGACAGGCTTCATTCCACTGCAAACAGTCATTCTCGTATATTATTATGCGAAATCATGGGCAATAAGGCTGGCTGGCTGACACTGTATGCAGGTATTGCCGGTGGTGCTGATATTATCCTTATACCTGAGATTCCATATGATATCGACAAGGTATGTGAATCTGTTGTAAAGCGCAGTGAAAGCGGCAAGAATTTCTCAATAATTGCTGTTGCAGAAGGAAGTTTTGATATTGCAGAATCAAAGCTCAAGAAAAAGGAACGTGCTAAACTCCGTCAAGAAGCAGGAATTGTAACAGCTACTAACCGTATTGCTTCTCAGATACAGAAAAATACAGGTCTTGAGGCAAGAGTATGTGTGCCTGGTCATATGCTCAGAGGCGGAAACCCAAGTGCGTATGACAGACTTCTTGCTACCCAGTTCGGTGAATATGCAGCACAGCTCATACGTGATGAAAAATATGGTATGACTGTTGCTAAGGTTGAAGGTAAAATTACCGCCAACAGCCTTAAAGATATTGCAGGAAAAACCAAGTTTGTTGAACCAGATTGCCAGCTTGTTACTACTGCAAAGAATATTGGCATTTCTTTTGGCGATTGATGATCATAAGCTGCAAAACTTATGAAATAAGATCAGCTCTTGAGAATATTTAAATTTATTATAATGAAAGGCAGGAACAGTTATGAAAAAATATGTATGTGACGCTTGCGGATGGGAATATGATGAGGAACTCGGCGTACCGGAATCCGGTATTGCTCCGGGAACCAAGTTTGAAGATCTTCCGGAAGATTTTGTATGTCCTCTTTGCGGTGTCGGCAAAGATATGTTTAGTGAAGAATAAAACAGGAGTTATTTTATGGAACAGAAATTTTTTATATGTGAACACTGCGGAAAAATCATTGCTGTTGTAAAAGAAAGCGGTGTGCCTGTAATGTGCTGCGGACAGAAGATGAAGGAAATTATACCTGGAACAACTGAAGCAGCAACTGAAAAGCATATCCCTGTATTTACAGTGGAAAATAATATTGTCACTGTAAAAATCGGAGAAGCTGAACATCCTATGCTTCCTGAGCATTATATTGAATGGGTGTCAATTCAGACTAAACAGGGCAATCAGAGAAAAATACTGAAGCCTGGTGATAAACCTGAAGTAACTTTTGCTATTTGTGAAGGTGATGAGGTTGAAGCTGTATATGCTTACTGTAATCTTCACAGTCTGTGGAAAGCATAATTATTGAAAACTAAAACGGCTGAGGGAATCGTGTTTCTCTCAGCCGTTTTTCATTAGTATTATTTTTTTGAAACATTACCCTCAGAACGCATGGTAAGCGCAATTCTTTTCCTCTTCAAATCCACATCCAGTACCCTCACCTTTACAATATCACCAACTTTTACAACGTCAAGAGGATGTTTTACACGTCGATTGCTTAGCTGGGATATATGAACAAGTCCGTCCTCATGAACGCCTATATCCACAAAACATCCGAAGTCTATAACATTTCTTACTGTTCCCATAAGTTCCATGCCGATTTTCAAATCTTTCATTTCCATCACATCTCCGCTTCTCATAAGAGGCGGCGGCAGTTCATCACGAGGATCTCTTCCCGGCTTTGAGAGTTCCTTAACTATGTCGTTCACTGTTGGAACACCGACTCCAGCCATTTCAGCAATTTGGCTTATTCCTTTTCTTTCGGTAATTACTGATATGTCTGAAAGTGCCTTGCCTGTAAGATCCGAGAGAGCAAATCCGCATTCCTGGAGGATCTTTTTTGCTGCATCATAACTTTCCGGATGAACAGATGTATTATCAAGCGGATTTTTTCCGCCGGGTACACGGAGGAATCCAGCGCATTGCTCAAATGCTTTGGGTCCGAGCTTCGGTACCTTTTTCAGCTGATTTCTGTCCGTAAATGCACCGTTTTCACATCTGTATGTCACAATATTCTTAGCAATCGTCTGATTTATACCTGCTATATGTGACAAAAGTGAAAATGAGGCAGTATTCAGATCAACACCTACATGATTAACACAGTCCTCAACCACACCATCAAGAGCTGATTTCAGTTCGTTTTTAGGCATATCATGCTGATATTGTCCGACGCCAATTGCCTGAGGATCAATTTTCACAAGCTCAGCCAGCGGATCCTGTAAACGTCTTGCAATGGATACTGCGCTTCTGAGAGAAACATCATATTCCGGGAATTCCTCCGCTGCGAGCTTTGAGGCAGAATACACAGATGCTCCGGCTTCTGATACAACCATATATGCTGCATCATGAGAAACATTCTTCAGAATATCAGCAACAACAGATTCTGCCTCTCTTGAAGCTGTTCCATTACCGATAGCTATAGCCGTAACATTATGTTTTTCTATCATTCTGCGTATAGTTTCCTTACCCTGCTCCATTTTCACACCTGAACCTATGGTAATATACGCCACACCGGTATCAAGCACCTTGCCTGTAGCGTCAACAACAGCCAGCTTGCAGCCTGTACGGTATCCCGGATCAACACCTAAAACTGTTCTGTTTTTGAGAGGCGCACCCATGAGAAGCTGTCTGAGATTTGACGCAAACACTTTAATCGCCGCCTCTGCTGCAACTGCCGTAAGTTCACGTCTTACTTCACGTTCAACTGCCGGAAAGAGCAGTCTTGCAAAGGCGTCTTCCGCCGCAGTTTTAACAAGCTGACCGGACAAGCTGTCATTTTTTACGTATTTGCGAACGATTACAGCTTCACCCTTTCCTTCGGGCAAAGAAATGCTGACTTTGAGTGCACCTTCACGTTCTCCTCTGTCAAGTGCAAGTATTCTGTGACCAACGAGTTTTTCCACGGGCTCACTATAGTCATAGTACATCTGATATGGTGTTTCTGCCTCCGGATCTGTAGCTTTGGAGAAAATTGTGCCGGACAGCTGAGTAAATCTTCTCATCTGCTTTCTCAGATCTGCATTATTTGCCATTTCTTCTGCCAGAATATCCATAGCACCCTGAATAGCTTCATCAGTACTGTTTACAGAAAGCTCTCCATTAATAAATGTCTTTGCTTCCTTTTCAGGATCAATATTAATATTTTGCTCCATTATTATACGTGCAAGCGGTTCAAGTCCCTTAGCAATAGCAGCTGATGCCCTTGTCTTTCTTTTAGGACGATACGGAAGATACAGATCTTCAGCTTCCACAAGTGTTTCTGCATTTTTTATCTTTTCTTCAAGTTCTCCGGTAAGCTTTCCCTGACTCTCAATTGCTGTCAGTATCTCCTCCTTGCGTGATTCAAGCTTTCTGAGATACTGAAGTCTTGTGTCAAGCTCACGGAGAATCTGATCATCCAGAGAACCTGTAACTTCCTTTCTGTATCGTGCTATAAATGGTATTGTTTTTCCGTCATCAAGAAGTTCGACTGTACGTTCCACCTGTTCAGGTCTTAGTTTAAGTTCTTCTGCAATTTTTTCATTAATATTCATAATATACTTCTCCTTTTAAGTATGTTTTATTTTACACAGCATTTTGTATCTGGGAGTATCTTTCTTTCAAGCGGAAGAAAAACCTTCCTGCATATTCTTACAAATGTTCCAAGAAACAGCGCTGCAATAAGAGTTCCCTCTCTAACTCCTTCAATGGTACCTGTAAGAATAAGACTTATCAGTGCTGCTGACGCAGTACATGAAACATCAAATACAACTTTCATTTTGCCAAATTCAACAGGTAATTTTGTAGTAACAGCACGCACAAAGGCTTCACCCGGAAGCATTACAACATTTGCCGCAACCTCTGTATATACACCGAAACCAAGAATAATACATCCTGCTGAAAGCCAGAGAATCTTTTCAATGTATGACTCAGGATATATTCCGCCGAGAAGCATCATAAACAAATCTATAAACAAAGAAAAAATAAATGTTACAGGAAGCTGCAGCAAATCTGATATGGGAAACTTCCTGCGAAGAATACTTATCTGAGCTACAACCAGAAATACATTAAATATAACTGTAAACACACCGATTGTAGGTGAATAATTAAGACTCAGAACATAAGGCACACTGGATATTGGTGATGTTCCTATGCTTGCCTTAGTAATAAGTGCAACACCAAGTCCGTTTATAATAAGTCCTGTAATAAGAATAATGTACCTTCTTACCATATTTTGGTTTTTCATATAAATATTCCTTTTTCACATAAAAACGGCAGGCTCCAATTACTGTCAAAGCCCGCCGATTTAAAATTCGTCCGACAATATCTGCTAATATGATTTTACTGAAGGGCAAGCCCGGTTGAATCGTAACCAAAACTGTCATAACTTCTGAGCAGAAGTGCAGCAAGTTTCTGAGATGAGAGATTTTCAAGGTCATTGCCCTGAAGCCATTCATATCTAAGATGAAGATCTGCAAAATGCCCGGAAAGTTCATTTTGTTTTTTCATGAATTCCTGTTTTGTCAGCTCAACCGCACTTTGCTCTTCGTCATAACCAAAATAACTGAAAACACCATTATTTATTCTTTCACTCAGATACATTTTTCTGTAAATGCAATTCTCAAGAATAAAAAAACTACCAAGTTCTGTTGTATTTCCATTATCATCTTTTTTATAATCAGAAGAGAAATAAAGCAGTTCCTTTGTATCAGGATCATATTTGAGAGAAATATTCTTCCAAATATCAAAAAAGCCCTCTGTTTCATTATAATCAATAGGTATATTTTCAAGAATACAGCTTCGTATACGAAAAGCTTTTACATGAGTTACACCGGATTCCGAATCAAATGAAATGCTGATAAGCTCAGGACTTCCGTCAAAATCCATGTCAATAAAACTACAGGAATTATATCCGTTATCCGGCTTGGGAAGTATCCATTCTTCTCTGTTTTTTACAAGCATCATTACAATATCTTCAGAAGAATAAACAATATTCTGTGGTACAGAAGAATTACTTGATATTGAGTCCAGCTTCCAGACACAGATCCCGAAAATTACTCCTGCAAGAATGCAGATTTCCATAAAAACAGCAAATATGCTTATAATATTACGGTTTATTTTTCTGCCAAAAAATCTGCTTCCTGCACCATTTGCTTCTTCCCGTGTTTCAGAATTGGCCCTGTTAAAATCAGGCATTGGTATCAGTTCGCTCCAAATAAACGGACTGTCATCAGATATATCACTGCCGCAGATCTTACACACTGTACAGCCGTCGGAGTTTTTACGTCCGCACTTAGGGCAAACCATAAAGCCACTTCCTTTCATGTAGCTGTTACAATTATCAATTTATAATAATAAGTATACCATACCGAAAAAAATTTTGCAAGGGTTTTATTCATAAAATTAGTGTCAAGCAAAAGTAGGCAAAAGAAAACAGAATTGTAACAATGCACAAAATCAGAATTTCAAATCAGAAAAAGTCTTACAAAAGGAAATATGTTTCAACCATTTCATATTTGAAGGGATAGGAATATTTCTGACAGGTTCATAACCTTTACCGTCAGTTTTTGGCGTTTTAGCTGCTGACAAAGGAGGATTTGAGTTGTTACATTCATTGATAACTCTTGTTTCAGAAACTTCGCTAACAGAGTAATGCCTGCACAGCAAAGCAGCAAGCCTGTTGCCGCCGT
>JAQXHO010000094.1 GCA_029007315.1 Oscillospiraceae bacterium
CTGTGATCCTTTACAACGCTTGCGGCTGTTTCGTCGCAGGAGCTTTCTATTCCTAAAATAAGCATGGGAAATCTCCTTAAAACTCGTAATCAATGCAGGCTCTGAGTTCTCGTCTTGGAGTTATGAACTTTCCGAACTCAACATGGCTCGGGTGAACCTGATAGGCATTCAGACTCTCAATATCATCGAAATCGCATACAAGGGCGAATTCATAGTTATCGGGATTAGCTTTTTCGTGATTTATGCAGACCTCCAGTTTTTTTAGAGTAGGCACAAGGTCTATGAGCTTTTCTGCACGGGTTTTAGCTTCAAGAGCGTTCTCCATGGCGGTTTTGCCTTCATATTCCGGCTTTAATTTGAACATTACAATGTGTTTGATCATTTTTTCTCAGTTCCTTTCGTTTTTGTCATAAGCACCGCACCCTCATCGGGACTGCGGTAATATCTTTTGCGGAATCCCACCTGTTCAAATCCAAGGGATTTATAAAGTGAGATTGCAGGAGAGTTGCTTTCACGAACCTCCAGCAGAAAATTTCTGCACGGATATTTTTCATATGCCCACAGAAGAAGCGTTTTTGCAATGCCGCATCTCCGGTGTTCCGGCATAACAGCTATATCGTCAACACTTATCTCATCACCTGTTTGGGACAGAACAAGATATCCTGCGATGTTTCCTTCAGTATCCCTTGCAATGAAAATTTCAGTATACTCATTCTCAAAACTCTCTCTGAATATCCTTTCAGACCATGGGTCCGGAAAACAAAGTGCGGCTATTTCAGAAAGCCTTTTCATATCATTTTCTGCGGCAGGAATGATATTAACCTTTTGCGTCATACCAGCTTCCTCCCATGCTGACCTCAGCTGTCAGTGGAACGGTGAAGTCAACTACATTCTGCATTTCCTCACCAAGAATTTTTGCGGCTTTCAGTGCAAGCTTCTGCGGCACTTCAACGATAAGCTCGTCATGCACCTGCAAAATAAGCTTTGCCTCAGGACATTCGCTTTTAAGGCGGTCGTAAACCTTTACCATTGCCATTTTGATTATATCAGCGGCAGTTCCCTGTATGGGCGTGTTCATGGCAATTCTCTTTCCTGCCGCCTGAACCATTTTGTTTGACTGTCTGAGTTCCGGAACAGGACGTCTGCGGTTGAAATATGTTGAAACATAGCCGTCAGCCTTTGCGTCTTCAACTGTCTTATCCATAAACTGACTTACTTTAGGATATCTGTTGAGATAATTCTTTATATACCTGTTTGCCTCGTAGACAGAAACATTTATATCCTTTGAAAGTGAAAATGCACCCATGCCATAGATTATGCCAAAATTTACAGCCTTTGCGGCACTTCTCATTTCCTTTGTCACCATTTCCGGCGGCATATCGAACACCTGTGCCGCCGTTGCTGTGTGAATGTCTTCTCCGCTTAAAAATGCCGTCTGCATATTTTCGTCACCGCAGATATTTGCAAGGATACGCAGTTCTATCTGGCTGTAGTCGGCGTCAAGGAGAATGTTTCCCTCACCTGCGGTAAAGAATTTCCGCATATTGCTGCCAAGTTCCGTGCGGACAGGGATATTCTGCATATTGGGTTCGGTGGAGGAAATACGTCCCGTTCTGGTTTCTGTCTGCTTGAAAACAGAGTGAATGCGTCCGTCGCTGCCCACAGCTTTTAACAAACCCTCAACATAGGTGGATTTCAGTTTTGAATACTGCCGCCATTTCATAACATAGTCAACTATCTTGTATTCTCCTCTCAGGCTTTCAAGAATTTCAGCACCGGTGGAATAGCCTGTCTTTGTCTTCTTGCCGTGAGGAAGTCCCATTTCTGAGAAGAGAACCTCTCCCAGCTGTTTCGGAGAACCTATGTTAAATGAATGACCTGCTTCGTCATAGACAAGCTGCTGCATTTCCTCGATCTGCTCTGAAAGATAAACTCCGAATTCCTTTACGCCCTCTTTATCGATCTGAACGCCGGTATGCTCCATAGAAGCCAGAACTTCCGTAAGACGAAGCTCAAGGGTGTAAAGTTCATTCTGTTCCTGGTTGGAAATGATTTTTTCCATTTCATCGCAGAGTGCATTCAGAACCGCAAGATCACTGTAATTACTCTCCGGATAAGGAGTATGGTATGTTACTGCAAGACGGTCAATGGTATATTCAGCTGTAGAGGGATTCAGAAGATACGCACATATTTCGCCGTCTGTCACAAGGCTTTTAAGCTCTGCGCCGACGCTCAGCATATATCTGTAATGAGGTTTTGCCCCGAATGTACGTTTTTTTACGCCGCTTCCAAGGAATGCTGTAATAATATCCTGCTTCTCTGAAAGAAAAACGGTTTCATCAGAAAATACCGAAAGGATCTTTCCGTCAAAAAGATACGCCTTTGCAGTATTCTCATTTTCCCATGAGGATATTATATCCGCTGTAAGCTGTGATTCTGGATAGGTTCTGGTTTCCCGCTTTATTTCTGCGGCTTTTTCCGGAGTGTCCGTATTATCGGAAGCATTTCCAAGATCAAGCTTTGAGAGAAGCTTTGCCATTTCCAGTTCCAGCAAAAGTTCTTTCAGCTTTGCAGGATTATCCGGCTTTTTGTCGTATGCTGAAAGCTCCTGTGGAATGGGTGCGTCCTTTACGATAGTGGCAAGCCATTTGCTCTGCTCTGCTGATTCTTTTCCGGCAATGAGCTTGTTGTAAACGCCCTTTGTCAGACCTGCATTGTCAAGGTTTTCGTAGAGATTTTCGGTGGTTTTCCATTTCTGTATAAGACCCGACGCTGTTTTCTGACCTATTCCTGCAACTCCGGAAATGTTGTCGGAACTGTCGCCCATAAGCGCTTTTAAGTCTATAAGATTTACCGGCTCAAATCCGTATTCTTCTATGAATCTTTCCGGCGTGTAGGAAATTGTGTCCTTGTTTGTAACAAGACGGACGGTAACATTTTCATTTACAAGCTGAAGGCTGTCCCTGTCACCTGTAACGATATAGCACTGGCTGCCTTGTTCACAGCAGAGTCTTGAAAGGGTGCCTAAAATATCGTCAGCCTCAAAGCCTTCGCAGGTAACAACAGGAATGCCCATTAGATTCAGTATTTCCTTAACATAGGGCAGCTGCATGGCAAGCTCTTCCGGCATACCCTTGCGATTAGCCTTATAGGTGTCAACAGCCTTATGCCGGAATGTTTTTTCTCTCAGGTCAAATGCTGTGACGATACGGTCAGGTTTTACTTCTGATACGTGCTTGAAATATATATTCATAAAGCCGAAAATAGCATTGGTATAAATGCCCTTCTGATTGGAAAGGAGTCTTATTCCGTAGAACGCACGGTTAAGGATACTGTTTCCGTCAATGGCAAGGAGCTTCATGGCATTACCTCCCGAAATTATTCTTATAACATACATTATACCACATTCCGGAAGAAAAGAAAAGCTATTTTTAAAACTTATTCAGCAAAAACCTTGTATTCGAACACAGCAGACTGCTTTGCCGTTTCATAGTCATGCCGATCAAAATAATCGGGACAGTGTTTTTCAAGGCATGAAAGCAGACCGAAAAGGTCGGCTTCTCCTTCTTTAAGGGTTTCATTTACCGCAGCTTCGCACAGAAGGGCAACGGCTTTCTCAGCTTCATAACCGTTTCCGCTGCCTTTTAAGTGAATTTTTACAGTTACACAGGGAATACCATCTCTGATTACAGCGGAAAGCTCTGTTTCTGCCTTGCTTACTGCATATTCCTCATCACCGGCAGTATATATTTTCTCCGGATAATTTTTCCCTCTGAGCCAGCAAAGTCCTTCAGCTGCGTCATCTGACAGAATATAAGGCTTTCTGCCGTTTTTTAAAATGCACATGGATAAACTGCTGCTTTTTGTAAGTGCAGGCACAAGGGCGGCACCGTCTTTGCTCTTAATTTCAGACAAAATGTGAAAGAGGTCAGTTTCAGGGATACGGCATTTTTTCTCCTCCATAGAGAGCCGGTCAGTAAGAAGGGTGGTGTCACAGTTTTCCGGAAGTTGTGTGTTAAAGAGAAAAAGCAGCTTGCAGCCGGGAGATATTCTGTAATCAGAAAGGCAGCTTTCAAGTCTTTCCGTAAAATCTGCGTCATCAAAGCATATCAGTTCCAGATGTCCCATGAATATCTCCTGTCCGGCTGACACAGAGGCATTCCGGGCAGCCTCGGATATGGTTATGCCGCTTCCGTAAGCAATTTCCTTTTCCTCCTCAAAGGGATAAAGGGTGAGATAAATCTTATCATTGTATTCTCTGAATAATGCACTCTGAACATATGCCCTGTCACGGACTTCCACAGCCTCTTTTCTGCAGCCTGTCAGCAGGAGAAGATTCATGCAGAGAGTGAATATTAGGATTTTTTTCATGTTTCTGTTTTCTCCTTCCATGAACTGTGCTTTTTTATCATGAAACAGAAGATAAATGGCACTGCAAATGCAAAATGCAGAATGGTTATTATGCCGAATATTCCGCCAGTATAATTTATAATGCTGAAAAATGCCGCCGCCGCTATCATGAGAAGCAGTGATATAATGCTTCTGAACCGAAGCTTTGGAAAAACCATTCCCATAATATGCGCCGAGAGAACCGTCAGAAGGGTTATTCTCACTATGCACAGAAGCACAAACAGAATAAGGTAAACTGCGTCTGCTCGCTGAGTGGTTAGAGGCTGGGAAACTGAAGTCAGCAGGAAGAAAGGATAGGGCGCAGAAGGCAGAAGGGACCCCAGCACCGTAATGCAAAGGAAAATCACAAGCTCCCATAAAATAAGACCAGCCGGCAGAAACATAAGAGTCTTTGGCGATGCGTTGTCTTTGGTAAAGCTCATCAGCACAAAAAATGCAGGCAGAGTGTCCGCCATAGCAAGATTTGCCGCTGTATTGCCAAAAACCGTACCTTCATCTGAAAGCGGGAGATTTGCAATATCTGCTCTCTTGAATGCTCCCAAAAGGAGAATGACGAGAGTTATGACCAGTATTCCGAATACAACGGAAGACGCCCTTGCAAACGCCTGAAGTCCCAGCGATGCAGTATAAAGGCAGACTATGCCTATGAGAACGGCAGTTACAAGCGGCTCTGAAAAGGGCAGTGAAAGCTGTTCTGCACCGTTCCACACAAGAAGAAATGAAATGCCGCCTCGTATTATGAAATACAGTGCAAAGGAACATGGTATCAGATAATGTTTTTCTTCGCAGTATGCAGACAGGGAAAAGCCTTTTTTATATAGAATCGTAATCGGAATACAAAGAAGAGCCTGCAGCACAAAGGATATCAGTGTGCCGGCGAGAAAGTTTTTTCCAACAGGAGCAGAAAGACACATGAGCATGAATGCATTTGACAGAAGAAGTGCGGAAGTAAGCTGACCGCAGCTGATTTTATTCATGATAATCCTCCACAGTGAAATTACCGCTTTGCATTTTGCGGAAGCTGACTCTTGTGAGAACATCTCTCATACCCTTCTTTTTAAATGGTGCAATGGGTGCAGTTGCAGGAAAACCAAAACATTCTCCGGCACAGGCGTTGAATATCACTGCACCGCCTAAAAGTCCTATTCCGAAAAGTCCCATAAATCCTCCTGCAAGAATAAAGCCTATCCTTAATATGGTGACAGGTTGGTTAAGGTCCGGAACAACAAAACCGCTTATGACTGCAATGGCAGTCATTGTAAGCATGGGAGTGCTTATAAGCCCCGAAGAAACAGCGGCGTCGCCTACAATAAGTCCTGCCACAATGCTTACAGAACCTCCCACAGCCTTCGGAAGCCTAAGACCTGCCTCACGTATTATCTCATAAACCAGAAGAACGCCTATGGCTTCTGCGGTAAGGGAAAGAGGAGCGTTTTCCTCTGCCTTTGCAAGGATAAGAAGCAGGGTTCTGTTCAGAAGCTCCGGGTGATGAAGGGATATTGCCACATAAAGGGCAGGCAGAAGAATAGCAGCCAGAAATGCTGTATATTTGACAATACGAATAAAGGTGGTGTAGTATGGCCTGAAGCAGTAATCGTCCATTGTCTGGAAGCTTTCGCACATAAGCTTCGGCACAATAAGGGCAAAGGGTGTTCCGTCAATGAGAATGCCTACTCTGCCCTCTAAGAGTTTTGCCGTCATTACGTCGGGCCGCTGAGTGGTGCTTGCCGTATCAAACAGACAGCCCCGTCTGTTTTCAAGAAAAGGCTGTAAATATCCTGTAGAGAGAATGCTCTCCAGTTTTGTATTCTGAATACGGTTTTTGATTTCCGAAATAAGTTTTTCCGGAACACGGTCGTACATATAGCAAAGGCAGATATCCGTCTGGCTTTTGTCGCCAATGGGAAAGAGTTCCATTTTGAGAAAAGGCGTTTTCATGCGCCGTCTTACAAGGGACATATTCATGCGGACTGTTTCTGCAAAGCCGTCGCCTGCGCCCATAACATTGCTTTCGCCCTCAGGTTCAGCCACAGAGCGCTTGTCGTATCCCTGTACTCCGTATACAAGAGCATATGATGCACCGTGAATCAGAAGCACTGCAAAGCCGGAGTTGAGAAAACGGAAGAGGTCACGGTAGTTTTTTGCCTCACTCCTGTCCAGTGACAGAAGAAGCCTGTTGTTAAGGTGATACGTAAGCTTTTCCACTGTGGTATTTGCCAGCTGTACATGGGTGATGGGTTCGAGTATCAGATCTGTGATTATTCCTGTGGATACCATTCCTTCGCATACAAGCAGTGCAGCAGATATACCGCTGAGTTTGAATTCATTTATCATAACATCAGAACTTCCGTCGGATATCTCCTTTATTCTTCTGATGTTCTGCGCAATATCCGGATGTATCGTTTCATTTGCAAAATCATTCATCTGTATGCCGCCTTTCCCTTTAATTTTCAGTTATTTTATGAAAAAATGTACCGGATATGCAGAAAAATGCAGTTTGCAATAAAAGGATTGCTTTTTTTTCAGAAATATGTTATACTGTATGCAAAGCAGAAAAAACGCTTTTTCAAAATGTAAATGAAAGGATACTGTTATGAATAAAAAAAGATATTTTGCGGCAGGTCTTGCACTGCTGCTTTTAGGCACTGCCGGCTGCCGTTCTATTGATAATACCAATGGCGGCGCAATTCCTGCAATAGCAGAGAACAGCGATGTTACAACCACGATCAGTGACGGCATGGACGGAACTGTTGCACGTGAAGAAGCAACTATTGCAAATGTCAAGCCAAGCGGCGGAAAAGTCCGTGTAATTGCAGCCGGAGATAACCTGGTGCAGACAGCAGTCTATAAATCAGCTGCTGCCCATAACGAAAATGGCGAAGGGTACAATTTTGAATACTGCTATGAAGGCATAAAGGACATCATAGCAGAGGGTGATCTGAAAATCATCAACCAGGAAACCCTCATCTGCAACAACGAGGATATTGATATAAGCGGCAGTAACTACAGCTTTAATTCTCCGCCTGAGGTAGGAGAGGAGCTTATGAAGCTTGGCTTTAACGCTGTTTCCATGAGCAATAACCACCTTTTGGATAAGGGAATAGGCGGACTTGAGTCCTGTATGGCATACTGGGAACAGATGAAGGCTGACAATCCGGGTCTTGTTACATACGGTGTATACAAAAATGAGGCTGATATGAATGATATCCGTGTCAGCGAGATAAACGGCATAAAGATTGCATTCCTTGCCTATACCGAGAATATAAACGGCTACTCTGTGCCGGAGGATTCTGATGTTCAGATAGTGCTTACATCAGAGGATGAGAAGATAAAGTCACAGATCGAAGCTGCAAATGAAATCGCAGACGCTGTTGTTGTATCGGCTCACTGGGGCGTGGAAGATTCATTTGATGTAACTGACGGCGTGAAAAGACAGGCTCAGAACATGATCGACTGGGGCGCAGATGTTATCATAGGAACACATCCTCATGTACCACAGACTATGGAGTATCTGACACGTCCCGACGGTTCCCAGGGCTTTGTATTTTATTCCCTCGGAAACTTTATTTCCGCACAGACTTATAATATTAACATCATAGGCGAAATTGCAGACTTTGAAATGGTGGTTGCTCCGGAAGGTGATGTTACCATCGAAAATATACAGGTGCGTCCGGTAATAACCCAGTTTGATGACGGCTATCTCAGCAATCTCAGACTGATTGCATATCGTGACTATACAGAGGAGCTTTGCGCCTCACACGGTCTGCCCTATGCAATGAGCAATGCTTATTATGCTGAATGGAACATGGGCAGAATAAAAGAGATAATTGACGAGGCTATTCCGGCTGAGTTCCAGAAGCTTGACTGACGGGAAAAGAAATTTTCAGAGATATTGTATAAAAATTACACCTCCGGTTCACAATAGAGTCGGAGGTGTTTGATTTGAAAAACGAAACGAATCAGCCAAAAAGCACACGCCTGAAGGGCTTTTACACGGCATTGCTTATCAGCCTTGCAATGATCGGAGCAGCCTGTGCTTACGCATATCAGGCAACAACAAAGAATCTTGAGGAGAATCTTAATTCACTCCAGAACGACCTTACCGCTGAAACAAAAGGTCCCTCTATGGAGATGAAACCCGTTACGGAACCTCCCACAGAACCGGAGTCCCATGAAGCATATGAAGCCGCTGCTGATGTGAAAAAGCAGGTTCCTTCTGAAACCTCCGAGGCTGCGGAGGAAGAAACCACTGCAGAAGAAACCGAAATCGCTGAGGAAACCTTTGATCATGTGCTGGTAATGCCCCTTGAAGGCGAAATACAGGCAGAATTCAGTGACGGCGAGCTTGTAAAGTCTGTGACGACCGGTACATGGCAGACCCATAACGGGGCAGACATTGCAGCTGAAGAGGGAACTGCTGTCCGTGCTGCTGATAACGGCACTGTATCGGAGGTAAGCAAAGACCCGCTGTGGGGCATATGCGTTACAATTGACCATGGAAACGGTATAAAAAGCCGTTACTGCGGACTGAGCGCTGCACTTTCTGTAAAGGAAGGCGATGCCGTGGAAAGCGGACAGACTATCGGTTCGGTAGGGAATACTGCGGATATCGAAATCAAACAGGAATCTCATCTCCACTTTGAGGTGCAGAAAAATGATATTTATGTGGATCCGATTGCGTATGTAAACTCTCAGTGACCCTGGGATCTATGAGGCATAACAGCAAAAAGGACCGCCGCATTTTAAGTTTTGCGGCAGTCCTTTTTATTATCAAAAAAATTATTTCACAGCTTATTCAGCGTCAGCAGCTTCGTCAGCAGCCTCATCTGCGTCAGCATTCTCAGCATCTTCAGCGTCCTCAAGAAGCGCTCTCATGGAAATGCTGATTCTCTTGTTTTCGATATCAACATCAATGATCTTAACGTCAACAACGTCACCGATGGAAACGATATCCTTTACATTGTCAACACGCTTGTCAGCCAGCTGAGAAATGTGGATCAGACCGTCAACACCGTCAATGATCTGTGCAAATGCACCGAAAGGTGTGATGGAAACGATCTTTGCAGAGATAACATCGCCAACCTTGTAGTTAGCCTTGAACTGCTCCCAGGGATTGTCTTCTGTCTTCTTGTAACCCAGAGAGATTCTGTTGTTTTCCTTATCCAGTTCCTTGATGTAAACTTCGATAAAGTCGCCAACCTTTACAACTTCAGAAGGATGCTTGATACGCTTCCAGGACAGCTCAGAAATGTGAACCATACCGTCAATGCCGCCCAGGTCAACGAATGCGCCGTAGCTTGTGAGGGACTTAACTTCGCCCTTGTATGTTGCGCCAACTTCAGCTGTTTCCCAGAACTTCTCCTTTGCAGCTTCCTTTTCAGCCTTCATAACAGCCTTGATGGAGCCTACAGCACGTCTTCTGTGCTCGTTTACTTCCAGGATAACGAACTTAGCCTTTGTCTTCAGAAGAACATTCAGGTCAGCGTTTCTCGGAAGACCGCTCTGTGAAGCAGGGATAAATACACGAACGCCTGCATAGCCAACGATAACGCCGCCCTTTACAACGCTCTGAACTGTACCTTCCAGAACAGTTTCCTCTTCCTTAGCCTTGATGATTTCCTCAAAGCCCTTCTGCTCGTCAACCTTCTTCTTGGAAAGCATAACGATACCTTCCTGGTCGTTGATCTTGATTACAATCAGGTCGATCTCATCGCCGACTTTTACGATGTCAGCCGGTGTCAGAGTGGGGTCATCTGTCAGCTCGCTGAGCTGTACATAGCCGGTGTGCTTTGTGCCTACTTCAACGATGGCTTCGTTGCTGTTCAGTGCCACAACAGTGCCCTTAACTTTCTCTCCTGTATGTATTTTCTTGAAGGACTGATCAAGCAGTTCTTCAAAGTTCATGTTGTCCTCAGTCATGATTTCAGTCATAGTGGTTTTTACCTCCTCAATAATATGTGCCGGAGTGGACGCGCCGGCAGTAATGCCTATAAGGCGGGCATTACGCAGGTCGAGAGTATAAAGCTCATCCGAAGTTTCAATATGATAGGAACGGCAGTTCTTTTTGCACACATCAAACAGCTTCACTGTATTGGAGCTGTGCTTGCCGCCGGCGATTATCATCAGGTCAGAACGCTTCGAAAGCTCGTCTGCATCCGACTGACGTACCTGCGTTGCATGGCAGATCGTGTCATAAACCATTATGTTCGGATCATCTTTTGGTAGAGCATCAATACACTTTTCCCATACTAATATATTATACGTTGTTTGGGCAACAATTGCAAGTCTTTTTCCTAACTTTTCATATTTTGTTCTCAAAAAATTTATAAGTGATTCATCATCTTCGAAAACGGAGCAGTTGCCGTTACAATGGCCCACAATTGCCGCAACCTCGGGGTGATTTGCGTCGCCGGCAATGAGTACATAATCGCCCTCGGCGGTGTGCTTTGCAACAATTTTATGAATTTTTGCAACGAAAGGGCAGGTGGCGTCCACATAAGGGTTGCCCATGGCATTCAGCTGATCATAAACGTCCCTGCTTACGCCGTGGGAACGTATGACAGCGCATTCATCGGGACGCAGTTCGGACACCTGGCTTATGATACGTGCCCCTCGTCTTATCATGTCGTCAACAACGTTGTTGTTATGGATAATAGGCCCCAGGGTGGCAACGGCAGAATATTTGTCAAGGGCTTCATAGGTCATTTTTACTGCACGGTCCACACCGAAGCAGAAGCCTGCTGATTTTGCAACGGTGATCTGAAACATAAATTAATTCTCCTTGGAAGAGCGATTTTTTTCCTCACGTGCCTTTTCACGGGAAGACTTGTGTTTAGGCTCGTCGTGAATGATTTCAAAGGGCGGATTTTCCTCCACCATGGTTTTTATTGAGGACATGATATCGTCCTTCATTTTTTTCATTTCAAGCGGATTTGAATCTGCCGTAAGTCCGTATTCCTCCGGATAAAAGGGCTTTCCTATTCTGACGCATATTTTGCTGCGGAAATGCAGATTGTTTGAGTTAAAAATAATACCCACGGGAACAACAGGCACTCCGCTTTTTGCAGCAAGAACGCATACGCCTGTCTTTCCTCTGCCGACTTTTCCGTCGGTATGGCGGGTGCCTTCCGGGAATATGGTCATATAGCGTTTATTTTTAAGCCTTTTTGAAGCTTCTTCAGCCATATTGTAATTCGGGTCTGCTGACCATGTGGAGGGAAATGCACCCAGCGCCCTTATAAGGTGGCTGAATCCCGGTGTTTTGAAGAGAGATTCCTTTGCAACGAAGCAAACCGGGTGAGGCTTAGTGAGGGCTGTAAGCACCGGATCGAGGTAGCTTCTGTGATTTGAAGCGAAAATAGCCGAATCCACATCCGGAATATTTTCCCGACCCTCAAAGCGTATGCTGTACACCGGCAGGAGAGCAAGGCGTACAATGAAGCACAGGAAGTGGTAGACTGCGGATACAAAACGATATTTCACAGGCAGCCTCCTTTAATCTTCAAGGTCCAGACGTTCTCTGATGAGAGAAAGGATCTCTTCGCACACTTCATGGAATCCCATGTCGGTAGTATCAATGAGAACAGCGTCCTCAGCCTGGCGAAGAGGTGCAATTGCACGGTGGGAATCGTTGTAGTCACGCCTTATTATATCATCACGGATTTCCTCGTATGTAGGGCAGTCAGCCTTTTCTTTGAGTTCAAGGTAACGGCGGCTTGCACGTTCATCAGCGGAAGCTGTCAGGAATATTTTCAGATCTGCGTCCGGAAGAACAACAGTTCCGATGTCACGACCGTCCATTATGACATTCTGCTCACGTGCCATTTTCTGCTGAAGGTCAAAGAGGAATTCCCTTACCTCCGGAATAGCGGAAACCTTTGAAGCGCCCATGGATATTTCCGGTGTTCTTATATCGTCTGTCACGTCCTCGCCGCAGAGGGAAATTCTCTGAATGCCGCCGATGAAGCTGAGTTCTATCTCTATTTCATCAAGCTGATCTATAAGCTCCTTTTCGCTGCTGAGATTATGAATGCTTGCATACAGCGCAATGGTTCGGTAGAGAGCGCCTGTGTCAACGTAGATAAAGCCAAGCTCCGAAGAGATTTCCCTTGCAATGCTGCTTTTGCCTGCCCCGGCAGGCCCGTCAATGGCGATGTTTGTGGTTTTCATATGTTTCTCCTTTTGTTATTAATAATTTATATCAGCCGCCTGTGCCATTGCTTTTCCGGCACAATAAGCGGTCGAGAATGCTATCTGTAAATTGAATCCTCCTGTAAAGCCGTCAGCGTCTATAACTTCACCTGCGAAGTAAAGCCCGGGCATTATTCTGGATTCCATTGTTTTTGAATCTATTTCCTTAACGGATACGCCGCCTCGTGTTATGATAGCCTCATCAACAGGCCTTGTTCCTGTTATATGAAGAGTCATTTTTTTCATCTGTCTTGTGAGCATGAGTCTTTGCTGCTTTGTGAGGACATTAACCTTCATATCCGGCGGAATGCTGCAAAGGGAACACACAGCCGCAATGAGCTGTCCCGGCAGAAGTTTTCTCAGAAGCTGTCCGAGAGGAGCATTAGGATTACTGCCGATCTCACGGAGCATTCTGCTGTCAAGCTGCTGTTCGGAAAGGGCAGGTTTAAGGTCTGTTTCGGCGATGTATTTTCCTTTGTCGAATGGTGCTTTAAGAATTGAACTTGCACTGAGAGTCAGCGGACCTGAGATGCCGTAGCTCATGAGCATTATTTCTCCCTGTTCATCATAGCGGCATTTATTTTTTTCAAGGATACGCAGGCGGACATTTTTAAGAGTAAGTCCTGCTGCCTCTGCGCACCATGTTTCTTCTGCCGTCAGCGGAACAAGAGAAGGTACGGGTTCAATAATGGTATGACCTGCTGATCTTGCAAATTCATATCCGTCGCCTGTAGAGCCTGTCACGGGATAGGATACGCCTCCAGTGGCAACAAGAACATTTTTTGCCCTGTATACGGAGCCGTCGGAGGTTACTGCACCAATGCAGCGTCCATTTTCGGCAAGAAGCTTTTTCACTCTTGCACGTATCACCGGAATGCCTGCCTTTTTCAGAGCCTTTTTAAGGGCTTCGGTTATGTCGGCTGCACGGTCGCTTACTGGAAACACACGGTTTCCACGCTCTGTTTTCAGAGGAACGCCTATGGATTCAAAGTAATCCATAACATATTGCGGAGGGCATTTTGAAAAGGCACTGTAGAGGAATTTTCCGTTCCGTGGTATTTTAGAGATAAGAGTATCCATGCTGCAGTTGTTTGTGAGATTGCAGCGGCCCTTTCCGGTTATGCGGAGCTTTCTGCCGATGTAGTCGTTCTTTTCAAGAATGATGCATTTTCCTCCTGCCTCTGCGGCAGTGAGTGCGGCAAAAACTCCGGCAGCACCTCCGCCGATAATAAGGTGGTCTGTTTCCATGAGATCCTCACTTTTTTCTGAGATTTTTAATCCGCAGGAAGAAATCTCTCCTGCGTTTTTCCGTTTCTTCCCGGTCATATGCATACTGACCGCCGCTTAAAACGAGAACGCTTCCTTCACCTGCTTCACAGGGAATGCAGCTTCTGTCAGCGATTATTTGAGAGCCGTCTTCGTCTGAAATAAGAACGGCGTAATTTCCTTCAAAACGGTCTATACTGTAAAACATAGGTTAATTGCCTTTCACTGACCATGCAATGGTTTCGCCGTCTGTGGTACAGGTTATTCTGCCATCCAGATCGGTGCGGTATATTTCATCGGTGTATTTTCTGAAACGTTTCAAAGCGTTTTCATGAGGATGTCCGTACTGATTGCCGGAGCCGCAGGATATTACAACATACTCCGGGTCAAGCTGACGGAGAAATTTATCCGAGGAAGAGGTTCCGCTGCCGTGATGTCCTGCTTTCAGAACAGAAGCCTTTATGCCTTTCAGATATCCTGCCTCCAGCATATCTTTTTCCTCCTGCTTTTCCATATCGCCGGTGAAGAAGAAGGAAGTTCCTCCGCACTCAAGATATGCGCATACGGAGTAATCGTTGAGGGATTCGTATGTTTTTCCCTCCACAGGAGGATATATGGTCATAACGCCGCTGCCGATATCTATGGTCATTCCGTATTCAGCAAAGGTTACGGAAAGATCGTTTTTTTCTATTCCCTCAAGAAAATATCTGTATGTTGAAGATGTGGGAATATTTTCCTCGGGTACGTCGGGCATGATTATCTCTTCAATATCAAGGTCGTTATAATCTGCAGCATACCGCAGTACAGCTGTCAGTCCTCCGATATGATCGGAATGAGGGTGAGTTGCTATGATATAATCAAGTTTTTTCACGCCCAGTTCTTTTATGTCAGCAAGGATGCCTTCACCTTTGTCACGTTCGCCGCCGTCAATGAGTATATTTTTATCAGAACCGCAGATAAGGATACTGTCGCCCTGTCCCACGTCCAGAAAGTGAATATTTGTCAGTTTTCCGGAGTTCTCATTTTTTTCTTCACCGGAAAAACCGAATCCCGGAATGGAACCTATATCGATATAGCAGCCGGAGGCACGGTACATGAACGCCACAGCCAGAACGAACAAAGCACCTATTATCATCACATTGGCTTGCGATACTTTTTTCTTCTGCTTTTTTGACTTGTTTGAACTGATCGGTCTTTTGTTTGTCGGGCCGGAGCTTTTTTTCTGCGAAGAGGTGTTTCCTTTGCGTTTTTCTTCTGCCATGTTCTGTTATCTCCTTTCTCTTCAGAACGGCTGTTTCCGGGTTCAGGCGCCGCAAGACAGCCTTTTCCTGTGCCGATAAGGTCGTATCTGCCTGCCCGTTTCAGAGCTTCCAGAACAAGCTCACGGTTTTTTGGAAGGTAATACTGCAAAAGCGCCCTCTGCATAGCCTTATCCTTCGGAGTTTTTGGAACATAAACAGGCTCCATGGTATAGGGATCAAGCTCCGTGTAGTACATACAGGTGGATATTGTGCCGGGCGTAGGGTAGAAATCCTGCACCTGTTCCGGGTGGATATTGTGGTCCCGGAGATACAGTGCAAGGCTTATTGCCTCCTTCAGCGTACTGCCCGGGTGAGAGGACATGAGATAGGGAACGAGATACTGTTCCTTTCCGATGCTCTTTGTTATTTCATAAAAACGCTTCTGAAAGCGGTTGTAGGTTTCGATGTGGGGCTTGCCCATTTTGTCAAGGACTGCATTGCTGCAGTGTTCCGGTGCAACTTTAAGCTGACCGCTTACGTGTTCCTTTACAAGCTCCTTGAAAAAGCTGTCGTCCTTATCCTCAAGCAGATAGTCAAAGCGAATGCCGCTTCTTATAAATACACGCTTTACCTTAGGAAGGGATCTCAGTTTCCGGAGCATGGCAAGATATTCCGTGTGGTCTGCTTTAAGAGCAGGGCAGGGCGTTGGCGCTAAGCACTTTTTGCCTTTGCACATACCGGCTTTAAGCTGTTTTTCGCAGGAAGGGTGACGGAAATTAGCTGTCGGACCGCCCACGTCATGGATATAACCCTTGAAATTATCCATTTCCGTTATTTTTCTTGCTTCCTCCAGAACGGATTCCTCACTGCGGCAGGTAACACGTCTGCCCTGATGAAGAGCAATAGAACAGAAGTTGCAGTAGCCGAAGCAGCCTCTGTTGTGTGCAATGGAAAACTGTACTTCCTCAATGCCGGGAACGCCGCCTTCTTTTTCATACATGGGGTGGACTTTTCTTGTAAAGGGAAGTCTGTATACTGCGTCAAGCTCCTCCTGTGCAAGAGAAAGTGCCGGAGGATTCTGCACAAGCATTTTACTGCCGTGACGCTGAATCACGGTTTTGCCGTAAACCTCGTCCTGCTGGTCGTACTGCTGGCGTGTTGCCTTTGCGTAAGCCTTTTTGTCGGAACACACCTGCGAATAATCGGGACACTGCACGGCGCCATAGGGAGTATCCACAGGGTCGCACATATAGCAAGTGCCTCTTATATCTCTTATTGATGAAATCGGTTCGCCTTTTCCGAGCCTTGTGCAAAGTTCTGTTATCTGATGCTCACCCATGCCGTACATTAGAAGATCTGCGCCGCTGTCAGCTAAAACGGATGGGCGTACCTTATCGTCCCAGTAGTCATAATGGGCGAAACGTCTGAGAGAAGCCTCCAGTCCGCCTATTGCAATTGCAGAATCGGGATAAGCCTCACGTATTTTTCTGCAGTAGGTTATCACTGCTCTGTCAGGACGTTTTCCTGCCTTTCCGCCGGGAGAATACATATCATCACTGCGTTTTCTTTTAGCGGCAGTGTAATGGGCTACCATTGAATCAATATTTCCGCCTGTTACGAGAAATGCAAGCCTTGGCTTTCCGAAACGCATGAAATCCCTTGTGCTGTGCCAGTCCGGCTGAGGAAGCATGCATATGCTGAAACCCAGCGACTCTATAAGACGTGACACAATAGCGGCTCCGAAGCTTGGGTGGTCAACATAGGCGTCGCCTGTAACATATACAAAATCGGGCTGTTTTATGCCTCTGCTGCACATTTCTTCATAGGTGACAGGAAGAAAGCTTTCCATATTCAGTGAAGCTCCTTTCATTTACTTCTGCATACGTGCCTTCCGCTCCGCAAGCTGCTGAGGAGTGAGAAGAACACGTCTTGGTTTTGCTCCTTCGTATGGACCTATGACGCTCATGCTTTCCAGTTCGTCCATGATACGTGCCGCCCTTGCGTAGCCTATCTTCAGCCTGCGCTGAAGTGATGAGGTGGATGCCTGTCCTGCCTGCACCACATATTCAATAGCCTGTTCGATGAGAGCGTCGTCATTTCCAGGTTCATTCATATCAGCGCTCTGTGCCGCCTTATCAGCCTTTGTGACAGGAATATTCTGCTCCACTTCTTCAATGATGCTTTCGTCATAGCTGCTCTGAGACTGCTTTTTTATGAAGTCCACCACCTGTTCGATTTCGGAGGTGGAGGTATAGCAGCCCTGTACACGGACAGGCTTTGGCATACCATTCGGGAGATAGAGCATATCGCCGTGGCCGAGAAGCTTTTCCGCACCGCCCATGTCGAGAATTGTTCTTGAATCTATCTGGGACATAACGGAAAGTGCAATACGGCTGGGAATATTCGCTTTGATAAGACCTGTGATAATATCTGTTGTAGGTCTTTGGGTTGCAATGATAAGGTGCATACCTGCTGCACGTGCCATCTGAGCCAGACGGCAGATTGCGTCCTCAACTTCCTTAGAAGCCGCCATCATAAGGTCGGCAAGCTCGTCAATTGCAATGACTATCTGAGGCATTCTGTCAAGACCGCTGTCCGGCATTGCCGCTTTCTGATTGTAGTCGTAAATATCACGTACATTAAGCTCTGCAAACTGCTTGTAGCGGCGGAGCATTTCCTGTACTGCCCAGTTAAGAGCGCCGGCAGCCTTTTTGGGGTCTGTTACAACAGGTATAAGCAGATGAGGAATGCCCTCATATACACGGAATTCAACGATTTTCGGGTCGATAAGTATAAGCTTTACCTCATCGGGAGTTGCATTCATTAGAATACTCATGATAATGGAGTTTGTGCAGACGGATTTGCCTGAGCCTGTTGCGCCTGCAATTATCATGTGAGGCATTTTTGCAACGTCGCCCACAATTGCACTGCCTGCAATATCCTTGCCAACTGCAAAGGCAAGCTTGCTTTTTGAATTTTTAAATGCGTCGCTTTCCAGAATGTCACGGAGGGATACTGTATCCTTTGTTGTGTTGGGAACTTCAATGCCTATGGCAGGCTTTCCCGGGATAGGCGCTTCAATGCGGACGCTGTCAGCCGCCAGATTCATAGCAATATCATTTGCAAGATTGGTGATCTTGGAAACCTTTACGCCTGCGGCAGGCTGTATCTCATATCGTGTAACGGAAGGTCCGGGGCATATGGAAGATATACGCACCTCAACGCCGAAGCTTTTAAGGGTGTTCACAAGTACAGCCGCCTTTTCGGACATTTCCTCACGGGTCTTTGCATTGTTTGTGAGAATGGTTCCCTTTTTAAGGAAATTCATAGGCGGTATAATATAAACTGCCTTTTCCGGAACAGGCTTCTGAGGCTGCTTAGGATCTTCGCCTTCATTTTCTTCCTTTACCGGCATTCCGTAGGGCGTTTTAAATCCCTGGTCAATGCCTGCCGGCGGTGCTGTGTTGGGGTTGTATGTATCCTGTATAATATCATCAATAGGCGTTCTGCGGATATCTCCGGGCTGAGGAGGGTTTTCATAATACATATTATCCTCATATCCCGGATTTTCCTCATAGGGAACTTCCGGCGGGTAGTATTCCTCTCGGCTATCCTCCGGATAATCAGCCCTGTATGTACGTACCGGCAATGCCTCTGATTCAGCGGCAGTATCGTCTGTATAATTGTCTTCGCTGTCCGGGAAGAAAAAGCTGCGTATCCTCCGGCTTATGGGCATATGCTTTTTTTCGGGTTTCTGTTCGTCGCCGTGGACATAATCCATGGGAACGCTGAATTCGTCTTCTTCATCTTCTTCGCTTTCAACGCTGCTGAAGGGATGAGTCATCATATAAATGAGATCTCTGGGACTCTTTTTTGAGATCCAGAACATCAGAACCAGAAGCAGAAGAACAATGACAATACGTGCCCCTGTGGTGCCGAGAAAATTAAGAAGAGGGTATGCAAGAACAGCGCTGATAACACCGCCGCTTCCGAAGGTGTTTGCGATTCCGTCCTCATAAAGATATTTTATGTAGCTTATAAAGCCTGCATCTCCTGCACTGCCGTTGAAAAGTATCTGTACAGCACCTGCGATAATGATGGTGATTATAATATTCCATTTTGGCGTTGCCTGAATTACGTCGTTTTCGTAGTCGGAATCAGCTCTCCAGGCAGCCATTCCGATAAGAACAGGCACCAGAAGAGATGTAACTCCGAAAAATCCTCGTATGATCCTGTGGATAAGGTTCCAGCCTGCGCTGCCTTCCACGAATACAAGAAGAATAAATAATATCATTGCAACAAAAAGAACTGCTGCCCGGAATTTATCCGGACTGTTATCGTCGCTTTCAGTTCTTTTTACAAGTCCGTGCCGTTTAAGCTTGGATAGAGCTTTGTTTTCGATTTCCTTTGCGGTATCAATATCCATTTCAGGAATCGGTTGGGATTCATTTTTCTTTGCCACGTGATTTCCTTTCTGTTTTAAGCTGCGTTTTACTGTCCGGGTAACGCACACCCTCATTTTCTATCATGGAATAGAGCCTGTCCAGTGCGTCGCTGATAGAGCCTGTTTCATCAATAAGTCCAAGCTCTACCGCTTCTTCTCCTGTTATAATGGTGCCGAGATCTGTTGTCATTGATTCGGTGCTGTGCATAAGAGAGATCAGCTTGTCTTCAGGTATGCGGCTGTTTTTCGCTACAAATCCTGTAATTCGGTCCTGTATCTGAGAGAGGTATTTCATAGTCTGAGGCACTCCGAGAACAAGACCGTTTGTGCGTACAGGGTGAAGGGTCATTGAAGCTGAAGGCACTATCATGGAATGACGTGCGCTTACCGCAAGAGGTACACCGATAGAATGACCTCCGCCCACAACAAGAGAAACCGTAGGTATTCTCATGCCGGATATCATTTCAGCAATGGCAAGACCTGCTTCAACATCACCGCCCACTGTGTTCAGAAGAATAAGCAGGCCTTCAATGCTTCTGTCCTGTTCCACAGCCACAAGCGCTGGCAGAATATGCTCATATTTAGTTGTTTTGTTCTGAGAAGGCAGTACGTCATGTCCTTCTATCTGACCTATGATAGTCAGACAGTGTATCAGATGTTTTGCATTCTGTGAACGGACGCTGCCTGTTTCCTCAATTATTTCAGCCTGGTCAAGCTGCTCCTTTGAAGAATTCTCCGGATTTTCTCCGGAGCTGATGTTTTTGTTTTTGCTCATGGCGGTATCTCCTTTCGCTTTCAAAAAGTAATGATGTTATTTTTATCATTTTTAAGCGGAATATGCGGAGATACACACTCTTTATTATATCATTTCAGCAATAAGCTGTCAAGGACGAAGAAGCAAAAATTCCACGGTATCTTTCAGTCTGTCAGAAAAGGTAAATTACATAAATTTCCACAATGACAAAATAATGCAGAAACCGAGGTTTTCCACTTTTTCCACAGAGTTTTCAACCGATTTTTTCGACTTTTAAACACAGGGATGTTGAAAACGCATTTTATGTGATTAATACACGCAAAACCGGTGCATACTTCATGTACACAATAACACTGCAAAGGAGAGGATAGAAATGGTAAAAGGCGTTCATAAAAAAATTATTGAGGTGAGATCTCCGGGAGGTGACTATTTTGAGAAGGCTGTATTTTATCTCAGACCGGGAGTTACGCAGCTTCCTCCGGAACTTACAGAAGCTGCCGCACAGATGCTTCTGGAGGAAATTCAGCCACGTGCCGGGAAATCCCTGTGGAAGAGAATCGCACTGATTCTTGGCTCAGTACTTCTTGCGGCGGTTATTTGTGTATGCGCATATATTCTTGCGTGACAGAGAATGCACAAAGTATGGCTGTGAAAATGTGAATAATTTTACACTTTCCGAAAAGTTTGTGAAAAAGGCAAAAAAGCCTTGTACTTTTTTCTTAATCATGTTATAATAAAAGTCGCAGCTGCGTGTATTTTTGTAAGGCTGCGGCTTTATTTTTCAAACAAAACGGAGGATGTACCAATGAGTCGTAACAGACGCAGCAATACAAGACAGGATAATGCACCTGCGGAGTCAGAACAGCTGATTGCCGGAAGAAATCCGGTTCTGGAAGCACTGAGGAGCGAAAATCTGCCCGATAAAGTATATTTAAGCGGAAACAGCGGTGTTCTGCATCAGATATCAGAGCTTGCCTCAGAAAAGGGCATTCCTGTGAAAATGGTGTCGGAAGCGAAGCTTTCCCAGATGACAGGCAATGCAAATCATCAGGGTGCGGCGGCGTCAGGTTCCTGCGGAAGTTATGTTTCTGTTGAAGAGATACTGGATTTTGCCCGTGAAAAAAATGAACCGCCTCTCATTGTGATATGCGATGAAATACAGGACCCTCACAATCTGGGCGCCATAATACGTACAGCTGAAGCGGCAGGGGTACACGGTATCATCATTCCGAAAAGACGAAGCGCATCTCTCAATCTGACTGTAGGCAAGACCTCGGCAGGTGCGGCAAGCCATATGAGAGTTGCCAGGGTTTCGAACCTTGTCATGACAATGGAAAAACTCAAGGAGAGAGGCGTGTGGATATACGGAACAGACGCTTCGGGCAGCATCTATACGGAAGCTGATTTTAAAACCGGTACTGCATTTGTTATAGGTTCCGAAGGTTTTGGCATAGGACGGCTTGTAGGAGAAAACTGCGACGCAATGCTCAGACTTCCGATGAAAGGATATGTGAATTCTCTGAATGCCTCTGTGGCAGCGGGAATTTTTATTTATGAAGCGGTTCGTCAGCGGCAGGAAGCTGCCGGCGGCAGATAATGAAAAAGACAGGTCTAAGGAGTGTTTATATTAAAACATGGCAGATCGTAAATATACAGTAGAAGAAATTCTGAAGGAGTACGGCGGCAGCGATCCGAAAACTCAGTCTGAAACAAAAACGCCTTCCGGAAAGCTTGAAACCCACAGGCTCCTGAGCAGAACGGCTGCCGGTACTAAACCGCAGTATGGTTCTGAGCGTCCGGCGTCCTTCAGACGTGCGGAGGAAGAGTCAAAGGTAAACCGCATAAAGCGTGAGATACGTGCAGGCGGAAGAGCTGATATTGAAAACAGCCGTGCCGCTGCTTTTCAGACCCTGGAGCTTATGCGTGAGAAGGTTTCATTTGTGAATTCTGCGGCGGCAGATCCTCAGACTGCACCGGCTCAGAAAAATGATCTCATTGACGGCTATGAAGGCGCAGTTGTGGTTGACAAAACAGAAAATGACGGCAGCGCAAAAGACAGATATCAGCCGAAAGTACGTGCAATGGAGGATTCCACACGTGCCAGGGAAGAAAAGACATTAAAGGGAAAGAAGAGAAAAAGCGTCGAAAACCGCTATGAATACAGGAAAGATACAGCAGCTGAAGAAAAAAACGATGAAAACAGCCAGCAATCTGATGACGAAAGCAAGCCCTTCTTTTTTGATCTTCACCACGCAGACGCAGTAAAATTTATAAGCCGTGAGGCACGGGAAGAGCGTGAAAGACGAAGAAGAGTTGCTGCAATACGCAGACTCCGCAAAAAGCGCATGAAGATGCGTGAACTTGAGGAAACAGAGGAAAACAGCAGAAATACCGTTCATATCCCGAACAATGATTCTGAGATACGTGCAAACATAAACATTCTCAGAAAAACTGTATCCTTCAGAACAATTGCACTGGCAGTGCTGTTTGTGCTGTCGGGGGTTCTGTGTGTGCTTGAGAGCAGAGAGGGAATTTTTGATTTCATTACTTCGGCAACCGGATTCGGCGGATACAGCTTTATACATATGCTTATGGGCATGGCTGCGATTATGGTGGCGTTTCCCACGGTTGCCAACGGTGTAAGATATTTATGCGTCAACCGTGCAGACAGCGACAGTATGGCGGCAGTTCCTGTTGTGGTATCCACGCTGGGTGCAATAGTGACTACTCTTTTTCCGAAAGCGCTTGAAAAAGGAGAGGCTAATCTGTTTGTGCCTGTTGCAATTTTCATATTGTTTATGAATGCGGTGGGAAAACAGCTTATCATAAGAAGAGCTATAAAGAACTTTTCGGTAATTTCCGGCAAGTATGAACAGTATGTGCTTACATACGTAAATAATGACAGCGACGCTGAAAAGCTTACAAAGGGCGTACAGCCGGATTATCCTATACTTGTATCCTTAAGAAAAGCACGTCAGATGAGCGATTTCCTCAGGTATACGTATTCATCTGATATGGGCGACCGTTTCTGCCGGAAGGCTGCACCGTTTATATGCGGAGCTTCCCTTATCATTGCGGCAGCTATCACGGGAATTCGTTTTACAGTAATGTCAGGAGATTCGGTTTTCGGATTTTTCTGCTCCGTATTCTCAATGCTGCTCTGCGGCGGCTGCTGTTCCGGAGTAATGCTCACTGCAAATATTCCGCTTAATTCTGCTGCCGGAAAGCTGACAAAACGTGGTTCAGCTCTGCTTGGATATCAGAGCGTTGATGAATTTTATGATACCAATTCCTTCATGGTGAATGCTTCATCGCTTTTTCCTGAAAGTGCCGTTACTATAGACGGCATGAAACCCTTCAGAGATGCAAAAATAGAAGATGTGATCCTCATGGCGGCAGGACTTACCAAAAAAGCAGACAGCGTTCTTAAACACGCCTTCGGAAAAATGATCGATGAGGAAAACAGCAGCATTCCTGCTGTTGAGAGCGTTCTTTATGAAGAGGGATTCGGTCTAAGCGGCTGGATAAAGAATCGCCGTGTGCTTCTTGGGAATCGTGAAATGATGACTGCCCATAATATTGAGGGACTGCCCTCGGCAATGCGTGAGGCTGAATATTTTGAGGAAGGCAGTGAGATACTGTACTTTTCCGTAAGCGGCGTATTGTCCGCAATGCTTGTGGTTAAAATATCTGCAAACGGACGAATGAAACATCAGCTTCATAAGCTTATGGATGAAAATATTGCCCTGGTGGTAAAGTCAGTGGACAGCTTTCTGACTCAGCAGCTGATTGCAGGGATCTATCAGATACCTGAAAACTGGATAAAAGTAGTTCCCGTTGCACTGCACGAAACTTTTGACAAATACACAGAAGAAGCTGATCTGGTAAGTGCTTCGGCAATTACCTCCGGAAATGCTCTTGACGCCATAAGACTTATTATTTCAGCAAGAAAGATACGCCGCAGCGCAATGACGGGAATTATTCTTCAGTCAGTGGCAGCCATTATAGGCTTTGCTATTGCCTTTGTTTATATAGGACTCAGCGCATATACCAGTGTTACAACAGAAATGTTTCTGGCATTTCAGCTGGCTGCCTGTGCAGTTACAGCTATAGCTGTGCGTTTGAAATAACAGCAGGAAAGGAGCATTCATGGATTTAAGAAACAGATATCAGGATCGCTCGGATGACAAGGAAACACAGTTCATTCCGCTTCAGGAAACAAGAAAACGTTCAGACCAGTATGATACCCAGGAGCTGAGTGCAGCGGAAATACGCAGACGTGCAAAACAGGAACATGACGCAAATGCAAGGAGAAGCGGCGGAATGAACTCCCAGGGAGGAAGGATTCCCGGAAGAAATGAACCTCCTTACAGCGGCAGCTTCAGAGGTCCCGTGCAGAATAACAGCGACGTATACCGTAGACCTGCACAGAACAGCGGCGACGTATACCGTGGACCTGCACAGAACAGCGGCGGCGTATACCGTGTACCTGCACAAAACAGCGGCGGAGCTTACCGCAGCAATCCCGGTTATCAGAACCCTCCGGGAGGAACTCCTCCTCATGACCGGAATGGAAGGCAGGCAAATGGAAGACCTTCACGTCCGCCGGTACAAAAACGCAGAAAAACTCCTGCGTGGCAGATCATTATCCGTGTTATCCTTATTCTTGTTGTAGCTGTATTTCTGCTGTACTCCTCAATAGTTCTTATAGGAATACTCAGAACGAATATAGTTGATACAGTTGACAGGAACCGCACGTCTGATGCGGCAAGCTCCTCTTCGGTGGACAACATTCTCATTATAGGCACGGATTCACGTGATATTGAAAAGGAAAAAGGCAGATCGGATTCAATGATACTTCTTTCTGTCAATTCAAAATCAAATACTATTTATATGACCTCTTTTCTCCGTGATGTTTATGTCTATATTAATGATTACTACGGCTACGGAAAACTTAATGCAGCCTATTCCTACGGAGGACCTGAACTGCTGATGGATACCATTGAATCCAATTACAGAATAAAAATCGATGATTATGTTCTTGTTTCATTTGCCGCCTGTGCAGCGGTTATTGACGCTGTGGGCGGTGTTGAGATCACCCTTTCCGATAAGGAGGCAAAAGCCCTCAATGATATCCTTATAAGCGAAGTGAATGAGCTTATGGGCGATAAAAGAAATGATGATCTGCTGGAAGGCGGCGGAACATATAATCTGAACGGAAAACAGGCGCTTTCCTACAGCCGTATTCGATATGTGGGAAATGCGGATTTTGAAAGGACAAGCCGTCAGCGTGAGGTTCTGACCATTGCAATGAAGAAGGCCTGCAAAAATCCCGCTGCAATATGCGGTATCTTTATGAATGCACTGCCGGAAATATCCACCAATATCCAGGGACTAAGCCTTTACTGGTATTCTCTGAAGGCACCCTTTCTGATGATGGGATATGATATTGTGCAGCAGCAGATACCTTCCGAAGGCACATTTCAGCCGGAAACCAGAAACGGTGAAGATGTGCTTGTGGCTGACTTTACACAAAACAACAGTGTGCTTATGGATACTGTTTTTGAAGACGTATTCGATTAAAAAAGGACTGCTCAATGCAGTCCTTTTTTGTTGCTTTTCATATACTGATACGGAAAAGTCCATGTCTGTTGCAGTATGCGTAAAGATAACCATGTCCTCTTTTCTGAAAACGTACAGCGGCATTCTGTTCCGGATAAAGCTTCACAAGCTCAGCCCTGTCAGCTGTAACGTAACATAAAAATGAGATGTAATGTGATTTTGTCATGGGGTGATCCATTGTGATGAAATACGCTCCGTCGCTAAGCTCCACAGCTATATCATGTTCGCCTTCAGCGGCTTCGGGTTCAAGCTCCGGCAGACGTATTCCGCAGCAGCTGAATGCACCTGTTCCCACTGACTGCACAATATTTCCGCAGACAGGACAGACATAGAATACAGTCTTTTTCATGTTTGAGGAACGGTTGCTGTTCACAGCGCAATCTCCCGTCAGCAGCTCGGCAACAGATACATTAAGCGCCGAAGCAAGATCCGTGAGAATGCTTATATCCGGAAGTCCTCTTCCTGTTTCCCATTTTGAAATGGTCTTGTCGCTTACGCAGATAATGGACGCAAGCTCCTTCTGTGTAAGCTTTTTCTTTTCACGAAGATTTTTTATTGTTTCGCCTGTTACATATTTCATATTTTCACCTCCTTGTGCGGCATTGCCTTAATTATATACCGTAATAAGCCCCGGGTCAACCTGCGTATCGTAGAGTCACAAAGCAGGCTTGTATTTTTTTTGCAATGTATAATTCCATTGACACGGAGGATAATTGTAAAAAGAAAATTTGATACTTAATAATATTAAGTATCAATAAGAGGAATTAATGCTGTAAAGATAAATTGGTATAAATGTTTAAATAATAAATGTAATCAGAAAAAATCTATTGACATAAGAGGTTTGATGTGTTATTATAGATGTGGGTCAAGGAAAAATGTTCTGAAAAAGATCTTTTTCCTGAAATAAAAATAATTTTTTTGCTTGAAACAGCAAAGGAGAGATGAAAATGGCAAAAGTAATGCCCAAGGAATGGGAAGGATTTAACGGCGGCGCATGGACATCTGAAATCAATGTCCGTGACTTTATTCAGAAGAACTACACACCTTATGAGGGTGATGAAAGCTTCCTGGCAGATCCTACAGAAGCTACAAAGACACTGTGGAGCCAGGTACTTGATCTGTTCCGTCAGGAGAGAGAGAATGGCGGCGTTCTGGATATGGATACAAAGATCGTATCCAAGGTTGATTCACATGAAGCAGGTTATCTGAACAAGGATCTGGAAAAGATCGTTGGCTTCCAGACAGACAAGCCTCTGAAGCGTTCACTGCAGCCTTTCGGCGGTATCCGTATGGCAGAGGG
>JAQXHO010000095.1 GCA_029007315.1 Oscillospiraceae bacterium
GCTTATCAAAAGGCAGATTACTGGTTAAAATAATAATATTAAAGAGAAAAAACGGTTTCTTCCATAGAGCGAAAGAAACCGTTTTTGTTATTCTTCCCGTTCGTGCTGACTGATAATGGGTCTTACTGAGCTGTAAAGATAAGGTTTAAGCTTGTCAGCAGAAACAGGCTTGTTATAAAGAACAGGAAAATATATGTATGAACTGACAGGCTCTATTATCCAAAAAAGCATCGAGTAGGTTCCTCATGTTGCAGATGTGGTGTGGTATGATACAATAGTCATATCAGTCTGCCCAAAGAGGTGCTTCCAGATGAAATATATGATTTCTTCAATGCGGAGGATTCCACGGTGCGACTTCATTATAGGAGGGTGCGTTAAAGCTTGAAGAAGGCGAAAAATCATTATCTGATTCAGCAAGAAAACCTGACAGCAGTATAGGAACTTAAAAAGGCGCAGCTGAGCAGAACAAAATAAAAAAGCATAAAAAAGCGGGTCCGTGTATTAAATCCGGATCCGCTTTATAGTTACAGCACCACATCCTTGCGGTAAGCGTTCGGAGTCATGCCTGTAAAATTCTTAAACTGTCTGAGGAAGTATTTGTAATCCTCATATCCGCATTTTTCAGCAATAGCAGGCAGACTGAGCATTGTTGTTATCAGAAGATACTTTGCATATGAAATTTTGCTCTGAATAACGTCCTGATGAAAGCTTACTCCAAAAAGTTCCTTGTAAGTAGCACGGAAATAGCCGTAGCTCATGTGCATATCACGGCAAATTTCCTGGCTGTTCCATTCTTCATTGGGATTGATGTAAAGCCTGTTTCTCAGCTTTAAGTAGTTCATATAGTATGTATTATCTCTTTTTGAGGATATTTCATCGATTTTTATATTTATTGACTGAGTAACTGAATTTACAGCAGAGTCAAAGTCAAAGCTATTCATATCAAAAATTTCACCATGAACAGCAATTGAATCCATATCACAGTATCTGCTGTATTCGCTGCCGTGCATTACAAGTGTTGTAAGTTTATCACATATCAGTTCGATGTCCGGACTGTCTTCTGAACATACGGCAGCATAGGCATAGAGTTTATTAGAGAGTTTTCCGTATAATATATTCCTGTTTTCTGTGGCTTTTTTTAATGTATCCGCAATTTCCAGGCTTATCTGAACTGAGATCTGCTGTCTTTTTATGCTGTCATCGTCAGAAAAAATTTCCGTCTGAATAAGCACAAGCAGTATTTTTTCGCTTGAATTCATTTCTTTTATCATATAATGCAGCTCATTTTTAAGTCCATGCTGATTGTACATACCGGTAACTGAATCGTGTAGTGAGGAAAGATTATTGTATTCCAGAAGGGTATGTATATCGTTTTTCATTCGCAGAATTTCAAGAGCTGATGATGCAGTTTTAAGCCAGTCACGAAAAACTGAATCATAACCGTCCGGTTTATCGTACTGAAGAATAATATATCCAAATTCTCTTCCAGAAAAGAATATGGGACAGAAATAAAGTGCGTTTTCATTTTTGGTTTTTGGAATCACATCCGGAAAAAGCTGATACTTGTCATAATATTTCGGCTCAAAGGAATGTGCCTCGGGAGAGGTAACAGTATAGCATATCATGGATTCATTGTTTGTCTGATCTGAAGAGTTTTCCAGAAAATCTGAATTGCACCAGTTTTCGTAAAGACAAAGATATATGCCCACAACATCTCTGATCATATAGGAGAACTGCTGAAGCACATTTACATAATCAGACAGAGAACGGCAAAGACTGAGCTGCTGCTCAAAATTATTTACGAGATTCAGATTGCTGTAAAACATTTCACTTCTGATTTCAGACAGTTCTTTAAAAAGAAGTTTGTTATCAGAACAGCAGCTGCAGGTGTTTCCGAAAATCATATGACCGTCAAGGGAAATGTCATCGGATTTGGGACCGCCCATCATTTCATAAAGATTATTTACAGCTTTAATGCCTAAAGCTTTTCTGTTGCGGTAGTATGTTGTCAGAAACGGTGCATGATAATATCTCTGACCAACATACTCGTATCCGATAACAGTAACATCATCGGGAATAAAAATATTGTTATTAAGAAAAACATCGCAAAGTCCGTATGCCATATAGTCATTTGCACAAACTATTGCCTCTGGAAGTTTTCTTTTTCCTGTTATATACTCCATTGCAAGGTCTTCTCCTGAATTAAGCCAGAAGTTACCAAAAATAACCTTGTTTTCATCAAACGGGATATTATGGGAAAGAAGAGCTTCTTTATATCCATTTACACGATTATGAGAATCATCAAAGAAATCATATCCTGTAAGCATATGAATATCAGTAAATCCATGAACCTCAATTAGGTGATTTGTAATATTCATAATATCTTTCATTGTATCATTATCTATAGATGTATATTTGTCAATGGCTCTTCCGGTAGAAATTACAGGTATATCAGTGCGGCTTGTGAGATTTTCAACGATGCTGTTAAGGAGTTTTTCATTTACGAATGACTCAGAGTTTAAAATAATACCATCCAGACGCTTTGAAACAATAAGATCATATATGTTATTTTCAATTTCCACATGAGAATGATATTTAGCAGCATTGTAAATATTTGAAAAAACAGCCACATCAATATTCAGCTCACCGGCTCTTTTGATGATTCCTGAGATCAGATGTTTTTGTTCGCTATGTTCAGCACCTGCAGTAACAACTCCTATGAGTTTGCAGTGGGATTCCGTCGCCATTAAATTCACCTCTGTAATATAATACCATATATCTCAAAAAAAATCAAGTAAAATCCTTCATTTTGTCCACTGAATCTGCACTTTATCGGTTGAAAAAAATCTGAAAAGATATTATAATTATATCAATAGAAAATGCTGGCAAAAGCATTCTAATATTTCCCCGAATAAGAGCCGTTCGTATAAACCGAACGGTTCTTATTTTTTTGTTAATAAAATTATATGCAGGTTACACAAGTTCTTCATTTTATCCACCAAATCTGCAAAACGTAGGTTGAAAGGCGTAGGTAAATGTAATATAATAAAAGATGATGAATGTTTTGAGAAAAATGGAACATAATCTGTTTCAAAAATCAAACGAGGAGGAATTCAAATGA
>JAQXHO010000096.1 GCA_029007315.1 Oscillospiraceae bacterium
CAATGCTACTTCTTATACTATTGAACAGTTTGAAACACTCGAAAGTAATTCCGCTGGTCTGAAAAACTTACTAGCAGGTCTGCCGAATTATATTGCAAATAAATCAATCACTCATGTCGGCACAGAGACTGTTGCCGCAGACGGTACAGCTACATTTGCAGACCTTGCAATGGGCGAATATTTTATCCTTCCCACAGCTTCCACATCTGTTTATCAGCTGATGCTCCAGAAGATTGAGCCGACTGTTGCTGATGGAAAGTATGTAATTGATGATGTATCATTTACTGCAAAACATAAGGAGGCTGCTATCACCAAAACTGCTGACAAAACAAGTGTAACAAAGGGTGAAAAGGTAGCCTACACTATTTCTGTTGACATTCCTACATATGCCGCAGAAGCAACTACGGATAAGTCATTTTATGTAGCTGACCTTCTTCCGGACGGTCTGACTCTTGATACTGCTTCAATTAAGGTTCAGATTGACAGCGCAGATGTTGATACAACTGCTTACACTCTTTATACAACAGCAACTACTGAATACACCTTTAAATTAAGCGTCAGCACAGAGCAGTATGCAGCCAGCTGGTCTGCAAACGGCGGAAAACAGCTTGTTATTACCTATACTGCAACACTTAATGATAATGCAGTAGTTAATGCTGCTCAAACCAACACAGCAACATTTGATTATTCCAATTATCCTTATGTAGCAGATTCACATCAGCAGAAAACTGCTACAGCCACAGTAAGAACCTTTGCTATTAAGATTGATAAGTTTAAGGATGGTTCTGAAGCTACAAAGCTTGCCGGTGCAAAGTTTGATTTGTACAGAACTGCTACACAGGCAGAAATTGACGAAGGAACAGCAGTAGATATTCCTCAGACAACACCAGAAGTAAAGGGCATACTGCTTCAGAGCGGTATTATAACCGATGAAAATGGTGTTGGAACATTCGCAAAGTACGAAGCAAACGGTGCAAATTACGACTACTATCTGGTAGAAACACAGGCTCCTTCCGGATACAACATTCTGACTAATGCTGTAAAGGTAAACTTTACTGATACAGATGTTGCAGCAACTGCCGGTGTTTATACGGTTAAAGTTCCCAACAGTGCAGGCATTACTCTTCCCATAACCGGTGGCGCAGGTACTGTTCTCTTTACAGTTATCGGTATAGCTTTCATGGCAGGCGCAGTTATTTTGTTTGTGATATCACGCAAAAAAGTTAAAGTAAACAATAAGTAATAAAACGTTTACGCCACCCACAGCAAAAGGGTGGCGTATTCTTTCAAATGCAAACACGAGTTCAGAAAAGGAGAAAACGGTATGAAAAAACATCTGCCTACAATACTTATAGTAATACTGTTTTTAGCCGGAATTTCCGTTTTTCTCTATCCCAGTGTTTCAAATTATCTTTACGAAAAGAATAGCACCAGGGCAATCACTGAACACGCTGAAGCGGTTTCCTCTCTCAGTCCCGAATTCATAGCCGAGGAAAAGGAAGCTGTAAGACGTTACAACGAAAGTCTGATTGATAATGCAGTAATACTGACAGACCCCTTTGACCCGGACGCATTTCCCATAACAGACGGCGAATACACAGAGCTTCTGGCGTTTGAAGATGTAATGGCGAATATAGAGATTCCTGCAATTGATGTAAATCTGCCGATTTACCATGGAACAAGCGAAGAAACATTGCAGATTGGAGTAGGACATCTTGAAAATACCACTCTGCCCATAGGCGGTGAAAGTACACACGCTGTTTTATCAGCTCACTGCGGTCTGCCCTCGGCAAGGCTTTTTACCGATCTTAATCTGCTTCGTGAAGGCAATATCTTCCGCATTCATGTTCTGGATGAAGTTCTAACCTATCAGGTCTATAAAATTGAAACAGTAGAGCCGGACGACGTTGAGTCACTTTTTATTGTAAAGGGTGAGGACATTGTAACCCTCATTACCTGTACACCCTACGGCAAGAATACACATCGTTTGCTGGTGCATGGCAAACGAATTGAGGAGAAAGAGGACGCACCTATTGAGGAACCAAAACCGGAAAAGAAAATGACCTGGGAAGATTACACTCAGATCGCAGCAATAGCAATTACAGCGGTGTTCATTATTCTTCTTTTCGGCAGCGGAATTTTGAGTCTGATTCGCAGAATTAAACGCAGAAAAGCTAAGTGAAATCTCCATGGCAGACACATAAAGGTATAAAAATAACATATAAAAAGCTGTGATTTTCCTATATAATATCAGTATAATGATAATGGAGGAACAAATTTATGGCAAAGAAAAATGAGCCGGAGGCGATTGTATATACATCAAAAACCGGTCATACACAGCAGTATGCCCATATGCTTGGAGAAAAAACAGGTCTGCCTGTATATTCTCTGAAAGAGGCTTCCTTACAGATTGACAGAGGAAGCAATGTGATTTATCTTGGCTGGATCCATGCAAGCAATATCAAGGGATATTCTCATGCAGCAAAGCACTTTTCAGTGTGTGCAGTCTGCGGAGTTGGTCTGTGCGATACCGGAACGTTGGTTTCCGAAGTGCGAAAGGCTTCTTCCATTCCGGAGAGTGTGCCTTTATTCACTATGCAGGGCGGATTTGACAGCAGTAAACTTCACGGCATTGATAAGCTGATGATAAATATGCTTAAAAAAGGGCTGTCATCACAGAAGCAGCGTTCACAGCAGGATGAAAGAATGCTGGAGCTTCTGTCAAAGGACGAGAATTATGTGTCAGAGGAAAATCTCTCTGCTGTTCTTGAATGGTACAGTCAAGAACAGTGAACCTGCTTAATGCAAAAAATAAAGGCTTTCTGTTCTGTTAAAGCGGAGCAGAAAGCCTTTTAAAGTTACCTTACTTTACGAGTATTTCTTTAAGCATACACAGGTCGAATATATCGATCCTTCCGTTGCCGTTTATGTCACTTGCTTCGGTATCCGGTCTGGAGATTCCGGGAACAGCTGCTAACCATTTCTGCAAAAGAATAATGTCCATAACAGATATAATACCGTCACCATTTACATCTCCTGCAAGTTTCTGAGGGATTATTTCAGTGGTTGTGGAGGTTGTTGTTGTAGTAGTTGTAGTGGTGGTTGTAGTAGTTGTTGTTGGTTTTGTTTCAGTCTGAATGTTCCACTTCTGGCAGGAACTGTTTGTGGGTTCCCACTGCTGAATATTAGCACCTTTCTCCTTGGACGCACCTGCAGCTTCTACAAGGCAGGCGTCCTTTGATGCGTGGGAAATTATGCTGTAGGAACCGTCAAGATTCTTTGTGAATCTGAAAAGCTGTGCGCTGTCCTTGGAACTATATGCTGTAATGTCAATATTACCGCCGTTTCCGCTGCCTTCAGCCTTCAGTGCAAAGCCATTGTCAAGCTGGGAACGAATCCAGTAGTAATTGCCTGAACCAAATTCCTTGAGGATCCACTTCTGGCAGTCGTGGCCATTTACAGACCACTGCTGAACGTTGGAATTATCTGTCATTTCAGCATTCTGTATTTCCATAACAAGACCGGAGTTTACATTCTCAAATGTATATACGTAGCTTGTATCCATGGAAGTGCCGGGGTCTGTAACAGGCTCAAATATCCAGTCCTGACAGTTTACACCATTCACTTCCCACTGCTGAATGTTAGCACCTGCGTCCTTTGACGCACCGGAAACTTCAACTGCTGAGGCTTCGCCTGTTATTCTTGTGAGGATCTTATAGCTGCCGTCGCCATTGTCAGCAATCATAAACTGCTGATTTGTGCCGCCGTTGTACTGATACAGGTCTATGTTTGTGCCGTTGGCAGTCTTTTTTCCTGCAATATCGAGGACAAATGTGCCGCCGTCACCAACGCATGAGGCAATGTAATAGTATCCGTCACCTGCGCTGTAAAGTTTCCAGATATCGTGAATACTTGTGCCGTCCGTACCCCACTGCTGAATGTTTGCGCCGTTTTCAGCAGCAGCACTGGCAACCTGCATATACAGACCAGAATTTACATTCTTAATTCGGAAAGCCGCACCTTCATTGAAACTTGCAGGAACAGGTGCTGAAGGGCCGCTTGGAACTTCAGTATAACCTGCACTTGGAACGCCGCTCTTTGAAAAACGCAGATACATCATATTTCCTGTTGACTTCTGGCAGCCGCTGTAGTTTGAACAGTAGGTTTTTGCATTTTCGGAAGTCAGTGAAACGTAACTGTAGTTTGTATTCGGACGCCATGTGCAGTCCTGGGCTTTGCCCTCGATAGTTGTCTTTTTGCAGCCGGAGGAGGTAGAGCCTGTTTCTGCATATGAACCGGGATATTTTACTTCATTCCAGTCGCAGATAACATTTCCGCCGTTTTCATATCGGCAGCTTTCAGCAAATATCTTGCTGGCTGTATGAACAGTATATGCCATGCTGAATTTGTTTACATAGTTATTGAGTGAGTGATAATAGCCGTAACGCATAAGTCCCGGACCTCTTGTAAGGGTATTGTAGAATTTATTTGATGCAAGAGTCATGCGAGGATAGTTGTTGTATTTCTGGTATGAACTGTTGGAGTCGTCGGGATAACCGAGAATAAGTCCGTATTCATGCAGACCGAATGAGCTGTCTGAAACGGTGCAGTAGTCAGCGTCATAGCAGCAGGCAAGGAACTTATCCCAGTCCGGAAGGCCTGTAGAAGCAGTATTATAGTCTGAATGGCCTGTGAATGTGCAGTGGTCTACCCAGAGGTTCTTACCGGAGCCGAAATAAACCTGAATGGAGTCATTTCCGTTTGATTCAGAGTTATGCTGAATGTCGAAATTCTTTATAATGAGATTATTTCCCACGCCCTTGCTTGTGGCTGTGCAGAACTGCACGTTATAAAGCGTATGTGCTGAATAGCTGCCTACGATAGTCTTGTTGTCATGAACATATATTCTGCCGTCGGGACAGTAATATCTGCCGGAACTGTCTTCTGCAAGTTTTGTAACTTTAAGATCCTTTGTCACAACGATAGTATAGGGAGTATCAGAGGTTGCATATTTTTTCAGATCGTCAAATGTGGAAGCCTCAACCACTTCGCCGAAAAGACCGCCTATAGCACCGGCTTTGATATTGCCTGTGTTGTCGTCCTTGCAGTAACCTGCAAAGCCCTGTAGTCCGTCAGCGTTCAGCAGCCACAGCTGAGAATCTGCACCGGAATATGTTTCAAGAGTTATTCCGGATGAACCCTGGGTAAGTGCAAGATTTGTATCGGAATAGTTTACG
>JAQXHO010000097.1 GCA_029007315.1 Oscillospiraceae bacterium
CCGGAGGAGCTGTGCTTCTATTCAAAGGCCACAACTGACTTTGAGTATCTGTTCCCATTTGGCTGGGGCGAACTCTGGGGCATTGCTGACAGAACTGACTATGACCTTACACAGCATCAGACACACAGCGGCAAGTCACTGGAATATTTCGATCCTGAGGACAACACAAAGTACATTCCTTATGTAATCGAGCCGTCACTGGGTGTTGAAAGACTGTTCCTGTCTATCGTTACAGAGGCATATGACGAGGAAGTAATTGACGCTGAGAAGAATGATGTAAGAACAGTTATGCACCTGCATCCGGCTCTTGCACCTTACAAGTGCGCAGTACTGCCCCTGTCAAAGAAGCTGAGCGAACAGGCTATGGAAGTATTCAGCGAACTTTCAAAGTACTTCTCTGTTGACTTTGACGAAACAGGTTCTATCGGCAAGAGATACCGCAGACAGGACGAGATCGGTACTCCCTTCTGCATTACTTATGACTTCGACACACTGGAAAAGGATCAGTGCGTAACAATACGTGACCGTGACACCATGGAACAGGTTCGTATGCCTATCACTGAGCTTGTTGGCTATCTCCGTGAAAAGGTTACTCTTTAATTAAATGTATTCGGTGCAGCGCTTAAATGTGCTGCACCTTTTTTTGTTGTGGTAATAAAACCCTCCCACCACCTTCGGTGGTCCGCCCCTCCCTTTCAGGGAGGGCAATATTCCGTTGAATTTTGCTTTATCCATAATTCAGAGCAGTTGCTTAAATTCTGCGGTTTAAAGGCTCTCCTGAAAGGACGGTCGCCATCTTTAGGGCGATTGTGTCGAGCACTTTTCCGCTTGTGCGAGGCTGAGCTGTCAGCGAAGCTGACTGAGAGGTTTTCTTGCCGAAGGCAAGACTGAAGGGTTTTCAGCTTAAAATATGTACGGACGAGTCATGCTCGTCCTTTTCTGTTATTTCGTAGTCCCGGTGACGGTTGATGATGATCCTTCGGGAATTATGTCGTCGATAATATCCTCAGCTCCTGTAACAATATCGCCGGCTATATCGCCTGCGTCTGTCACAATATCTCCCACAACGCCATTGTTATCAGTGCTGTGAGAAGCTTCTGTGGCAGGTTCTGTTACTGTAGTTTCCTTCTCGGTGCTGCTGGCAGAAGTACTGCTCTCTGTAGTATTCGCTGAATTTTCACTGCCGTTATTTCTTCCGCAGCCTGTCATGCAGCACATTATCATTACTGACGCCGCTGCAATTGAGATCCACTTTTTCATAGAGTTCACCTCATTGTATTTGACATTTTGATTTTGCACCATGTGCAATGTGGAAATAGTGTGCGTTTTTTCCTGCCCTTTTATACTGAAAAACTGACTTTTTAACACTGGTAAAATATGCGGAAATTACGTGTTTTTTCCTGCGGCTTCTTTTAGTTTTCAAGACCTTTTCACAAGTGTTTCAACAGATGTTTCAACAACCGGTTGAAAACAGATTACATAAAAGTTACAAATAATACAAAACGATAATCAGATTTCACGCTTGTTTTAAAGATTGTTTCCAAATTGTAATAAAATCTTGCTATTAATCGGTATACCGGACTTTTGCATTTCAACAGACTGTTGAAACAATGGTTGAAAAGCTGAATAATGAGTGTTGAAATGTGGTGAATATCCGCATTTTACTGTGCAGTCCTATTTTTACTTGCAATTATTCTGATTTTATGGTAAAATAAAAGCGGAAGACAGTATAAAAAGGTGGTGAATCAATGTCCGACAAGGAAAAATTTATAAAAATTTATGAGGAGAATATAAAACGTCCCGGAAGCGACAAGCTTCTTGCATGGCTCTGCTCTGACAGCAGCGATTTTTTTACCGCACCTTCCAGCACCCGTTATCACGGCTCATATGAGGGCGGTCTGGCTGAACACAGTCTTAATGTGTATGAGTGTCTGAAAGATTACCTCAGCAGACCCAGAACCAAGGAATTATACGGCATGGACTATTCCGAGGAAACAATTGCTGTTGCGGCTCTTCTTCATGATCTGTGCAAGGTGAATTTCTACGCTGTGGATTACCGCAACGCTAAAAATGCACAGGGCGTATGGGAAAAGGTTCCGTATTATACGGTTCGTGACCAGCTGCCCTACGGCCATGGTGAGAAATCCGTGTATATTATCTCCGGCTTTATGAGGCTTACACGGGAAGAGGCATTTGCAATACGCTTTCATATGGGATTTTCCGGAAATGAAGACAAAGGTCTTGTGGGACAGGCTCTGGAAAAATTTCCGCTGGCGCTGGCTCTTAATGTTGCGGATATGGAAGCTGCCTATTATCTGGAAGGTTCTGATAAATAACATATAAATCGGAGGTTTTATTATTATGCACTGGTATGACAACGCTATTATGTATCACATCTATCCACTTGGCTTTTGCGGAGCGCCTAAGGTAAACGAGGGCGGCGAGGTAGTAAACCGTCTTGAAAAAATAAAGGAATGGGTTCCTCATCTGAAGGAAATGCAGGTTGACGCCGTTTATTTCGGCCCTGTGTTTGAATCTGCAGAGCATGGCTATGATACCACGGACTACAAGCTTATTGACCGCAGACTTGGCACAAACCAGCTTTTCAAAGAGATATGCAACGAGCTTCACGCTAACGGAATCCGTGTTATCCTTGACGGCGTTTTCAATCACGTAGGACGTAATTTCTGGGCGTTTAAGGACGTACAGGAAAAGGGTCAGGCATCTCCATACTGTAGCTGGTTTGCAGGTCTTAATTTCGGCGGAAGCAGTCCCTGCGGCGATCCCTTCTGGTATGAGGGCTGGAACGGTCACTACAACCTTGTCAAGCTGAATCTCCACAACCAGGACGTATGCAATCATCTTCTTGATGCTGTGGGATACTGGATGGACGAATTCAGAATAGACGGTATACGCTTTGACGCTGCGGATTGTGTTGACTTCGGCTTCTTCAAGCAGATAAGACATTACTGCAAGAGCAGAAATCCGGAATTCTGGCTTATGGGCGAAATTATCCACGGCGACTACAACCGCTGGGCTAATCCGGAAATGCTGGACAGCGTTACAAACTACGAGTGCCACAAGGGAATTTACTCCTCTCATAATGATAAAAACTACTGGGAAATCAATTACTCATTAAACCGTCAGTTCGGAAACGGCGGTATTTATAAGGGTCTTCAGCTTTACAGCTTCGTTGACAACCACGACGTGGACCGTCTGGCAAGCAAGCTGACAGATGCAAGATACAGAAAGCTTTGCTACACTCTTATGTACTGTATGCCGGGTATACCCTCTGTTTATTACGGCAGTGAGTACGGTATTGAGGGCAGACATGAAAACAACTCTGACGACGGACTCAGACCCTGTCTTGAGCTTTCACAGCTGGAATCAACAGGCGACAGAGATCTTTACCGCCACATTGTAAAGCTGGGAAGAGTTTACAGGGCATATCCTGCACTTCGTACAGGCGGCTTTGAAACTGTAATGGTACAGAACAGACAGCTTTTATTCAGAAGAGAATATGAAGGCAGAAACGTTTATATTGCACTGAACCTGGACGATCAGCCCTTCTGGCTGAATTTCCGTCCTTCCTGCGGCAGTCTTGTTGACGTTCTTTCCTGCACTCCTGTAAATATTGACAACGGCAATGCAAGCATTGAGATGCCGCCCTTTTCCAGCATGATCCTTGTTGAGGACGACATTGTAAACGGCGCACCGGAACCGGAAACTGCACCCATTGAAGAGCCTGTACAGGAAGAAGTGGTTATCGGCGGCAGATACCGTCACTACAAGGGCGGAGAGTATGAAGTGCTTACAATTGCACAGCACACCGAAACAAACGAAGATCTGGTTGTTTACAAGAATGTTGAAAACGGTCACATCTGGGCAAGACCTAAGACAATATTCCTGGGCGACGCCAACGGCATAAAGAGATTCGTAAAGATATAACATTATGGAACACAACACAATAAAGGGCGCCATACTGGATCTGGACGGTACCCTTCTGGATTCAATGAATGTATGGTATACAATAGACAGATGTTTTCTGGGCAGCTATCACATTTCACCGCCGGATGATATTTCTGAGATAGTGAAGAAAATGACTATTGAGGAATCTTCAAGGTATTTTGCGGAGAGGTTTAATCTCCATGCCACGCCGGAGGAGATCGCTGACCGGATAGAGCGTATGGCGGCGGATCAGTATAAAAACGTACTGCCTCTTAAAGCCGGTGCTGAGGAATTCCTTGACGGGCTGGATAAAGCAGGCATAAAATACGGCATTGCTACGGCAAATTATCCTGCACTGGCAAGGGCGGCTGTTGACAGGCTGGGACTTTCATCGAGGATCCAGTTTCTTATAACGGAGTCTGAAATAGGCGCCGGAAAAACAACTCCGGAAATATACCATGAAGGAGCAAGACGCCTTGGTCTGGGAAAGCGTCAGATTTTAGTAGCGGAGGACGCACTCCACGGCATTCTTACGGCAAAAAAGGCAGGCTTTTTCACAGCGGGAGTATATGATCCTGCCACCACATCGGAGGAATGGCAGCAGATCTGTGCGAATGCCACCATTGCGGTGAAAAAACTTCCGGAAATTCTTAAACATATTTAAAGGAAACACTTATGGAACTGCACTGCGAACCGCTGACAGGCGGAATATATGTTTATTCAAGCGAGGAACACCGGTTCGGAACGGACGCCTTTCTGCTGGCAAGCTTTTCCGGCTGGAGAAGGAAGGATATTGCGGCAGACCTTGGCACAGGCTGCGGAATTATTCCCATGATAATGCAGAGGGACAACCCTCCTGCAAGGGTTTACGGCGTTGAGATACAGGAACAGGGAATTATGCAGTTCCGTATGGGCATTGAGAAAAGCGGACTTTCCGAGGAACGTGTAACGCCTGTTCTTGCGGATCTGAAGGTTCTGTGGAATGGCGCACCCTATGGGCAATGCGACCTTGTGACCTGCAATCCGCCTTATAAGGCATACAGGGCAGGGATAGAGAGCAGTCTTACTGCCCAGAAAATTGCAAGGCATGAGATCCTGTGCAATATTTATGATGTATGTGAAGCGGCAAAGAAGCTTCTGAAATTCGGCGGAAGACTGTGCATATGCAACCGTCCGGAAAGGCTTGCGGACTGCATGGACGCCATGCGGAAAAGCGGAATTGAGCCGAAAAGGCTGAGATTTGTGGCAAAAAATCCGGAAAGTGCGCCATGGCTCTTCCTTCTTGAGGGAAAAAAGGGCAGCAAGCCTTTTATGCAGGTGGAACCTCAGCTGCACATAAGAACAGAAAGCGGCGACTGCGACGAGATTCGCAGGCTTTATGAGCCGTTTCCGAGAGAGGACGGTAAAAGATGAGTGGTACTCTCTATATTATAGGTACGCCTATCGGCAATTTAGAGGACATAACCCTCAGACAGCTGAGAATGCTCCGTGAGGTGGATTTCATTGCGGCGGAAGATACACGTGTAACCAGAAAGCTTCTCAGTCATTACGACATTAAAACACCTCTTGTAAGCTTTCACGAGCATAGCGGAGAAGCTGGAGCGAAGAAAATTGCCGCAAGGATATCAGAAGGCGAAAACTGCGGCATCGTTACAGACGCAGGAATGCCCTGCATTTCCGACCCGGGAGAACCTCTTATAAAGCTATGCTATGAAATGGGCATACCTGTTACGGCAGTTCCGGGAGCAAGTGCGGTGGTGACGGCTATTGCCATAGCAGGTCAGGCGTCGGGGCAGTTTGTATTTGAAGGCTTCCTGCCTGTTCCGAAAAAGGAACGCACTGAACGGCTGAAAAGACTTGCCTCGGAAACAAGGACAATAATCCTCTACGAAGCACCCCACAAGCTTGTAAGGACTCTTGCCGACCTGGCTGATACTCTTGGAGAGGGCAGGCAGATATCCCTGTGCAGGGAGCTTACGAAGATACACGAAGAGGTTATCCGCACCACTATCGTAGATGCCCGGAAGCTGTACGAAGAGAGAGAGCCGAGAGGTGAATATGTGCTTGTAATTGCAGGTGCTGCGGAGGTTTCGCCGGAAGGAGAAAGTTTTACGCTGGAAGAGGCGGCGGCTCTTGCTCTGAAATATGCAGAGGAAGGCATGAAAAAGCGTGACGCCTGCAAAAGAGCTGCTCTTGAAACGGGTCTGAGAAGCAATGATATTTACAGTGCAATGCAAAGCTGACGCACAAAAAAGGAGAAAAAGTTTATGCCGAGATTTTTCCTTGAAAAGGTTAATTCTGAAGTTATACGCATAACAGGTGAGGACGCAAATCATATTGGCAGGTCGCTGCGTATGCGTGTGGGCGATGATCTGACGGTCTGTTCTGAAGGAAGGGACTATCACTGCCGTATAAATTCAATAACCTCTGATGAGGTTGTACTGGAGGTGTTATCCTCAGAGCTTTGCGCTGCTGAGCCTACGGTGAACATAACCCTTTACCAGGCTGTGCCGAAATCCGACAAGCTGAATACAATTATTCAGAAATCCGTTGAACTGGGTGCAGTGAAGATAGTACCTGTAATTACAAAAAGGTGTGTGGCACGTCCGGACAGGAAGGATTTTGACAAAAAGCTTGCAAGGCTTCAGAAAATTGCGGAGGCTGCTGCAAAGCAGTCGGGCAGGGGCATTATACCGGAGGTGACTTCTGTTATCACCTTTGAAAAGGCTGTTGAGGAGATGAAAAAGGCTGACAGGGCGCTGCTTTTCTATGAAGAGGGCGGTGTGAGGTTCAGTGAAGTTCCCCTTAGCAATGTTCGGGATATTGCGGTTTTCATAGGAAGCGAGGGCGGACTTGACCCGGCTGAAGCGGAATATGCAAAGAATGCAGGCGTATATAATGTATGGCTTGGAAACAGGATACTCAGATGTGAAACTGCTCCTGTGGCTGTAATATCGGTTCTCATGCACCTTACAGGAAATATGTAAGGGATTTGCATTGTGATAATTTAATGATTTTTTATAAAAATCGGTGAAAAACCACTTGTATTTTTGAAACATATGTGGTATAATAAATTTAACAGGAAAATCCGGTGCTGCGGAGCCGTGACTGTCAATAAAATTTCCGCAGAGAAAGAGGTACTATTATGAAGGCAAGTACAATTGTAGCAATTATTCTCGCAACAGGTGCTGTAGTTATCGGAACACTTATGATGCTGTCTAAGAGAAAGAAGAAGAGTTCTGCTGACAGCTGCTGTGATCTGGACGGTCTTGACTGCTGCTGCGGTGATGACGACGATCTGGATGATATCTGCGACGGAGCTTGTGACTGCGTAGATGATATCAAGGACGCTGTTGACGAAGTAATTGATAATATTACAGACTGATTTAATTAAAAAATAAAGGACTGCTGCGGAATTCTGCGGCAGTCTTTTTTGCATACTGTACAGAAAAAGGCTGACGTTTTAATACGTCAGCCTTTATTGTTTATTTTGTTTCGGTAAAATTACTTTTTCTTTCTTCTGATAGTCATAGCGCCTGCTGCCAGAGCTGCTGCAGCTGTTGCGCTTACTACTATTGCAATAACGCCCGGGTCTGCGGTCTGTGTAACGGTGCTTGTTGTGGCGTAATTAACCTTTCCGCCGTTATTGCCGCTGTTGAATGTGTTGCCGTTATTTACAGTAGTGGTGGTAGTAGTTGTTGTACTGCCGTCATCTGTACCTGTTGTGGAAGTTGTTGTACCGGCAGGAGTACCGCCAAGTCCGGAAACAGTAAATGTCAGCGAAAGTTTATCGTCTTTAACTGCGCCGGTATCCGGCAGAGTTTCGTAGATATCCTTAACAGGAGTAGGCTGCTTGAACATATTGAGAATATTCAGGCGGCAGCACTTTCCGTTATCGCCCAGGCAGAATGCGTCATCTGAAGGGCCTGTATAGGTGATAATTGAAGTTGTGCCGTCTTTTTTTACCAGCTCGATTTTGTCTACGGTAATTTTTACGGTGCAGTCCTTTATGGGATCAGCGGAACCTTCCGGAGCGAAAGAAGCCGCATTGATAGAAGTATCAAGCACCAGTGCTTCAATAGTTGTGCTGCCATTTTTAAATGTGTAGGATGTGGTGTATGTACCGTCAGCTGGAATTTCAACAGTATTTTCACCATCTTTTTCCCACTGAACGTCCCTGCCTGCCTGGATAGCCATTCTTGCGGTATAAGGTGCAGTTTCAGAAGGGTCAAGTTCGCCTGCTGCTGAAGCAGTTACTGAAGCAAATGCAAGTACTCCTACTGAAGCAGCGGCTGTAACGGCTGCAAAAATCTTTTTGATAATATTCATTATATAAATTCCTCCTTGTATATAATAAAGGCATAATTACCTATTGTGCTTATTATAGCACATACAAAACCATATGTCCACTGTTATTTTGCACAAAAAAGCTGTGCATAAATAGCTCTTCTCTGCCGCTTTTATTTTTCCATTACCTCAATTACCCTTTGCATAAGGGCAAGAGGTTTCATATCCTTCGGCACTGTAACGCCGATATAAGGTTTTTTAAGGCTGTTGAAAATGATTTTTCCACGGAATTCCGAAGCAAGTGAGGTTATCTGTTCCTGGGTGGGACTCTGGATATAGAAATACATTTTCTCGCCACGTTGGTTTATTTCGGTGACGCCCAGTGCTGACGCACGGTTTCTGAGAAGTGACAGTGCAGCAAGGCCCATTATTTCAGAGGGCGGATCTCCGTAGCGGTCAATAAGTTCATCAATAAGGTCAAGCTTATCCTCTTCCGTTTCAAGCGCCGCAATTTTTCTGTACATACTGAGTCTCTGGCTAAGGCTTTCAATATATTCTTCCGGAATATGTGCGCTTATCTGAACGTCCACAACGCATTCGGCGGCTTTTTCCGGTTTTTCGCCCCGTTCCTCCGCAACAGCTTCTCCCAGGAGCTTTAAATACATATCATAACCCACGGCTTCCATATGGCCGTGCTGTTTTCCGCTTAAAATGCTGCCTGCGCCTCTGATCTCCAGATCTCTGAGGGCAATCTGGAAACCGCTGCCGAACTGGGTGAATTCTCTCATAGCGGCAAGGCGTTTTGCTGAAACTTCTGTAATGGATTTGTCCCTTTTGAATGTGAAATAGGCGTATGCTCTGCGGCTTCCTCTGCCCACTCTTCCTCTCAGTTGATAGAGCTGGGAAAGTCCGAAGCAGTCGGCATTTTCCAGAATGAGGGTATTCACATTTGAAACGTCCACGCCTGTTTCTATGATCGTTGTGCATACAAGGACATCTATTTCCTGGTCTACAAGCTGCTGCCATATTTCAGACATTTCGTTTTCGCTCATTCTGCCGTGGGCAAAGCCTATTCTTGCGTCGGGAAGAGCCTGTCTGAGTTTTGCGACTGTATATTCTATAGTATCTATGCGGTTATGGATATAATAAACCTGTCCTCCTCTGCGAAGTTCACGTTCAATTGCTCCCACTATCACGCCGAAGCTGTATTCCATAACATAGGTCTGGACAGGGTGTCTGTCCTGGGGTGCTTCTGCGATAACGGACATATCACGTATGCCGCTCATTGCCATATTGAGGGTTCGTGGAATAGGCGTTGCTGACAATGTGAGAACGTCCACGCCGGAGAACATTTCCTTGAATTTTTCCTTATGGGCAACGCCGAAGCGCTGTTCCTCGTCGATTATGGCAAGTCCGAGGTTTTTGAATTCCACGTCCTTCTGCACAAGCCTGTGGGTACCTATTACAATATCCGCAGTACCTTTCTTCATTCTTTCAAGGGTTGCTTTCTGCTGTTTCGGGGTACAGAATCTGGACAGAAGCTCCACATTTACAGGGAAAGCCTCAAATCTTCTCAGCGCCGTCTGATAATGCTGCATTGCCAGAACGGTTGTAGGCACAAGTATAGCGCACTGTCTTCCGCTGAGGACGCATTTCATGGCGGCACGGAGGGCAACCTCGGTTTTGCCGAAGCCCACATCTCCGCAGAGAAGTCTGTCCATTGGCCGGCTTTTCTCCATATCAGCCTTTATTTCCTCAATGGCTGTCAGCTGATCGTCTGTTTCGATATAGGGAAAACGCTGTTCGAAATCCCTTTGAACCTCGTCGTCCGGCTCAAAGGCTATGCCCTTTGCCTGTTCACGCTTTGCATAAAGGGAAGTGAGTTCCTTTGCCATATCCTTCACGGCACGTTTTACGTTATTGCGGGTTTTCTGCCATTCCGGAGATGAGAGCCTGTGAAGCTTTACACTGCTGTCATCTCTTGCGCCTATGTATTTTGAAACAAGGTCCATCTGGGTAACAGGCACATAGAGATTTTCATTGCCTGCGTACTGTATCATGATATAATCTTTTGTTATATCCTCAAGGCACAGCTTCTTTATGCCTGCGAACCTGCCGATTCCGTGGAGGGCATGAACCACCAGATCTCCTTCCGTAAGGTCGGCAAGTGATCGAAGCTCCTTGCCCGGAGCTGCCTTGTGAATACGTTTCTTTGAACGCAGAGCCTTTGCCTGGGTAATGAGTGCAGTTTTGTTTTCCGGATAGGAAAATCCGCCGGAAAAGCTGCCTGTCATAAGGTACACATGGCCTTTGTTCCACGTGGAACATTTTTCCGCAATGCTGCAGGAAAAACCGCTTTTCTGAAGGTCTGACATAATGATAGGCAGGGTTTTCTCACTGCCTGCCGCAAGCATTACGCAGTAGCCCATTTCGCAGAAACCCTGGAGGTCTTCGATAAGGCTTCGCATTTCACCGCCCCATGGGGCAGACTGAAGAGCGTCCACAGAGAGGAGTTTTCTGAAATTAACGTGTTCGCCGCCCTGCAGGAAACTGCTGACATAAATGCAGAAGGAATTCTTTTCGGCTTCATGCTGAACCGCAGCCATTTCCGCAATATGACCTGTCAGACCACGGCA
>JAQXHO010000098.1 GCA_029007315.1 Oscillospiraceae bacterium
ACCGATTCCGAAACCGTATAAAATGAAGATAAAAAGGTCTTCAAGGAGCATTATTTTGTCTGTTTTCAGAACCACCAGTGCCAGATGAATGAGGGTTGTAAGCACAAAGGCAGTAAGATATATGATTCTGTTTACATATCCGATTTTAGAAAAAAAGGATACTACACAAAGACCTAAAAAGACAAATGAGCAGAGTACCGAATACATTCTCAGGCACTTCTTGTTTTCTTCCTTGATGTTGCCGGCTATTTCTTGGTATTCTTCCGATTCGATGCCGCCGTACAGCATCATTTTTTTCATGTTTATCATACTACACCTCCGGGATGCAGATGTTTTTTTAAACCTTGTAAAATTCTTTATACCACTCGGCGAATTTTCTGAGGCCGTCTTGCAGGCTTGTGCTTGGCTTGAAGCCAAAGTCACGCTCCAGTGCAGATGCGTTTAGGAGTGTCACTCGTTAATCACATTACACTGTTACAAGCACTTTCTTATTAAATTCCTCAGGCGTAGTAAAAGTCGGTACCATTTTATGTAACGCCTTTACTGCAGCTTCTTCGTCATTTTTCTTTGCCGCATCACGAAGCTTTTCAAGTTCCATTGGAAAGTTTTCTTCATCTATTTCTATTTGCTTTCCAATAAAAATAAGCTTGTTACTTGTCTTCTGGAGTCCTTCTTCATTCATAAGAAGCTCTTCCTTTATCTTCTCACCAGGTCTGAGTCCCACAAACTCTATCGGTACATCCTTGTATGGTTCCTTGCCATACATACGGATAAGGTTCTCCGCAAGAGTTACAATCTTTACAGGCTGTCCCATATCAAGTACGAATATCTCTCCGCCCTTTGCTATTGCGGCAGCTTCCATTACAAGATTAACTGCTTCAGGGATAGTCATGAAATACCTAATTATGTCAGGATGCGTCACTGTTACAGGCAATCCGTTCTCGATCTGCCTCTTGAAAAGCGGTATAACTGAACCGTTTGAACCGAGAACGTTGCCAAATCTTGTGGTTACAAATTCAGTTACTCCCTCATGCTGCTGTGCAAGATACTGCACTATCATCTCACAGCATCTCTTTGATGCACCCATTACGTTTGTCGGATTTACAGCCTTATCGGTTGAAATCATGACAAACTTCTTTACATTATGGAACTGGGCAAGTGTGGCAACGTTGAATGTTCCCATTACGTTGTTCTTGATTGCTTCCATAGGTGAAACTTCCATAAGCGGTACGTGCTTATGTGCTGCTGCATGGAATACTATATCAGGGTTGAACTTTAAAAATATCTGATTCATTCGGTCATAGTCACGTACGCTTGCAATGAGCGTTATGAGATTCAGCTCATTCTTATACTGCATTACAAGCTCCTGCTGAATATCGTATGCGTTATTCTCATAGATATCCACTATGATTATCTGCTCTGGACTGTACTTTGCTATCTGTCTAACAAGTTCAGAACCAATTGAACCGCCTCCGCCTGTTACCATGCAGACTTTTCCGCTGATAAAATCCTTGATATCCTTATTATCAAACTTTATAGGATCACGTCCGAGAAGCTCTTCTGTTTTAATATTTCTTATCTGTTTTACAAGAGGTTTATCTCCAAAAATCAGATCACCGATAAAAGGCAGAATCTTGATAGGCTTTTTAGTTTCAGCGCATATATCAAGAATTCCCTTTCTCTCCTCCTCAAGGCATGATGGAATTGCAAAAACTATTTCATCAATATCAAACTCTTTTGCAAATTTTACAATATCGTAACGGGTTCCCACTATCGGTACATCATTAATTTTTTTGCCTACAAGTTCAGGATTATCATCAATGATACATACCGGGTTATATAGAATATCAGAAACGTTATCAAGTTCTTTGGAACGTTTGATTTCTTCAATAATCATTTTAGTGGCTCTGCCACCGCCTATAATCATTGTTCGCTTTAGATTTGCATCATTATGTACGGATTTTGTAAGATCGATAAATGTACGTTTGAATGTAAAACGGAACAGACATATTCCTAAAATTGAAATTGCAGCGTGAAATAATGTATAGGTCCATCCCATTTGTCCCTGTGATATATATCCCATAATTGTGGCAATTGCCATTCCGGTCAGTACA
>JAQXHO010000099.1 GCA_029007315.1 Oscillospiraceae bacterium
ACAGCGTTCCTCAGATGATGGTTCTGGGAGGTGAACTGCGTGAGAAGAATATACACAATCATCCTGACCGCAATAAACTTCTGAAGGCATTCGGCGCAAAAGAAGATGTGGTTGAATGCAGGCCCAGCGACATAATTCCAGTGGAAGAGGGACAGGCATTTCTGTTATGCTCAGACGGATTCTGGGAACTTATACTGGAAAAGGAAATGACAAAAACACTGCGCAAAAGCAGGACTGTTGATGAATGGATGAATGCAATGGCTGAGATTATTGTTAAACGACAGAGTGAAAAAAATGAAAATGCAGACAATTTTACCGCAATTGCGGTATGGATTTGAGAGGAGTATTAAAAATGAAATATTGTACTAAATGCGGAGCAGAGCTGGATGATAATGTGATTTTTTGTTTATACTGCGGAAACAAGCTGTCAGCTTCAGAAGCTCCCGGACAGCAGAAAGTAAATATCAATGACAATCGTGTTATAAGAAAACGCTGCATGAACGGTCATTTTTATGATGCGTCCAAGTATACATTTTGTCCGTTATGCGGAGCAATGCCGTGTGAAGAAGTGCAACATCCTGTTCAGATGCAGGCAGAACCTGTTTTAGCAAACAAGGAGAAAAAGGGATTGTTCCGCAAGCAGAAAAATACACCTGTACCGGAGCAGGTGCGTAATATTCCTGTTGCCAGCTCTCCGTATAATCAGGCTGGCATGGTTCAGGGCGGCATGATGGATCAGAATCTGGTGCGTGTTGATACCGGAAAAACAGTTGCAGTTTTTGCAGATGATTTCAGCAAAGAACCGGTAGTTGGCTGGATTGTTGCAGTTGAGGGCGAACACAGAGGCGAAGCGTACCAGCTTGTAACAGGCAAGAACCGCATCGGACGCAATACAGGCAATGATATTATTATTCCCAATGATAATACAATTTCCAAAGTGGATCATGCTATAATTGTCTATGAACCGAAAAAGCACATTTTTATTCTGCAGGCTGGAAATGGAAACGGACTCACTTATCTTAATGAAGAAATAGTTCTGGAATCAAAGGTACTCTCCAACTATGATACACTTCAGATCGGAAGTCAGGTATTTCGTTTTATTGCATTCTGCGGTGATAATTTTTCCTGGGAATAATAACGGAATACGGAGGAAAATGTGTTGAATCGCTGTAAAAATTGTTTTGAAGTTTTTGATATATCTCAGAGCATTTGCCCTTACTGCGGATACATGGAAGGTGACGCTCCCAAGGAACTTTTCTATCTTTCTCCCGGAACTGTCCTTTCAGACCGATATATAATAGGAAAAGGAATAGGCTGCGGCGGATTCGGAATCACGTATCTTGCATGGGATAATAAGCTTGAAATTATTGTAGCAATAAAGGAATTTTATCCCGGAGGTCTTGTGAATCGTATTCCCGGTCAGCCGGATATCATACTGCTGTCGGAAAAACAGCGCAGGCAGTTTGACGCTGCATTTGCACGATTTATAGAAGAAGCGCAGAGTATGGCGCAGTTTAGTTCTCATAATGCTATTGTAAATGTATTTGAGTATTTTGAAGAGAACAAAACAGCGTATATTGTCATGGAATATCTGCAGGGAACAGACCTTGCAGCCTATATGGGACAGAACAACGGAAAATGCAGCTATGATGATACACTGAAAATAGCAGAAAAGCTCTTTGACGCTGTTGAAGCAATGCATGACAAGGGAATAATTCACCGTGATATAGCTCCGGATAATGTTATGCTTACCTCTGCGGAACACGTAAAAATGTTTGATTTTGGTGCGGCAAAGTTTGCAGGAAGCAGTTCTGAGGAACTCATGGTAATTGTGAAGCCGGGGTTTTCTCCTGTTGAACAGTATAACAAGCTTGAAAAACAGGGACCATGGACTGATGTCTATGCTCTTGGAGCTGTTCTTTATTATATGCTTACAGGTGTAAAGCCGGATGAATCCACCAACCGTAAGAAGCAGCTTGAAGAGTCCTCATATCAGTCTGACACGCTGGAAGAACCCTGTGTGCTTGACAGTTCGATTCCTGTTCAGCAGAGCAATGCAATAATGAAGGCAATGTCTGTTATTCCTGAGTTTCGTTTTCAGAATGTTTCTGAATTCCGCAGGGCATTTCTGGGTGATAAGGTGGTTTTACCTCCAATTGCAGAGCGTAAGCGCAGAAGAAAAAGACGCAGTATTACTCTGGCAATAGTATCTGTGGCAGCAGCGGCTGTTCTTGGCATATTCAGTATACAGGCACTCAGGAATTATGTTCCTTCATCTGAACTGGTGCTTTGGTATGAACTCAGCGGAAATGCTGAAACAGACAGGGCAAAGGAACAGGGTATTTCAGAGGTTATAGAGGCATTCAGCTCAGCATATCCGAAAGTCAGCATCAAAGCCACAGGCATTGAAAGCAGCGTATACAGCGAAGAAATGAAAAAGTCACTGGAAAACGGCAATGCTCCTGATATCTTTGAAAGCACAAGTCTGAAGGGAGATATTCTGTCAGACTGCATTAAAGTTGACGGCATATCAGCTGATACTTCTTTTGTATGCGAATTTGAAGGCAAAGAGGATTATCGTCTGCCTGTTGGCTGGGAAGCATTTATTCTGTATCAGAATATTACACTTTCAGAGCCGCTTCCGGAAAACAGCAGTATAGACAACATTTCAAAAGACGCAATAGAATATCAGAGCAATGAAAGCAGCAATTCAGAAAAGGCTGACAACATAGGCATTTCAAAGGAATATGCAGAATACAACACTGATGCAGAATTGCCTGTAATAGCTCCGGATTCCTTCACTGACAGAACATATGCCTGGTATATGGGTTCAACACAGGATTATTTTGAAATTGTATCTTCAGTTCCGGGCCAGGTGGAGCACTATATTCTTACGGACAACAAAACCATGCCTTGCTATTACTGGAGCGCATTGGATCAGGATTATGGAAAAAATCAGGGTGAGAAAGCATTTCTTAAAATACTTTTATCGGAACAGGGTCAGGAATTGCTTATGGTAAAAAACCGCAGTACAGCTTTGCCTCTTGAAAAGGGCGTTTGGGAGAATTACTGCGAAGTTTACAGTGACACTTTTTCTGAATTATCAAAGGAGATAAGCAATGAATAGGATCTGTTACAACTGTTTTCATGAGTATGAAGAAAATCTGAATTTGTGTCCTCATTGCGGTTACTATCCGGAAGAGGAGGTACATGAAGCACTGCATATGGCGCTGGGTACCAGACTCAATGACCGCTATCTCATAGGACGTGTTATAGGTTATGGAGGATTCGGCGTTACTTATGCAGGCTGGGACAGTGTTCTTAAAGTCAAGGTGGCTGTAAAAGAATATCTTCCCGGCGAGTTTTCCACAAGAATGCTTGGTCAGACAGAGGTTTCGGTATACGGCGGCAATAAGGCAGAACAGTACGAAAAGGGCATGGAGCGTTTTGTTGAAGAGGCAAAAAAAATAGCAAAGTTTAATCATGAGCCCGGTATTGTGGGAATATACGACAGCTTTCTTGCAAACAATACAGCGTATATTATTATGGAATATATCGAAGGCATAACCCTTACAAAATGGCTGAATGAAAAGGGCATTTTTGACGCTCAGACAGCTGTAAAAACTCTTGAACCGATGATTCTTTCCCTTAAAAATATACATGAAGCAGGGATTATACATCGTGACATAGCTCCTGATAACATAATGGTAAACGAAAACTCTGAAGCAAAGCTTATAGATTTCGGTGCAGCAAGATATGCTGCCACATCACACAGCAGAAGTCTTACTGTTATTATAAAGGAAGGATATTCTCCTGAAGAACAGTACCGGAGCCGAGGAGAACAGGGTGCCCATACTGATGTCTATGCTCTTGCAGCAACCATTTATAAAATGACTACCGGTATCACGCCTCCAGACGCTATGGAAAGGCGTGTTACTTTTGAAAAAACAAAGAATGATCCGCTGCGTGACATAAGCGAGTTTAAAACAACATTCACTGAAAACCAGGAAAATGCCATTATGAACGCTCTGAATGTGCGCATTGAAGACAGAACACCTTATATGGAGCAGTTTTATAAGGAGCTGACATCTGAAGAAACAGTAGTGCGCCGCAAGGGCAGAATGAAAAGACTTGACCTTATGCGCTGGCCGTTATGGGCAAAGATAAGCGTATCTTCAGCGCTTGCCTGCAGTACGGCGGCGGCAATTCTTGCAAATGTTCTTACAGTTTCATATGCACCGGTTGAAATTCCGTCAGAAATGATAAGAGTTCCGTCAGTTATCGGAGAAACTCTTGATGATACAAATAAATCACTGAAAGACCATGTTATTCTGTCTGAGGTTACAGGTGCTAAGCGTTCTGCACTGGTTGCAGAGGATCTTGTTATGAAACAGGATAAGGACAGCGGTTCGTATGTTATGCAGAACAGCCTTGTGGGTCTTACAATAAGTACAGGCGTTGAAAGTTCATGGGTACCGAATGTTCTTGGCATGACAGAAGAAAATGCGTCAGCGGAACTTACTGCGTTAGGTTTCGGTGCAGAAGCGGAATATGCGTACAGTTCCTTTATTGCACAGGGCTGCGTAATAGAGCAGAGCGCAGCTGCGGGAGAAAAAATTTCTCCCGGTGATACTGTAAAGCTTACTATTTCAAAAGGTAGAGAACCTTCCTCTGAAACTTCACAGGATATATTTGAAATGACCGACCTTACAAACGGTACATATGATGATGCCTGCAGGATTGCGGAGGAAAATGGTTTCTATATTTCTGTACGTTCGGCTGAGTATTCTGATACCCTCAGTGAAAGCTGTATAATTTATCAGAGCATTGCGGCAGGACAGGAGATACTTCCGGGAAATACGGTAGAACTTGTTGTGTCAAAAGGCGGTCAGAAAAATGCCGTTGAAAATGTATTCTGCCAGAGCGAAAAACGCGGACGTGACATTATAGAATCACAAGGTTTTTCTGTTGGCAATATAGATTATGAACCAAGCGATATTTACGCATCAGGATTAATTATATCCCAGTATCCTGAAAGCGGTACAGAGCTTGAACCGGGTTCACAGGTTGACATTATTGTAAGCACCGGCAAAGAGGCAATTGTAATTCCAGATGTTTCCGGTATGAAAACAGATGAGGCACGGGAACTTTTGTTAAGCTGTGGATTTGCCGTAGCGGTGGCATATGATGCAGATGAGTCTGCGGAGAAGGATGTGATTCTTAGTCAGATTCCTGCCCCTGATGAAATAGGCAATCTGGGTGATACCATTATTATAACAGCGAATGCCGGCAAGGATGACATGATTCTGAATACCCCGGATGTTACCGGAAAACAGCAGCAGGTTGCTGTTGAAGAAATGGGCAAAGCCGGTATAAATACTGCAATAAACGCAGTATATTCCGACACAGCGGAAAAGGGTCAGGTTATAGAACAGAATCCTCCTCATGGAATGGGCGTACTGAAAAGCAGCGTTGTCATTCTTACAGTAAGCCGGGGCAAAGAGGAGATAGTTGTGCCGGACGTATCAGATCTTTCTCCTGAAAGTGCAATGGAAATACTGACAGAAGCAGGCTTTTCAAATATTCAGACAAGCTATGAGTACAGCGGCAATACAATTTCCGGACTCGTAACAGAATGCAGACCTTCAGTGGGGAGTATGCAGACTCCTGATTCACAGCTTTCAGTTATCGTGAGCAAAGGTGCTGAGCCTTTTGATATGCCGGATTTTCTGAATCTTTCAAAACAGCAGGCACAGGAGCTTGCTGACAAAAACGGACTTACAGTTACATGGCGTGAAATGTACAGTGATTCAGTTCCGAAGGGAAATGTAATTCTGCAGACCATTGACCCAGGAGAACAGATATCTGCAAATGAGCGCTTTGCACTTGTACTTAGTCTTGGTTCAGGCGGAGTACACGTAAGCGATGCTGAACTTAATTCCGAAAAGGAAGAAATGATGGCAGGTGATACACTGCAGCTCATAAGCAAGGTGTCACCGTCAGATGTACCAGATAAGGCGGTGTACTGGAGTTCAAGCAATGAAAAGGCTGCTGTTGTAAATGAATACGGCCTGGTTACAGCCGTTGGAAAAGGCGAATCAGTGATCACTGCAAAAACTGAAGACGGCGGAAAAACTGCAGAATGTAGAATAATTGTGAGTGATTCACAGGTTGAATCCATTGAAATATCTTCACTTCCGTCAAAACTTATGTATTACAGCGGCGAAAAGCTTGATACAAAGGGACTCAGACTGCTGGTTATCTACAAAAATGGCAGCCAGAATGTAATTACAGAAGGCTTTACTGCAGAATGTAATCTCACAGGCAGCGGAAAGAAAACTGTAACAGTAAAATACGGCGGAAAAACAGCAGAATATGAAGTTACACTTGCAGAAACCGGTATTACTGTCAGCAGAAGCAGCATAACTGTTCAGGCAGGAAAAACCTTCACCCTGCAGGCTAATGTAACAGGCGGAAACCCACAGGTGAAATGGTCAAGTTCGGATACATCTGTGGCAACCGTATCAAACGGCGTTGTAGCCGGAAGAAAACCTGGCAGCTGTACAGTAACAGTGCAGGTTACAATTGACGGCAAGACTTACTCTGACAGCTGCACGGTAACAGTCACAGCTGAAAATACGCCTGATGTTCCTGTAACTACTACATCAACAACAAGAGCTACCACAAGAACAACCACAAAAACCACTGCAGTAACTACAAAGGCAACTACTCAGGCAACCACAGTTCCTGCAACTGAGGCAGTTAAACCCAGCTTTTACATAAGTGTTCCGTCACATCTGTCTGTAGGCGGTGTGGGAACCTGTTATGTAAGCGGCAATGTGGCGTATGATTCAATAAGCTGGTCAACATCAAATGCTTCTGTCGTATCTGTTGGCGGCGGCGGAGCCTGCGAGGGCAATTCACCGGGTACGGCTGTTATTACGGCATATATAACTGTTGGCGGCGTGGGCTATTCAGTTTCAGGAACCATAACTGTAAGCTGATAAGCAGCAGGATTATAATTTACAAAGGAAGGATTGTTATGATAAAAGTAAAAAAAATTATGGCTTTCATTTTATCGGCGGTTATTTGTATTACCTGTCTGGGTTTCATGCCTGATACGTTTTCAAAAGCTGATATCTATGCTGATGCGGCAGATTCAGGTACCTGTGGTGATAAACTTACATGGACGTTTAACAACAATACGCTGACCATTTCGGGTTCCGGAGAAATGTATGATTATAAAACTTCTGAAAATCCGCCGTGGTATCTTATCAGAGTAAAAATCACTAAAGTTGTTATTGAAGAAAATGTGACAAGTATAGGAGATAATGCGTTTAACATTTGCTCCTGCCTGAAATCAATAGAAATAAGAAATCCAAACTGCGATATTAATAGAATTCCAGATGGTGTTGTAATTTTTGGCTATGGTAATTCTACAGCAAAGGATTATGCAAAGAACAACAACAATACCTTTGTTCTTCTGCCGAATGGAAAATGCGGTGATGAACTGGAATGAACTTATGATAGTAACGAGCTTACTATCTATGGATACGGAGAAATGTATGACTACGCAAATGCCACTGACGTTCCATGGAATAACTACAGTCTTTCCATAAATACCGTTGTTATTAAAGATAATGTGTCGTATATAGGAAACAGAGCGTTTAATTCATGCACAGCTCTTACCTCAGTGACAATTCCTGACAGTGTTGTGAGTGTAGGAGATTATGCATTTTACAGATGCAGCAGACTTACTTCATTAACAATTCCTGCCAACGTGAAGAGTATAGGAGATCATTGCTTTGCCGGCTGTACTAATCTTAAATCATTAACAATACTTGATAGTGTTGAAAGTATAGGAGATTTTGCGTTCAGCAACTGCAGTAGCCTTGATTCAATGCTGCTTCTTTCCAGTGTGACAAGTATAGGAAAAGGCGCTTTTGCATTTTGCAGCGGACTTAATACAATTACAATTGACAATCCGGAATGTGAAATATATTCTGATGTAAATACAATACCGGAAAATGCATCAATCGTAGGCTTTTTAGGCTCAACAGCTGCCTCATATGCAAAAGAATACAACAGAACATTCATTCCGTACACCTTTGGCAAATGCGGTGATTATGTTTCATGGAAATTTGAAGACGGCGTGATGACAATTTCAGGTTCGGGAAATATGTACGACTACTCATTGTCAAATGTCTGCCCGTGGAATGCTCTGATTGATTCTGTCACCAGTGTTGTGGTTGAAGAAGGAGTCACAGGAATTGGAGAACACACATTCAGTAATTTCACGAATATCCAGTCAGTAACTATTCCTGCCAGCGTGACGAGTATAGGAAAAAACGCCTTTGAAGGCTGTACAAGCCTGTCAAGAGCCATACTTCTCGGCGGAGTAAAAACAATAGGAGAGAGTGCGTTTTCCGGCTGCACAAACCTTAAAACAATGACAATGCCGGACAGCGTTGAGAGTATAGAAAAGAATGCATTTTTCGGCTGTACAAGTCTTAAAACAATAACAATACCGGACAGCGCTGCAAACATAGGAGAAGATGCTTTTGCTGATACTCCATGGCTTGAAGCCAAAAGAACAGCAAATCCGATCGTAGTTGTGAATAATATTCTTATAGACGCTGAAACTGCTTCAGGCGACGTTGTTATTCCGGAGGGAGTTATAAGTATTGTGCCGAATATTTTTTCAAAATGTACCGGCATTAAGTCAGTGAAAATACCTGAGAGCATGACAAATATAGGAGAAATGGCATTTGCAGACTGTACAAGTCTTACTTCTGTTACAATTCCGGACGGAATTGAGAGCATAGGTAAAAATGCGTTTTCCGGCTGTACCGGAATTGAAAGCATTGAACTTCCCGACAGCGTTGCCAACATAGCAGAACGTGCATTTTATGGCTGCACAGGTCTTGCTTCTATTACAATCAATAACCTCAACTGCTCTATTTATGATAGCGAGGATACTATATCTGAAGGCGCTGTAATTTATGGTTATACTGGTTCATCAGCAGATTCTTACGCTGCTAAATATGGCAGAACCTTTGTTTCACCTGATGTTTCGGGTGAGTGCGGCGAAAATCTTACATGGACATTTAAAGAGGGTGTTCTGACAATTTCCGGCAATGGTGCAATGCCTGACTTCGGAACTGATTCTGTGCAGCCATGGTATAATTACAGAGCTTCTGTAAACAGCATTATTATTGAAGAAGGCGTTACAAGCATAGGCGAAGAAGCATTCTCAGAATGTACAGGAGCATCTCTGATAACCATTCCCGACAGTCTTGAGAATATTGGCAAGGGTGCGTTCTATAATTGTACAAGTCTTATTGATATTACCTTACCGGAGGGTGTTTCAGGCATTAAGGAAAATACATTCTATAACTGTACGAGCCTTGAATCAATAACGATCAATAATCCTGAATGCACAATATACGATAGTGCAGATACTATTTACGAAGGTGCAATTATTTACGGCTACAGAGGTTCACATACAGATGACTATGCCGCAAAATACGGCAGAATATTTGTTTCTATAGGTACATTTACAACTACCACCACAACAACTACCACCACAACCACCACTACAACAACAACAACTACTACAACTACTACCACCACACCGGAACCCACAACAACTACAACAACTACGACAACAACAACAACTACTACCACCACAACAACAACCACAACCACTACCACACCAAGACCCACGACTACCACTACAACAACCATGACCACCACCACACCAAGACCCACGACTACAACAATTAAATACGGTACACCTACAATTAGTGCGGGTATTATAGAATTAACTCTGGATGAGCTGGAGGCTGCAAACTATCAGATAAGGGTTCCTGTATCCGTATCAAGCAGGTGGAACGAACTCGGTTTTGGTGTGGGATATGACACATCAAGGTTCACAGCTGAAAAGATCGTTAATGGACCTGCTATCAATGCCGGTACTGATGAAGGCTGGGCAATAGCTCGCGGTTCGGCAATCAACGATGATAAGGGTATATGCTGGATGGGATTTTCAGTAGCTCCTTCTAATTCAGACGGAACAATCAGAAATTATATTGAACCAGGAGTTGCAGTAAATATTACATTCACAGTAGACATGGACTCTGTTGAATCCGATCTGGCTGCTTCTGCTGACGGTACTGTAAAGTATGTTATCAGAACAATGAACGACAACGGTTCCGATATGGAAGGTTCTATCTCTACACCTGATGGCGAAAACCAGATACCTTCTACTGTTGACGGTGCAATTATTATCACCGAAGATGTTAAGCAGACAACAACTACAACTGCACCAACTTACACAACATCGACTACAACTACCACCACAACAGCGACTTCAGCAACTACTACCAAAAATGTCTATGGTCCGTTGATTTCATGCGGAAAAATAGAACTGTCACTTGACGAACTGAGAGCGTCTGATTACACTGTTGTAGTACCGATTACACTTTCCGGTACAAATGGCTGGAGAGAACTGGGTTACGGTTTTACTTTTGATACATCTGACCTCACAGTTTCAAAGGCTACTACCGGTAAAGATCTTGTAATGTGTGCTACTGATGAAGGCTGTCAGCTCATACAGGTTCCCGGTATCAACAATAACGATGGTATTCTCTGGGCAGGTGCTTCTACACTGGGCGCAGGCAGCGAACCTTACTGGAGTCCGGACGGTGTTATTCTTAACGTAACTTTCAAAGTTTCTGATACAGCTAAGGGTGGAGATATCTATCCCATCAAAATGCTTGAATCCAGCAATGGTACAAACAGCATAGTTACAATTCGTGATGGCAGAGTTACTCCTGCACTTTCAGATGGCGCTATAATTATAAAAGCTGCCGGAACAACAACAACCACAACAACCACAACTACAACCACAACTACAACCACAACTACAACAACAACAACTACTACAGCCGACACAAACTTCTGTTTAGGTAAAGACATACAGGGAAACAAGTGGTACATGACGCTGACAAAAACTGAGACAGGCGTTTTGGGTGAACTTAATGTTGAGGCAGGAGATGAAACATCTCTTTCATCTGATCTTCTGAAGTCAGTTGAAAAGAATCTTCCTGAGGGAGTAACAGTCAGTGAGATAATAATAAAGACAACAGGAATTACATCTGTATTGCCGAAAGCATTTTACAGTGATGATGAAAATAATCTTGCAAATAAAATAGTATCATTTGAAGGTGATCAGAAGCTCACCAATATCGGCACTATGGCATTTATGTCATGCACTGCCCTCAGAACTCTTGTAATTCCTGTGTCTGTGAGCATTATTAATAAGAATGCGTTTTCAAATTGTACCAGTCTGCAAACCGTTTACCTGAAAGACAACGATGATGTTCTGCACATTATTGCAGATACAAATCCCATTGACTACGAAGCTTCTGTGGAAACAGTGAGCAGCTGGGATCTGATACTTTTGGGTGACCTCAGTTTCTACAATTGCCCTGAACTAAAGAATATGTTTGTTCCACAGAGTGCACCGCCGTTTATTAGTTCCACAGGTGCAAATGCACTTGGTTTCTACACAAAGGAAATCGAAGACGGCACTGTTTCTGCTATGGTTGACGGATTCACTCTGTATGGCTGGCATAATTCTGCTGCCAGTGATTATGCTAAGGAACATGGCTTTAATCTGATTTACGTTGACGGATTCGCTGTCGGCGACGTGAACTTTGATGAAAATATATCTATTGATGACGCTGCAATTGTACTGTCTGTTTATGCAAAAAATGCAGCCGGTGTACCTTTTGAGGGAGTTTCAGATGAAATGATCGAGGCATCTGATATAGACAGCGATGGAAAGATTGCAATTATTGACGCAGCATATATTCTTACTTATTATGCACAGACAGCTGCAGGAATGCAGCCGGTTTGGGATAATATTCTGAAAAAATAGTTTTATGCATAACGTGAATTATCTGCCTGTACTGTAAAGCTTCAGTATTAAACGGCGTAAAAAACTTACAAAGATTCAAATAAAAAAAGTAAAGCGGCCGGGAGAAATCCTGACCGCTTTTGCTATGTGATACATTCTGTCTGTTATTAGGATTGATGTTTTCTGAGGTATTTCGCTGTTATAGTCCTGCCGCTGTCAATCATTTCCTTCGGCGTTCTTGTAAATACAACTTCTCCGCCGGAAAGTGTGGAGCTTTCTCTGTTCATAAAAAGATAGGGCAGACCAATATCTATCATACGGTCAAGAGATGCTTTAAGCTGTCCGGTAATTGCGGCAGCTCTTTCGTCGTGTATATTATCAAGTTCATCACGAAGCTGCGAAAACTCCATTTTGCACATATCGTTTATATTAAATCCGTTGATTTTACATGAAAGGGCAGCTTCATTAAGGAGTTTTCCTTTGCAGTCGGGACATTCGCGTTCATAAAGAAATGCGAGTAATGATCTCTTGACAAAGAGTTGAAGATGTATTACAATAATGGTGTAGATCAACTTTTTTAGAAACAGTTTTACGGAGATTGAGCTTATGAACAAAGAAACGATATCCCACGAAATAGTTCTCAGCAATCCCGATATTGAAGTGCGTTTTTTCCCTCTTGATAGCCGTGAACATTATGTTGCACCCCACTGGCACAACAGCCTTGAAATTATCT
>JAQXHO010000100.1 GCA_029007315.1 Oscillospiraceae bacterium
GCAGCACCAGCTCTTGCTCTTCTCAGGTCACCCTTTCTGTGAGGACCGTCGAGGATCATCTGATCGCCTGTGTAAGCGTGAATTGTGCTCATGATACCGCTCTGGATCGGAGCATAGTCATTCAGTGCCTTAGCCATAGGAGCCAGGCAGTTTGTTGTACAAGAAGCTGCAGAGATGATTGTATCATCAGCCTTCAGAGTCTTGTGGTTTACATTGTAAACGATTGTAGGCAGATCATTGCCAGCCGGTGCGGAAATAACAACCTTCTTAGCACCTGCGTCAATGTGTGCCTGTGACTTAGCCTTGGATACATAGAAACCTGTGCATTCCAGAACTACGTCTACGCCGATTTCGCCCCAGGGAAGCTCAGCAGCGTTAGCCTTTGCATAGATCTTCAGTGTCTTGCCGTCAACTGTGATTGTACCAGCTTCATCATCAGCCTCTACAGTGTGCAGATTCTCACCGATTCTGCCGCAGTAACCACCCTGTGCTGTATCATACTTCAGCAGGTGTGCGAGCATGGAAGGCTTTGTAAGATCGTTGATAGCAACAACCTCGTAACCTTCTGCACCGAACATCTGACGGAATGCAAGACGACCGATACGGCCGAAACCATTAATAGCAACTTTAACTGACATTGGATTATACCTCCTAAATTTTTATACTTCTATTGTACACCAATTCCCGGAAAAATTCAAGCACTTTCATAAAAAAACAATGTACCCTCCATACAAGTTCTATGTTTATATCTAAATTTATAAACATTTATTATACTATAATATGCAAATTAAACAAAGTTTTGAAGTTCGGCAAAAAAATCTTATTTGGTCTTTCATTATTTCAAAATACATAGTATAATAAATACATAGAATATTGTTATGAAAGGAGGCGAAATACATGGAGAATTCAATGATCGATTTTTTCAAAGCGGCATATCAGAATGATTCCTCATGTATTTTAATTCTTGACAAAACAGGAAAGCTTATATGGCACAACGACAGCCCTGCACCATTTGATATACACAGAAGCCTTGATGACATATTTCATTTCCCGGAGGATAATCTTCCTGCCAGTGGAGATTATTCATACGCTTTAAACGACATTCTGTATGAATACCACCTGACAAACGTTTCAGACGATTATCTTATAATATCATGCAGCGATGTTCCCATGGTCTACAGATTATTTGAAAACAGAAGCTCCAGAGAAAGCATTGAAAATTATGTCAAGCAGTCAAAAAAAGAAATGCTTGGAATATCCTCATCTGCATCTCAGCTTAACGACTATTTCGAAGGCTTTGAAGACGACAATATTTCTACAGGCGAACTTAACGAGCAGATAAATATCATTATGAACAATTGTTCTCAGGTGCTGAGAGAACATTATCTTATTGAAGAATTCCTGCGGTACTACTCCGACGAGGAAACAAAGGAAAGCATCCTGAACTGTTCGGATATTCTGAAAGCGTTTGCCAAAAACTGCCGTGAAGTTTTCGGTCCGAGAGGAACCACAAGAGTCGTATGCGACCCGGAACCCAATGTACCCATATACGCTTCAAGGCAGCGGCTGGAATTTTTCCTTCTCTGCATTCTAATTATTCTCAGAAGAGATTATCCTGGTATTTTCAGACTGGAAATCGGCGCCCGCAGTATTTCCGATGAAACGGTAATAAATATGAAGCTCATTCCGGTGGGCGAAGAAGAGGAGGGCTGCCGTCTGATGAGCAAATCAGTGCCGCTGTATAAAGACACTCCGCTTCACGAAATGGAAAACATAATTATTAAGCGGTTCCTTGAACGCTATAACGGCATTATGATAGATTCAACGGAAAATGAGAACAAATCCATTTCCATGCGTTTTCCCACACCGGAAATCGGCAATATTTTCACTCTTAAAACCCCGAAAAAAGAGCTGTACAGCCAGACTATAATCACGCCTTATCACGCTGTTTTGTCGGAAATATCGGATTTCCGTTATTATTAATAAAACTGCTGCAGGATCAGTTCACATCTGGATCCGCAGCAGTTTTTTTATTTTATAAAAGATTTTTGTGTCAGCGTTATATGTTATCAAGCGGTTCCCATTCACGTTTTTTGGGACGTGACATAAGTGCAGAAAGTGAATTCTTAACATCTTCGCCTTCAAACAGCACTTTATACAGCTGTTCCGTTATAGGCATAGTAACTCCCAGCTTGCCGGCAAGCTCCCACGCTGCATGACAGCAGTAGTAGCCTTCAACTGTACCTACCATTTTTACTGCTTCCTCAGGACTCATTCCTTCGCCTATAAGTATGCCGGCTCTTCTGTTTCGGCTGTGCATACTGCAGCAGGTTACTATCAGATCGCCCATTCCGGACAAGCCGCTGAAGGTTTCTCTTTTGCCGCCCATAGCAAGACCAAGCTTAGTAATTTCGTGCATTCCTCTTGTCATAAGAGCAGCCTTTGTGTTGTCGCCGAATCCAAGGCCGTCGCATACTCCTGCGGACAGTGCTATTATATTTTTCAGCGCTCCGCCTACTTCACAGCCGATAACGTCAGAGCTGAGGTAGATTCTCAGAGTCTTGCTGCTGAGAAGCTCCTGTACCATTGCAGCTGCACTTTCGTTCTCTGACGCTGCTACGATCGTGGTGGGAACGCCTCTGCCAACTTCCTCTGCATGAGAAGGACCGGTAAGAGTTACTACTGATATTCCATCGGAAAGTTCCTCACGGAAAACCTGGCTGAGTGTTTTGAGAGAGCCTTCTTCCAGTCCCTTGCCTGTATTTACCACAACCATTGAAGATGTAATATAAGGCGCCGCCATACGAACTGTATCACGTACAAAGCGTGAAGGTATTCCGAAAATCACCATATCGCAGCCGTTTATGCAGTCCATACTGTCTGTAAGCTCTATTCCGGAAGGAACCGGTACGCCCGGAAGTTTCTGTTTATGTTCGCCGTCCCTGCGTATTGCCTCAAGCTCCTCGGAAAACTTGGACCAGACCTTTACATTATGTCCGCTTCTGTATGCCGTCAGGGCAAGACTCAGTCCGAAACCTCCTGAACCTAAAATCGTAATATTTGCCATGTTAATCTCCTTTGAATAGCCTTTGTGGTGACTTGTTTATTCTTCTGGCGCTGATTCGCTTTTTTTGAATGAAAAGCGGTTTTCAGAACCATTCATAAGACGACGGATATTGCTTCTGTGCATCACTATGACCCATGCTGCCATAACTGCCGCCATTGCGGTATTCATTAAGGTGTACCACAAGGGTCTGCCCGGATAAAGAACCAGCTGTAAAATCAAAGTGATCACCGGACAGCAGGCTGCACCTGTCATAGAGCCGAGGGATACATACTTTGAAATTGAAAGCACAATTGCAAAAACAAGTATCATTATGAGAAATGCCTTCCAGTCTATAACGAGAAAGACAGATACTCCCACAAGAACTCCCTTGCCGCCCTTAAAGCCGTAATAGAGAGGATACACGTGTCCCAGTATGGCTGCAATTCCTGCCACATAGCCGATAAACTGCACACTTTCATCTCCTGCAACAGTCACATTCAGAAGATGACATATACCCTTTGAAATAAACACCGCAGCTATTCCCTTTCCAAGGTCGCCTATAAGGGTAAGCAGCGCACAGCCCTTTCCGAAGCAGCGGAGGGTATTGGTAAGTCCTGCATTTTTGCTGCCGAAATTTCTTATATCCTGATGCTTCACCAGTTTTCCTGCAATAATTGCAGAATTACAGCTTCCAAGAAGATAGGATATCACAGCAGATAAACATATTGCCAGTATAAGCATTGCCTGCACGCCCTCCTTACTTGTCGTCATTCTTGTCACGTTCACGGACAATGAATCTTACAGGCGTACCGGTAAGTCCGAAGGCACTGCGTATCTGATTCTCAATATATCTCTGATATGAGAAGTGGAAAAGATCTGCCCTGTTTACGAAAATAACAAAGGTAGGCGGCTTTGTGGAAGGTTGGGTGATATAATAGATCTTCAGACGTCTGCCCTTATCAGAAGGCGGCTGAACTCGTGTGGTGGCATATGCCAGCACGTCATTAAGCTTACCGGTGGATACACGCATCTGATTCTGCTGATAAACCATATCTATCATCTCATACAGTTTATGCACACGCTGTCCTGTTTTTGCAGAAATAAATATAAAAGGCACATATGACATAAAGCTGAAATCATTCTGAAGCTTTGTCATATACTCATTCATGGTGGTGTTGTCCTTTTCGATGAGATCCCACTTGTTCACCACAACGATAGACGCCTTGCCCTGTTCGTGAGCATAGCCTGCAACCTTTGAATCCTGCTCTGTAAAGCCTTCCACCGCATCAATGAGTATCAGACATACATCAGCACGGTCTACCGCCATATATGCTCTCAGAACGCTGAAATGCTCTATCTTCTCAGTGACTTTTGATTTCCTGCGGATACCTGCCGTATCAATGAATACAAATTTGCCGTGTTCATTTTCAACAGTTGTATCGGTAGCGTCACGGGTAGTTCCTGCTATATCTGAAACGATAACACGTTCTTCACCTGCGATTTTATTTACAAGAGAGGATTTGCCTGCATTGGGTTTGCCGATAATGGCAACCTTTATGGCTTCATCATCATCCTCCAGTTCCTCTTCAGAGGGCAGAAGATCCAGTACAGCGTCCAGCATATCTCCCGTGCCGTGACCGTGAGCCGCTGAAATCGGAAAGGGATCTCCCAATCCCAGATTATAGAATTCATAAAGCTCAATGGGCGGTTCTCCTATGGAGTCACATTTATTTACCGCCAGAACAATGGGCTTTCCGCTTTTCTGGAGCATTGCTGCAACGTCACTGTCATCAGCCGTTACACCGCAGCGTATATCCGTTACCAGAATTATAACATCTGCATTTTCGATAGCCAACTCTGCCTGTCTGCGCATCTGCGCCAGAATAATATCAGCAGTATTCGGTTCAATACCTCCCGTATCAACAACCATAAACTGCCGGTTTCTCCATTCGCACTTTGAATATATCCTGTCACGTGTAACACCCGGAGTATCTTCCACTATTGACAGCCTTTTTCCGATCATTTTATTAAAAAGGGTCGATTTTCCCACGTTCGGACGTCCCACAACTGCCACAACCGGTAATGCCATTTCTTCTCATCTCCTTTATTTTCCTAAAAAATGACAAAGAGGAGAAACGAACTCGTCCGCCTCTCCTCCTCAAATCTCAGATGACTTATTCAGCATCCATCTTCAGTACAGCAACGCCCTTATAGTAACCGCAAGCTTTGCAAACCTTGTGCGGCGCCTTGTACTCACCGCAATTTGTGCATACGCTCATTGCCGGTGCGTCCAGCTTCCATACAGCAGAACGTCTTTTGTCACGTCTTGCTTTGGAGACCTTATTCTTTGGTACTGCCATGTTGGCACCTCCTTCTTATTTCAGACAGTCACAGGCGGATTCATTCAAATCACACCCACAGATATAGCATAATCCCTTGCAATCCTCCGAACAAAGAATCTTTGTCGGCAGCATGAGAAGTAAGTCTGTTAATGCTGTCTCATTCATATCAATGCTGTCATTTTCAGCTACAATATACGAATCATACGCACTGTTGTCGCTGTGTAGCGTCGGAACGACTGTATGAGTAAAATCGTAAGTATGTTCCTGCTTAAAAGGCTTCAGACACCTGTCGCACTCCACATCAAGCACACAGCTCACGCTGTAATTCAGTGTTACTATTCCGGCACGGTTGAAAACCTCGCCCTTTACCTTTACAGGTTCAGCGAATGTATAGCCATGCACATCTGCCAGTTCTTCCTGAGAAATCTCAGTTTCTACAGGTTTTTTCAGACCTTCGATCTGAAAAACCTCACGCAGCTGTAACTTCATACTTCCTTCCTTTCACGCATTGCACCATTTATTATATACTAAAACGGGACAGCTTGTCAAGCTTTTTTTCAAAAAGTTCGTAATTTACAATCAGTCAATGTACTTTGTTACTGATGAAGGAAGCTCGCTGTTGTCAGCTGACAGTGTAAATACAACCTGTACATCATCGCCTGTAAGCTTTGCAAGCTTGTCCAGCATTACGCCGAGAGCCTCATAGTCAGCACCTGCGATCTTGAAGATACCGTCTACAAAGATTTCCTTGATATCATAGTTGCCTGCCAGCATACCTGCTACAAAGCCATAAAATGTATCGAAGCTGTCTACTGCAAACTGCTCTGTATCGCACCATCTAACCTTATAGCTGATGGAGCTGCGGATTGTTGCACCCTTTTCGATGCAAACCAGACAGCCGTTTGTTGCACTTACTGCGCTGTTGATCTTCTCAATGAGGATCTTTGTTTTGCCTGTGCCCTTTTTACCGGTAATCAGTTGAATCATAATTAACTCCTTTCGTGCCTAAAAGACACTGTTTCATTTCTTATTGCATTTATTTTAATGCGGCTCATGCCGCAAAACAGCTTATATCAGTCAGCCAGCTTTGCTTCCAGCGCTGCCTTCTGGTCTTCATAACCCGGCTTGCCCAGCAGAGCGAACATATTCTTCTTATAGCTCTCAACGCCCGGCTGATTGAAGGGATTTACACCCAGCAGATAGCCTGAAATTGCGCAGGCTTTTTCGAAGAAGTAAATGAGGTAACCCAGGCTCTTTTCTGATGTGTCCTCAAGCTCCAGAATGATATTCGGTACGCCGCCCTCTGTGTGAGCCAGAATAACGCCCTCCAGAGCCTTGCGGTTTACAACGGACATATTCTGATTGCAAAGGAAGTTCAGACCGTCGAGATTTTCTTCATTTGCCTCAAGATAAAGGTCAGTCTTGGGCTTCTTGATATCCACAACTGTTTCAAACAGAATGCGTGAGCCTTCCTGAATGTACTGACCCATTGAGTGGAGATCAGTTGAGAATACAGCTGCTGACGGAAACAGACCCTTGTTGTCCTTGCCTTCGCTTTCGCCGAAGAGCTGCTTATACCATTCAGCCATCATAACGAAGTTGGGATCATAGGAAACCAGCATTTCAACAGCCTTGCCCTTGCGGCTGAGAATATTTCTGATAGCTGCATACTTGTAGCAGTCATTGTTCTCAAAATCAGCCATGTAATCCTGCTGAGCCTGTGCAGCACCTGCCATAAGAGCGTCAATATCGCAGCCTGCAACAGCGATAGGAAGCAGACCAACAGCTGTCAGAACGGAGAAACGTCCGCCTACATCATCAGGTACAACGAATGTTTCGTAGCCCTCTGTGTCAGACAGTTCCTTGAGAGTACCCTTTGCCTTGTCAGTAGTTGCAAAGATGTGGTCCTTAGCGCCGTCCTTGCCGTACTTCTTTTCCACCAGATCCTTGAATACACGGAATGCCAGTGCAGGTTCTGTTGTAGTACCGGACTTGGAAATAACGTTTACAGAGAAATCCCTGCCCTCGCAGAGAGAGATGATCTCGCTGAGATATGTGGGATTGATGCTGTTGCCTACATAGTAGATATCCGGTGTATCCTTCTTCAGATTATTGTAAAGTGTGGACTTCAGAAATTCAATAGCGGCACGGGCGCCCAGATATGAACCGCCGATACCGATAACGATGAGTATCTCGGAATTGCTCTGGATCTTCTTTGCAGCAGCCTTGATTCTTGCGAATTCTTCCTTGTCATAATCAGTAGGAAGAGTCAGCCAGCCAAGAAAATCGCTGCCCTGTCCGGATTTTTCGTGAAGCATTTTAGCAGATGCGTTCACCTGATGCGCAATTCCACGCATTTCCTCTTCATTCATAAAGTCAGCCAAATACTTTGTATTGAGCTTCAAAGACATTGTTCATTCCTCCATTTTCAGGGAATACGCCCTGCACCACCGTACAAAAAGACCTTTTCCCACCAATTTACCACTTATATCATACTATATTTTATCCTCAATTGCAAGGGCAATCTAAATTCTTGTTTATTCTGCACAATTATACATTTACAATTTGCATAACTTGACCAATATTTTTTCTACAGCAGTGCTTATTGTCATAGCTTCCACATTTTCCTCAGCAACGAGAGCTGTTTCCAGCAGCAAAGTATCACCATTGTAAAAGGCAATACTGCCTATCTTCTGTCCTTTTTCAATAGGTGCATGGACATATTTCGGCAGCACCAGAACGGCTTTGAGTGCAGAATCTGTTTTCGGCACCACAAGACCCGTCAGTCCCTCCGCTTCCACGTCAACATTTTCGGATACTCCGCCCTTCACCGGCACAGGCTTCATGAATTCCGAGGAAAATCCAGGAAGAGTCAGCATATACTTTGAGAAGCCATTTTTCAAAAGCTCCCGTGCCATGGCAAAACGGCTGTCCTTGTCCTCAGCACCCAGAATAACTGCCGCACATTCCATTCCGTTTCTTTCAGCGCCTGCCGCAATACACCAGCCGGACTTTTCTGTATGAGACGCCTTCCAGCCCGTCATTCCCTCGTATGTTCTTGCAAAAGTGTTTTCGTTCACAAGCTCTGTTGCTCCGTCACGGAGAAAATCACGCCATATTTTAAAATATGATGAAATACATTCAAGTTTAGACAGCTCACAGCACAGAAGTCCTATATCATAGGCTGTACTGTATGATTCATCGTCAGTGCCGTGGGGACTTGTAAAACGTGTATCATACATTCCCAGTTCAAATGCACGGGCGTTCATATCCATAACAAAATCTTCACTGCTGCCGCTTATCTGTTCCGCAAAAACTGCTGCTGCGTCGTTTGCGTTTCCTGCTATAAGACCTTTCAGCAGGTTATCCACCGTCATTTCCTCGCCGGGCATCAGCCATATAACAGCGCCTTTTATACCATTCACACAGTCGGACGCCTTCAGAACCGTATCCGGTGTCCACTGACCGGATTCTATTTTTTCGCCTGCAAGAAGCGCTGTCATCAACTTTGCCATTGTACCGGCAGGCAGTTTTTTTCTGCTCTCGCTTTCCTCCAGAACCTTGCCCGTACTGCATTCCATGAGAATATATGCAGAAGCTTCCGGCTGTTTTTCTTCTGCAAAGGCGGCAAAATCCCACCGGAAAAAGCCGGATATCATCACTGCGGCTGTCAGTATTTTCAAAAAACTTTTCAAAAAGCATCTTTCCTTTCAGGTTCTGATGCTCTATTTTATGCCCCTTCAGCTTTTGCTATACATATTGCATCACTGCAAAAAATGCCTCTTAAACAGAAAAGACGACACTCTCAGTGCCGTCCTCTCTTCTCTACTATTCTACTCAATCTTTGAAAAACCAAATTTGCTTTAAACTTACTTTACAATAAACTTATCAATTGCTGCAATCAGCTTTTCCGGATCTTCTGTATGTGCCTGAAGCTTGATTGCCTTGGACAGATCCAGGCTGAAAATGCCCATAATTGACTTTGCATCAACTGCGTATCTTCCTGATACAAGATCAATATCGTAATCAAACAGCATTACTGTATTAACGAAATCCTTTACGTCATTGATTGCCTTAAGCTCTACCATTGTTTCAAACATAATTCATTACCTCCCAAGAACTATCAATCCAATTGTCCCATCGTGGTTGTATTAATCAGAAAAAACTCCGCAGATCCTGCAGATATCTGCTTGTCTTTCTGATGTACATAGCATACCACGATTTATTTTTTTTGTCAAGATGATTGCTTTATTTTCGTTATTATAGTATAATAGAATCATCTCTTGTATTCTGCGTTTTATTCATTACAACTAAATAAGACAGCGGCAATATGAGAACGCCCTTGCAAAGCGGTTACAATTCGTAACCTTTTATCATAAATTTGTAGGAATTTCCGCACATTTCAGTACTGCACCGCTTTAGTGCAACAGAGAGGAGAGATAATTTGCTCTGCTATTTTTATACCTTCGGCTGCAAGGTAAACACCTGTGAAACAGCCGGCATGGAGAAGCTTCTGAGAGAAGAAGGCTTTGAAACCACAAACGACCCTTCAAAGGCGGATATTGCCGTTATTAATTCATGTACTGTAACAGCCTCCGGCGACAGCCGTGTACTCGGTATGGTCAAGCGTCTTAAAACGAATAATCCTTCTATGATAATAATACTGACAGGCTGCTACGCCCAGGCATTCCCGGAAAAGGCTGCGAAAATAAAGGAAGCAGATATCGTTATCGGCACAAAGGACAGGAAAAATCTTCCCGGACTTTTAAAAGAATATATAAACAGAAGAGAAAAGCTGTGCTGCGTATCTCAGTATGAAAAAGAAGACGCTTTTGAACTTCTGAAATGCGATTCATTTTCAAAAAACACACGGGCGTTTCTGAAAATACAGGACGGCTGCAACTGCTTCTGCACATACTGCATAATTCCCTATGCAAGAGGAAGATGCCGTTCCATGGCGCTCAGTGATCTGCGTGAATCGGTTCGCAGCCTTGTAAAAGAAGGACACAGCGAGATCGTTCTGTGCGGAATAAACCTTGCCTTTTACGGTATGGAATGGGGCGGTTCTTTGCTTGAAGCTGTAAAATGCGTGTCTGAAGAAGGTGCGGTGCGCATAAGGCTCGGTTCTCTTGAACCGGAACGAATAACAGACGAGCTTTTAGAAGGTCTTGCAAAGATACCCGGATTCTGCCCTCAGTTTCATCTGTCACTTCAAAGCGGCTCTGACACAGTGCTGAAACGCATGAACCGCCGATATACTGCCGCTGAATATGAAGATATCTGCCGCCGTGTGAGAAAATATTTTCCTGACTGCGCATTTACAACAGACATAATGACAGGTTTCCCCGGCGAAACAGAAAAAGAATTTGAGGAAACCATGGCTTTTGCGAAAAAAACCGGCTTTGCCGTGATTCATGTGTTCCGGTATTCCAGAAGACCCGGCACTGCCGCTGCAAAAATGGAGGGACAGGTTCAGGAAAGCGTAAAGACAGAGCGTATGAAAAAGCTCCGGGAACTTGGAGAACATATGCAGGAAGAACACCTCAGAAAGCAGGTGGGAAGAACCGTTCCGGTGCTTTTTGAACGTGAAAAAGGCGACGGTTTCCACATAGGTCATGCCCCGGACGGAACTGTAGTAAAAATTCCCGAAAAAAACACAAAAAAAAGTTTGCGTAATTCATTATTTTATGTTACAATAGAAGAGAGCGATGCTGTATGCTGCTTCGGCAGTATAGCCGACAGCAGCTCTGCAAATCAAACATGAAGGAGTATTGCTATGTCTGTTTATCGAATTTATGTAGAAAAAAAACCGGAATTTGCGGTTGAGGCTCAGTCTGTCCTCAGCGACCTGCAAACCGCTTTGCGTGTAAGCGTTACCGGCGTCCGTGTATTCAATCGCTATGACGCGGATAAGCTTACAGAAGAGGCTTTTGAAAAAGCTGTACCTACTGTTTTTTCCGAGCCTGCAGTTGATATCGTTTATAAAGAACTGCCGAAGCTTTCCGGCAGCCAGCGTATGTTCGCCATGGAATATCTTCCCGGTCAGTTTGACCAGAGAGCCGACAGCTGTGAGCAGTGTATCCAGATACTGCTGCAGGGCGAACGCTGCCGTGTACGTTCCGCACAGATCTATATTATCAGTGGAAATATTACTGATGATGAATTTGAAAAGGTTAAATCCTACCTCATAAACCCTGTGGAACGCCGTGAGGCTTCCATGGAGCTGCCTAAGTCACTTGACGCTGATTATGATATTCCCACCACTGTAAAGACTCTGGAAGGCTTTATCAGCCTTACTGTTGCACAGCTGAATGATTTCATAAAGGAATACGGTCTGGCAATGGATCTGGAGGATATTAAGTTCTGCCAGAAATATTTCCGTGACACAGAAAAGCGTGACCCTACTATCACCGAGATCCGCATGATAGATACCTACTGGTCCGACCACTGCCGTCACACAACATTCCTTACAAATATTGAAAAGGCTTATATTGAAACACCTTATATCAAGGAAACATATGACGATTATCTGAGAATAAGAAGCGAGCTTGGCAGAGATGCAAAGCCCATTACCCTTATGGATATGGCTACCCTTGCTGTACGCAAGCTGAAGGCTGACGGCAAGCTGAATGACCTTGACGAGAGCGAGGAGATAAACGCTTGTTCCGTTAAGATCAAGGCAGATATTGACGGCAGGGAAGAGGACTGGATCCTCATGTTCAAGAACGAAACTCACAACCACCCCACTGAAATCGAGCCTTTCGGCGGTGCTGCTACCTGTCTGGGCGGTGCTATCCGTGATCCGCTGTCAGGACGTTCCTATGTTTACCAGGCAATGCGTGTTACAGGTGCGGCTAATCCGCTTGTTCCCGTTGCTGATACTATTTCCGGCAAACTGCCTCAGAGAAAGATAACCCAGGGTGCTGCAAACGGCTACAGCTCCTACGGCAACCAGATAGGTCTTGCAACAGGTCATGTATCTGAGGTTTATCACCCCGGCTATATGGCAAAGCGTATGGAGATCGGTGCTGTTTTAGGTGCTGCTCCTGCTGCAAATATCCGCAGAGAAGCTCCTGTTCCAGGTGATGTTGTAATTCTTCTTGGCGGCAAGACAGGACGTGACGGCTGCGGCGGCGCTACAGGTTCTTCAAAATCCCATACAATAGAATCACTGGAATCCTGCGGTGCAGAGGTTCAGAAGGGCAACGCTCCGGAAGAACGCAAGCTGCAGAGACTTTTCCGCAATCCTTTTGTTACACAGATGATAAAGCGCTGCAACGACTTTGGC
>JAQXHO010000101.1 GCA_029007315.1 Oscillospiraceae bacterium
GCGTCGTCAGCAAGCAATTTTGATGTTCTGTTTGTAAGCAGACCAAGAAGTGCGGCAAAGCAAATAAGTGTAAGCAGCCTTGGAAGAATGCTGTAGATCACAAGTCCATGGAATGTTGTAAAGTTGTGATCGGGACGCCAGTTGAGGAAATATCCGAAAAACTGTCCTGCTATGGTAACTAAAATAGTTATCAGTGTTGCAAAATTAGTAAGTTTCTTTGAAAAGTAAAGTCCCGCAACAGCAATAGGGTAGGCGTATATAAGAACAACATGATAAGTAAGAGTGGTGGTGCACACCAGTATAAAAAGGTCTGCCAGCACAACATACAGGTATTTAAGCCATTTGGTATCATGAGGGAATATCAAGTTGAAAAACATCGGTGAGAGCAGAAGAACAGCGCTTGTGAAATATGCACAGGTCATTACTGTATGGTCAATAATAAAAATACCGGCAATATTCAGAAAATAGATAAGTGAAAAAACAAGAAAGGATAACCCCATTATTCGTGCAGTGGTTTTATTGGCGTCGCACTCGTTTTGTCTTATTATTTTGCTAAGGGTCGTGTTTGACATAAGCATGACCTCCTGAGAATGTGAAATAATATGCAGATCTGCACAGGGCAGATAATAAAAATTTTTAAGTCCGAAAGAAAACTGAGTTGGATAGATTTTACTTTTTCATTATATCATGTTTTTCATATTAAGTCAATTACAAGATAACTTAAAATAAAAAAATCTGCGGTTTTCGCCGCAGATTTTTGCTTTTCTGAATATAAACTTTGATCAAGCCTTGTTCTTGAATGCACCGATAAGGTAAAGCACCGGAAGAACCAGACCAATGAGAAAGCTTACAACCGGGAAACTGTTGCCGCCAACAACTGTAAGAATAGAACCGGCAAGGCTGAAAAGAATAACGATGACACCGAATACTATGCAAACGTTTGCCTTTTCAGGCTTTTTGGAATTAGCCACACCAAGAATACCTGCAACCATTTCCATTGCTGCACCAACAAGGCTGAGAATACCTGATACATACAGCAGACCGATGTTGTAATCAACAGCTTCTGTGATTTCCAGTGTATTACCCATTGCAGAAATAGCAGCTGTACCAATGAGAGCCAGTATTGAAATGATAATTCCCAGAGATGCACCAATGATCATAATGATACCTGTTACCTTGAGAAAACCTGCGCCTTTTGCTTCCATACAAATTACTCCTTTTAAATAAAAATATACAGTGAATAATATTCATCTGATGTTATAATTATACATCAGACAGAGAAAAATGTCAATATTTGAAAAAACAATTTTGATATTTAAGTATATTTTATGCAATAAATTTATATAATTATGTCTTAAAGCAGAATGATTCCGCTTTCTCTGCATTTTTCAGTCATTTCAGCCGGCCAGATGGACGCCTGAACTTCACCGATATGAGCCTTTTCAAGGAGCAGCATACAAAGTCTTGACTGACCGATACCGCCGCCGATAGTGAGGGGGAGTGTACCGTTTGTTATCATCTTGTGGTAATCATACTTGTTTCTGTCAAGTGCATCGCATTCAGCAAGCTGTTTCTGGAGAGATGTTTCGTCTACACGAATACCCATGGAAGAAATCTCCAGAGCGCTTCCCAGAACCTCATCCCAGAAAAGCAGATCGCCGTTCAGTGACCAGTCGTCGTAGTCAGGGGCACGTCCGTCATGCTTTTCGCCGCTTGCAAGTTTTCCGCCTATCTGCATAACAAATACTGTCTTATGCTCCTTTGTGATGATGTTCTCACGTTCTTTGGAAGTTTTGTCCGGGTACATATCCTCCAGTTCCTGTGAAGTAATGAAAAACGGCTCCGGACAGATCGCAGCAGTAAGCTGAGGATAACGCAGATGCAGCTTTCTGTTTGTATTGTAAACAGCCTTTACAATGTTTCTGACGGTTTCCTTCAGAGTATCAATATTCCGTTCCTCACGGGTAATTACCTTTTCCCAGTCCCACTGGTCAACGAAAATTGAGTGAATATTGTCGGTATCGTCATCACGTCTGACAGCGTTCATATCAGTGTAAATACCCTCTTCCGGCTGATAGCCATAGCGGTAAAGAGCCATGCGCTTCCACTTGGCAAGTGACTGTACAACTTCTCCTTCTCCGTCGATTTCCTTTATTGTGAAGTCAACCTTTCTCTCAACGCCGTTAAGGTCGTCATTGATACCGCTGCCCTTACGAACGATAAGCGGTGCGGTCACACGGTCAAGAGTCAGTCCGAAGGACAGTGCCTGCTGGAAAACGTCCTTGATATATTTGATAGCGTGCTGGGTCTGGCGAAGGGTCAGTGCAGAAGAATAGCCTTCCGGTATATACAGGGATTTTGACATAAGAATCATTCCTTTCCTTTATTAGCCTTTCATTAAATGGCTAAGTGATTTATATCAGCGAATGCTGCCAACAGTTCTGGGATAGAGGATAACGTCACGGATATTGGAAACGCCTGTTACATACATGATAAGACGTTCAAAGCCCAGACCGAAGCCGCCGTGAGGAACGGAGCCGTACTTTCTCAGGTCAAGGTAATCTGTATACAGGTCAAGGTTCATTCCTCTTGCATTCATAGCTTCAACAAGCTTATCGTAATCAGCTTCACGTTCACTGCCGCCGATGATCTCGCCAACGCCGGGAACAAGCAGGTCAACAGCAGCAACGGTCTTTCCGTCGGGATTCTGCTTCATATAGAAGGACTTGATTTCCTTTGGATAATTTGTAACGAAAACAGCCTTTTTGAATACCTTCTCGGAGATATATCTCTCGTGTTCTGTCTGAAGGTCACAGCCCCATTCAACAGGATACTGGAAATCTTCACCGGATTCCTTCAGAAGACGAATAGCCTCTGTATAGTCGCATACGCCGAATTCATGGGAGATAAGCTCCTCCAGACGGTCAATAATTCCCTTTTCAAAGTGAGCGTCAAAGAACTTCATTTCCTCCGGGCAGGTGTCAAGAACAGTACGGATAACGTATTTTACCATGCTTTCAGCAGTTTCGATAATGTCGGGAAGCTCAGCAAATGCTATCTCAGGTTCAACGTGCCAGAATTCTGCAAGGTGCTTTGGAGTGTTGCTGTTTTCAGCACGGAAGCTGGGACCGAATGTGTAGATCTTGCCCATAGCCATGGCAGCAACTTCGCCCTCCAGCTGACCGGAAACGCTCAGACCTGCACGTCTGCCGAAGAAATCATCTGCGTAATATTCTTCCTCGTTCTTGTAGTCATTTGAATAGCCTATTGTTGTTACCTGGAACATTTCACCTGCGCCCTCGCAGTCGCTTCCTGTGATAAGAGGAGTGTTCACATATACAAAGTTTCTGTCCTGGAAATACTGGTGAATTGCCTCAGCCATTACGGAACGCACACGAAGAACAGCATTGAATGTGTTTGTTCTGCCTCTCAGGTGGGGCATTGTACGGAGAAATTCCAGTGTGTGACGCTTTTTCTGGAGAGGATAATCAGCCGGACAGCTGCCCAGAACGGTTATTTCCTTTGCGTTTATCTCAACGGAACCGTTTCTGTCTTCAACTGCTGTACCTGTAACCTTTACGGAAGTACCCAGATGAAGTGCGTCCTCAAAATCAATATCAGCAGACTTGTCAATAACGATCTGGAGATGATTTAGGGTTGTGCCGTCATTGATTGCCATGAATGCCATGGTCTTGGAGTTTCTTGCGGTTCTAACCCAGCCGCAGACTGTAACCTCCTGTCCGATACAGGATTTATCGGTGAAAATGTTTTTGATGTCGATATGCTTCATGTGAAAAATTCCTTTCGTAACAAAATAAAATAATCCCGTCCTGAATAAAACATCAGGACGGGATGCAATAACCCGTGGTGCCACCTGAATTACCGCCGTAAAAACAGCAGTCACTCCGTCGTTCACATACATGAACGTTCCGTTTAACGCACGGCAGACGTCGCACCTAATTGCTGTAATCAGCTTTCAGATTGCTGCTCGGGAGTGTTATTCACAAAGGCTCTGCTGCACGGTTTACACTGTCCCGCACTCACTGAAAGCGATATCCTGTGCTACTTCTCTCCGTCATGGCATTTACGATTGAAATAATTATAACACGACAGCACCCGGTTGTCAAGAGATTTTTATAAAAAAACATGAACCCTTGAAATTTTTAATACTGTGTGTTATAATTATTTCAATATACAAGTTATAACAAAGAAAGAAGAATGAAACTGAAATGGAAATGCTAATCACCTTTATTGTATGCTTCACAGCAGGAATCGGAGCCGGACTTGGCACCGGATTTGCAGGAATGAGTGCAGCTGCGGTAATTTCGCCAATGCTCGTTGCTTTTCTCGATATGAAACCCTTTGAAGCTATCGGCATTGCTCTTGCAAGCGACGTACTGGCAAGTGCTGTCAGCGCATGGACCTACGGAAAGAACAAGAACCTTGACATAAAAAACGGTCTTGCCATGATGGCGGCAGTTCTGTTGTTTACAGTTGTGGGAACATGGACTGCAAGCCTTCTGCCCAATACTGCAATGGGCGGTTTCAGCGTATTCATGACAATGCTTCTTGGAATCAAGTTCCTTATTAAGCCGGTTATGACTACAAAAGAATCCATGAAGTCAGTGAGTCCAAAAAAACGCCTTATTCAGTCCCTTTTATGCGGTATGCTGATAGGATTTATCTGCGGCTTTGTAGGTGCAGGCGGCGGCATGATGATGCTGCTGATACTTACTTCAGTTATGGGCTATGAACTGAAAACAGCTGTGGGAACAAGCGTATTCATAATGTCCTTCACAGCTCTCACAGGAGCTGCAAGTCACTTTGCATTTGAAGGAATACCGGATATGTTTGTGCTGTCATGCTGCGTATTATCCACCCTTTTATGGGCAAGAATTGCCGCAAAATTTGCAAATAAAGCAAGTCCAGCTGTCCTGAACCGTGCCACAGGTGCTGTGCTTGTTATTCTGGGTGCGGCAGTGCTTGCTGTAAAATTTTTAAGAGGAGAATGAATATGAAAAAGAAACTGCTGGCTGCCGCCTTGCTGTCGCTGATTATTCTGGCGTCATGCGGAAATAATAATACTGCTGAAAATAATACAGGAGGCAATGAATATATGAATATTACCGCAGAAGAAGCAAAGGAAATTATGGACAATGAAGAAGACTATATCATACTGGACGTAAGAACACAGGAGGAATATGATGAAGGTCACATTCCCGGGGCTGTACTCATTCCCGATTATGAGATCGGTGAAAAGGCTCCGGAAATTCTCACTGATAAGGACAAGCTGATTCTGGTTTACTGCCGAAGCGGAAGAAGAAGCAAGGAAGCTTCAAAGGCACTTGCTGACATGGGCTACACGAACATCAGGGAATTCGGCGGCATAATCGACTGGCAGTATCCCACGGAGCGTTAGGATTTCAGCGAAAAGCTGTTATTCAGAAGATATGAGCTGCAGAGAAAAAGCACGTCCTGGCTGTCAAAATCAATGAATCTGTCTAAAATGCTGCTGTTCATATACCGTATATCCACAAGAGTAATTTTACTGTATCCGCTTGCTAAAAGAGGCGCTATACTGCTCCCAAAGGAATCTCTGAAAAGCACAAGTTCCCGCTTTGCGTCTGCCTTTGGATTCTCAATGGTCAGAAGCGGTTCGGAGCCGGAAAGGAACATTTCATAGGGGTCTTTCCCCTGTGCCTTTTCCATGTTGTACATGACAGATTCCTTTTCTGTGCCTGTGCTGTAACTTTTTACAGTACAGCTGTCAATAATTTCACCGGTAAGATATTTTATTGTATCTGCATTGTGCGGAAGCGCCAGCTGACCGTAGTACACTCCGTAAAAAGGATAAGTAAGTTCATTTACAGTATACTCTCCGTGAAGCTCTATACCCATTTCAAATGCCAGTCTTTTGGCAATATCGCCTATGCACTCCTGCTTCCAGTGAATATCCGTCCGGTAGTAGTCATCTGCACTCAGAAGGTCATATATGTCTATATACTGCATATAAGGCACTTTTTCACGGAACTCCTCAGTAAGTTTTCCGAAATCCAGCGAAAGATGTCCGCTTCCCTCTGCAAGGAATTCATTTTTATCGGGAATTACAGACAGATACACCTTCACATCAGTATTCTGAAGGAAGGTTTCGTATATATATCTGAACTTATCCGCCGCATTATCAAGGCTTTTTTCGTTTATCACATACTCATTTTCTGCAATATGCCCTTTAACTGTATACAGACCGTTTGTATCCGATTTGCAGAGAAGATAAAGCTCTGAGAATGCCTTGCCGCTTCTGAATACATCACGGCAAGGAAACTGGTCTGCACCATAGGCTTCAAAATCCTTCATGAATCTGCCGCTTAATATTTCCCCACTGCTGAGCTTCGGGAATTCTGCAAGCTTTCTTCTTTCGCCTGCGGAATAGACCCCAGGCTCTTTTATTATGCAAAAAACAGATGTTCCGAACATAATCAGTGCCATAATGATAACCAGGACTCTGTTTTTGATTTTCTCACTC
>JAQXHO010000102.1 GCA_029007315.1 Oscillospiraceae bacterium
ACACTTTCTGCTATAATCAAAATGTCCTGCAGTCCTATGAACAACAAAATATACGGTAGACTGGAATGAAACCGTCGGTATAAAATATGCGGATATATCTTATGGAAAGGGTAACGCCAACAAATTCGACCTTTATCTTCCTGCTGATAAATAGGTAAACGAAAACTCCGCGCCCGTGGTATGCGCTTACGGAGAAAAGGACAGAATTGCCCTTTTCTGTCATCAAAGCGGCTTGCAGAGCAACTTGAAAAGTATAAAGTTCCTCACGAATATTTTGTTTTGCCTCATTCCGGTCACGGTATGCAGAACGACAGCAAAATCGCAATGCAGTATATGGATAAGGTTGAGGAGTACCTTGAAAAATATTTGGGATAATTTTGCTTATTCCAACAATTCGCAAAGTCTGTGGCAGACGTACTCTGCCGTTTCAGAAAAAAGATTCCCCGTGATTTTGCTGAAAAACAAAAGAGCCATGCAGAAACCTGCATGGCTTTCTTTTGGAGCTGATATCCGGATTTGAACCGGAGACCTCATCCTTACCAAGGATGCGCTCTACCGACTGAGCTATATCAGCAGCCGTAAGCCTGAACTTTTGCTCAAACTCACAAGCAATATTATACCACAAAAAAAGGTATATGTCAACATTTTTTTTATTTTTTTGTTTTATTAAGTAAATGCAGGCTGAAATGTATTATTTTAAATCCAGCCGTTTTGTTTTAGTGCGAATGCAATGCCGTTATTTTTCAGTTCTCTCGTAACATAGTCAGCATACGGATACAGCTGTTCAGCACCGCCCATGGCAATGCCCTTGCCGGCGAACCGGAGCATTTCCGCATCATTAAGGCTGTCGCCGAACGCCACAGTATCAGCGGCGTCTGCACCTGTTTCCGTGAGAATTCTTTTCATGCCCATTGCCTTGCTGCAGCCTACCGGCACCATTTCAGCAAAGCCGTATCCACGGTCTATATAGGTAAAGATACCCTCTATCATGCGGCGAAAGCGGTTCAGGTCGGTTTTCTCATCATACCATATCACAAACTTGTCAAATGAAAAGCTGTCTGTATCATTTATATTCTGTATATGCGTTCCTTTTTTTGCATAAATATCCAGCATCTCCTGCATTTTCGGAAGGATTCTTATATCCTTGTCAATAAACATGGCGTCGCTGCGTTCGTAGAGAGGCGACGCATTGCAGACTCTTACTGCACTGGCAAGAACCCTGCAAAGCTCCGGGTCTGTTTTCTTTCTGAGTATTTTCTTTGAACCCAGAATTACTTCTGTACCGCAGCCGAAAACATATCCGTCAAAACCTATGGATCTGATTTTTCCGTCCACATTCATAGCGGTTCTGCCGGTGTTAATAAATGTCATGTGACCCTTTTCACGGAGCGCTCTTATTGATTCTATTGCGGATACGGGAACGGAACCGTCTTCCTCTGCCTGTATGGTTCCGTCGATGTCAAAAAAGAACAGCAGGCGTTTTTTAGCCATGTGTTACACTTCCTTTAAAAGATTTGCCATTTCCAGAGCGCCCATAGCGCAGTCCGTGCCCTTGTTTCCTGCCTTTGTGCCGGCACGTTCAATAGCCTGTTCGATTGTATCTGTTGTAAGAACGCCGAAAAGCACCGGTACGCCTGTTTCCATGGACGCCTGTGCAATGCCCTTTGAAACTTCTGCGCATACATAGTCATAATGGCTTGTTGCACCTCTGATAACTGCACCCAGACATATAACAGCGTCATATTTGCCTGAGGCAGCAAGTTTTTTTGCGATCATGGGAATTTCAAAAGCTCCCGGCACCCATGCCAGAACAATATCGTTCTCAGCAACACCGTGACGAAGCAGACAGTCCTCTGCACCGCCTATCAGCTTGTTTGTGATAAATTCATTGAATCTTGATGCAACAATGGCGATCTTCATTCTCTCGCCGTTATAGATTCCTTCGATTTTACGCATAATTCATTCCTCCAAAAAATTATTTATCAAAATGCAGATAGTGTCCCATTCTGAACTGCTTTGTACGCAGATATCTGAGATTTTCCGGCTTTTCCGGAATATCAATGGGTACACGCTCTGTGATTTCAATGCCGTATTCAGACAGATCGGATATTTTTTCCGGATTATTTGTCATGAGTCTGAGCTTCTTTACTCCAAGACTTCCAAGTATCTGCGCTCCCACGCTGTAATCACGAAGATCCGGTGCGAATCCCAGCTGAACATTTGCGTCAACTGTATCAAATCCCTGTTCCTGGAGAACGTAGGCGTCGATTTTGTTAAGCAGACCGATTCCTCTGCCTTCCTGTCTGAGATATACAAGCACACCTCTGCCTTCCTCAGCGATCATATCCATGGCACGGTCAAGCTGTTCGCCGCAGTCACAGCGGCATGAACCGAAGACATCACCTGTCATACATTCGGAATGAACTCTGCAAAGTACAGGCTCACCGTCTGAAAAATCTCCCATGGTGAGGGCAACGTGTTCTTCGCCGGTAATGGTATTCTTAAAGCCGTGTATCATGAATTCACCGTGCTTTGTAGGCAGATGTGCCGCTGCAGTTTCCTTCATGTAGATGTCATGCTGTCTTCTGTAGCGCTGAAGATCTCTTATTGTGATAAGAGGCAGACCCAGTTTTTCTGCAAGGTCTGATATCTGTTCACCACGCATCATAGTGCCGTCGTCAGCCATAATCTCACAGCAAAGACCGACCTCGGAAAGTCCTGCAAGGCGCATAAGGTCAACTGTTGCTTCTGTATGGCCGTTTCTTTCCAGAACGCCGCCGGGTTTTGCTTCAAGAGGAAACATATGGCCCGGTCTTCTGAATTCTCCCGGGTGGGAATCCTGGGCTGCGGCTCTTCGGGCAGTGATTCCTCTTTCCACAGCTGAAATGCCTGTTGTGGTATCTGCATGGTCAATGGATACTGTGAAAGCAGTTTCGTGATTGTCTGTATTTTTAGCTACCATCTGAGTAAGACCCAGTCTTTCGATATTGCTGTGACTCATGGGCATACAGATAAGTCCCTTGCCTACGCTTGCCATAAGGTTTACATTTTCGGTTGTGGCAAATTCTCCTGCACATATAAGGTCGCCCTCGTTTTCACGGTCTGGGTCGTCTGTGCAGAGAATGCACCTGCCCTGTCTGAGGGCGTCCAGTGCCTCTTCGATAGATGATATCTTCATTTATATATGCCTCCTTTAAAATCCGTTTTTCAAAAGGAATTCCCGTGTAATGCCCTTGCTTTCTGGTACAGAAAGCAGTCTTTCAACGTATTTTCCCACTATATCATTTTCAAGGTTCACGGTGTCGCCTGCTTTTTTTGAGAGAAGAGCAGTTTCGTTTGCGGTGTGGGGTATTATGCTCACTGAGAAGTCGGTTTTTGTCACTTTCATTACAGTAAGGCTTATTCCGTCAATGGCGGCAGAGCCTTTTTCCACGATAAGCCGGAGAATATTATCCGGTGCGGCTATGGTTACAATACGGGCGTTGCCTTCCTTTTTCACTGATGAAATTTTTCCCGTGCCGTCAATATGTCCCGTTACAATATGACCTCCGAATCTTCCGTTTGCTGCCATAGCACGTTCAAGGTTCACAGGACTTCCTGCTTTAAGACAGCCAAGACTGCTTCTTCTGAGAGTTTCCGGCATAACGTCCGCAGAAAACATTCCCTCTACAATATCTGTAACAGTAAGGCATACGCCGTTTACAGCAATGCTGTCACCCACAATTGTTCCACGTAGAACAATTTCAGCTTTTATATTCAGCCTGCACTTCTGAGGAGTTTGTTCAAGGCTCAGAACAGTGCCTTTTTCTTCCACGATTCCTGTAAACATATTAGAATGCCCTTCCTCCTTTCAGTCTGTACTTCAGGAGAATATCTCCGTCAAATGTACTTATTTCCGGCTTTGGCAGCTGAAGAGCCAGAGTCATATCGGAAATGCCCATTGCGCCAATGGGTGACAGTCCGTCGCCGCCTACGATTTTCGGTGCGATATAAGCCTGTATCTCGCATACAAGACCGGATTCAAGGGCGGCAGCATGAAGCTTTGCGCCACCTTCCAGAAGCAGGCTTGTAAGTCCTGTTTCGCCCAGGATTCTGAAAACTTCCGCAATATCAGTATGCCCCTTCTTAACAGGCACACTCATCACCTTAACACCCTTTTCCATAAGCTTTTTTGCTTTGTCTGTATCGGCAGATGCGGTCATAACAATAACAGGAGAATCCTTTACGGTTCTCACAAGCTGACAGTCCATTGGTATTCTGAGGTTAGTGTCGCATACAACACGTACAGGGTGAACCGGATCGTCCATATGGCAGAGAAGACTTGGGTCGTCAGCCAGAACAGTATCTATACCCACCATAATGGCAGAAACAGCTTTTCTTGTTTTCTGCACATCTGCCCTTGCGGATTCGCCTGTAACCCATTTCGAACTGCCGTTTCCGCAGGCAATTTTTCCATCGGCGGACATGGCATATTTGCATATAACGTAGGGCATTTTATGGGTAATATAATAGAAGAAAAAGGGATTGAGCCTGTCACACTCCTCTTTCATGACCTCATATGTGACTTCTATCCCTGCATTTCTGAGAATTTCGCCGCTTTTGCCGCTGACAAGAGGATTGGGGTCATATGAGCCAACAAATACACGCTTTATTCCTGCGTCAATGAGGGCTTCTGTGCAGGGCGGCTGTTTACCGTAATGGCAGCAGGGTTCCAGTGTCACGTAAATATCAGCACCCTCCGGAGATTCAGTGCAGCAGCTGAGGGCATGGCGTTCCGCATGAAGGCTGCCGTATTTTGCATGATATCCTTCGCCGATAATTCTGCCGTTTTTCACGATGACAGCACCCACCAGAGGATTAGGCGCCACCAGACCTGTACCCTTTACAGCCAGCGCTATGGCTCTTTGCATAAACTCGTTCAAAAAATCATCTCCTGTAAAAAAAGCTGCCCTTTCATAAAGAACAGGGCAGCTCATCACCGGTTATATAAGAGGCGTATCAAAACGCCGTATCGGCAGGTGAAGCTTCTTCCATCCGGACTATACCGTCGGTTCCGGAATTGCACCGGATCAGCCACAGAATGTACTGCGGGTCGTGGACTTTACCACCGGTTATGAATTACACATACCCTGAAGCCAAACTTATAAACTAAAAATAATTATATCACACAAAAAATGATTTGTCAACGTTTTTATATCGTCATCGGTTATTTAAGAAATTTATCCCAGGAGATAACGTTTCCTGCAGCGGCATTTGAGTAATATGTGAGGATATTTGCTGCGTCGCTGAGGTCAAGTGTACCGCCCTCGTCCATGGTCTGGGATTCTGTATCAATATCACCCAGGAAGAACGCAAGGGTGTCGGCGAATTCCGCTTCGCTGTCCACAAGGTCAGGTGTAATACCGCCTGCCTTCTGGGCATAATAACTGAGAACAGCAGCTGCGTCAGCAACATTTACCACGCCGTCCAGATTGGCGTCGCCCTTTGTGCCTATGAGAACCTTCAGACTGTTTTCCTTTCCGTTGTATGTGAGAGGAGTATCGCCGCAGTACATGGGAATATCATCTATGAAATATGTGCCGTTAATGCTGCTTATGATTTCACTGGGAGATTTTCCTGCGTTTACAGCACCGGTAACATTTTTCTCAGTTTCTGATGTTCCGTCTGTATATGAAACATCACAAATGTAATCAACTCCCACAGACGCACCTGTTATGGTCTTTGTATCATCAGCAAAGTAGCAGGCATATACGGGCATAATACCGCCGGCAGACATATCAGCAGCTTCAACGCCCACTGCTATAGCAGCACCCTGGTATTTAACCGGAAGGTGACATGATGAGCTGTTGTCATCAACAGAGAAACTGCAGAAATCTTCATTTATTGAGAGATTGTAAATTCCGCAGGGCGTTCCCTTCTTTATGAATGCGTCAGCCTGCATGATGGGGAAATCGTTTGAGTTTCCAAGGAAAAATGTTTTTGAATCGGCGTCTGCCACCCAGCTGAATTTGCTGTTTATATCCGGAATAAAGTCGTTTTCTGAAAGCTTTTCAGGCTGATAATAGGGAATAATGCCTGTTGCCTGTGCAACATCTACATGGTCATAATATATATCCGCATACATAAAAGTATATGTGGCGGAACCGTCTTCATTTACGGTCAGCGGACAAACGATCTCATGAGAAACCTTGTCCTGTGCAAGATTGCCCTCTTCATCTACGTAATATCTGCCCGGCAGCTTGAAGCTTATAGTGTCATTGCCAAGGTATTTAAGAACATTTCCGGAAACAGGGTCCATGCAGTAGTCACGGCCTGTAAATAAGAATGAGTTGGCTGAATAAACTCCGTTGGAGAGAGAACCGAAGCAGAAGGGATTGTAGGCGGTTGTGAATTCATTTCCGAGACTGCTGTAAACAGCTTCTGTATCTGTTTTTGTAGGATCAACGAGATTTCTGAGGTAAATCTGATTGTCGTGAGAGATCTCATACTGTGCGGATTTGATAACCATACCGTCCCTTGCAGTACCTCTTATATATGCGGATACGCCTACAGAAGCATCTCCTGAAGCGGCTTCTTCTGCTGTTATGGCATAGCGGTCAAGGTATATGCTGCTGACATAATCGCCGGTATTTGCAGTATCGACTGCATTTGCAGAAAAGGGAAGAGCAGTCAGAACTGAAAGTGCGGCTGCTGCTGAAAGTATGCTTATTGTTTTTTTCATAAGTTCCTCCTTAAATTTTTTATACGAATACTATTGCGGACAATACACTTGTCCATGTTTTATTATACCAGATTTTATTAAGTAAATCAACTTTTTTCGCAAAATTTTCATATTCTTCCGCAAGCACCAAAATGGCTTCGACAAAAAGATATCATAACCGTGGAAAGAAGCCAAAAGCAGTGCGTATTCGCTCTTCACAGGGCAGAAAAAATGTGTTATGCTTTAATTATAAGAAAACTGCTGACAGCAGGAAAGGAGAATGAATTATGATTACAATGAAAAAGCGTGGAGTGAAGCCTGACAATACAATAATTTACATGGAGGTATACGGAATAAACCGTGTGATATACCGTGTAACCGCAACCACGGCAAAACGAAAGGGCAGACCTGTATCTGTATACGGAGTATCTTTGGAGGACGTGCGTACAGGACAGCGTGAATCCATTGAGAATTTCTCAGCGGATATGGAAAGTACAGTTAAATTTGCAAACGCTCTTGTACATAAGCGGGTACGTCCCGAGGGACTTTACAATGAGGCTCTCAGACACCTCAGATTCAGTCCCGACTGCATTCTTCCTATGTGATAAAGAAAATTTGCAAAAAGCCTTGATATTTTTTTTGTAATGTAGTATAATTAAAATATTAATTTTGTTAAAAGGAGTTTTGCATTTATGTATAAGGATATGATGGACAGCATCGGCTTCGTTGGCCAGTATGACCCGGAAGTGGGCGAAGCTATGAACAAGGAGCTTGCAAGACAGAAAAGAAATCTGGAACTTATTGCAAGTGAAAACATCGTTTCTCCGGCAGTAATGGCTGCTATGGGCAGCGCCCTTACAAACAAGTACGCAGAGGGTCTTCCTCATAAGCGTTATTACGGCGGCTGCGAGTACGTGGACGTTGTGGAGGAAATTGCCATTGAACGTGCAAAGGAGCTTTTTGGTGCTAAATACGCAAACGTTCAGCCCCATTCAGGCGCACAGGCTAATACAGCAGTTTATTTTGCACTGCTTCAGCCGGGAGATACTGTTCTTGGCATGAGCCTTGCCCACGGCGGACATCTGACCCACGGCAGTCCCGTAAACATTTCCGGTAAATACTTCAACTTCGTTTCCTATGGTTTAGGTGATGAGGAAGTTATTGATTATGATAAGGTACAGGCTCTTGCCGATGAGCATAAGCCGAAGCTTATCGTTGCAGGCGCAAGCGCATATCCGAGAGTAATTGATTTTGAAAGACTTTCAAAGATCGCAAAGTCTGTAGGCGCATATCTCATGGTGGATATGGCTCACATTGCAGGTCTTGTTGCAGGCGGACAGCACCCGTCACCGGTTCCATATGCAGACGTTACAACAACTACTACTCATAAGACTCTCCGTGGTCCGAGAGGCGGTCTTATCCTCTGCAATGATGAAGAAATTGCAAAGCAGATAAACAAGGCAGTATTCCCCGGCACACAGGGCGGTCCTCTCATGCACGTTATTGCTGCAAAGGCAGTGTGCTTCGGCGAAGCTCTGAAGCCTGCATTCAGAGAGTATGCAGAGAACGTTGTAAAGAATGCCCAGGCTCTTGCCGAAGGCCTTGTAAAGAGAGGCTTCAACCTGGTTTCCGGCGGTACAGACAATCATCTGATGCTGGTTGACCTCAGACCTTTCTCCATTACAGGCAAGGAATTTGAACGCCGTCTTGACGATGTATACATCACAGTAAACAAGAACGCTATTCCCAATGACCCTGAGAAGCCTTTTGTAACATCCGGTATCCGTGTAGGTACTCCTGCTGTAACAAGCAGAGGCCTTGGAACCGAGGATATGGACAAGATTGCAGAATTCATGTATCTGGCTGCAACTGACTTTGAAAACAGTGCAGACGCAATCCGTGCAGGTGTAACAGAGATCTGCAATAAGTATCCGCTGTACGAATAAGCACTTATTCAATGTAATATAAACAAAAGCGCATTTGTATTGTCAGATGCGCTTTTGGTGTTTCTATAACAAAGGAGGAAAGTGAGAATGGAAAAGCCTCTTGCAGACCTTATAAGACCCGGTACCTTTGATGACGTGGTGGGACAGAAGCATTTGCTGGACAAGGGCAGACCTCTTCGCAGGATAATCGAAAGCGGACATATACCAAATCTGATATTTTACGGTCCTTCGGGAGTGGGAAAGACCACAGTTGCAAGAATCATTGCAGAACGCACGTCAATGTCACTTCATAAGCTTAACGGAACCTCAGCGTCTACTGCGGATATTCGTGATGTTGTTGCCCAGATAGGGACATTTTCCGGAATGAACGGAATACTTCTGTATCTTGATGAAATACAGTATCTCAACAAAAAGCAGCAGCAGAGCCTTCTTGAATACATAGAAAACGGACAGATAACCCTCATTGCCTCCACTACGGAAAATCCCTATTTTGCGGTATATAATGCCCTAATCAGCCGTTCCACGGTGTTTGAATTCAAGCCAGTTCCGCCGGAGGAAATGGAACGTGCAGTGGAAAGGGCGTTCAGAAAAATGGAGGAGCAGACGGGAACTCCGCTGAGCCTTGAAGAGGGTGTGTGCAGGTATATTGCCCGTGGAAGCGGCGGAGATGTGAGAAAAGCGCTTAACACTGTGGAACTGAGTTCCCTTGCGGCAGAACCTCACGGTGATAAGATGCTGGTGACTATGGAAACAGCAGTATCCCTTACACAGAGAAGCAATATGCGTTACGACCGTGACAATGACCAGCATTATGACCTTTTATCAGCACTTCAGAAGTCCATACGAGGTTCAGATGAAAATGCCGCCCTTCACTATGCTGCAAGACTAATAAAAGCAGGAGATCTGCTTTCTCTGTGCAGACGGCTTCTTGTCATAGCAAGCGAAGACGTGGGACTTGCATATCCTCAGGCTGTCGTAATAACAAAGGCGTGTGTGGACAGTGCATTGCAGCTGGGACTTCCGGAAGCAAGAATACCCATTGCAGAGGCTGTTGTGCTTCTGTCAACTGCTCCCAAGTCAAACAGTGCGTATCTTGCCATGGACGCCGCCCTGGAGGACGTTGACAGATTCGGCGCCCTTGATTTCCCAAGACATCTCCAGAACAAGCACTTTGACGGTGCAGAGGCAGAAAAAAGAGGGCAGCATTACCTGTACCCTCATGATTATCCTGGTCATTATGTAAAGCAGCAGTATCTTCCGGACGATATTGCAGACAGAGTGTATTATGAATTCGGACAGAACAAACAGGAACAGGCGGCGGCAGCATACCGGAAAAAACTGCTTGAAGAGAAATAATGCTGTCTGCGCCTTATCAGAAAAGCGGTGCGAAAAGCCGCATTATCTGGTAAAAAATACGTTTTAGACCCTTTGATTCCGTTTTGTACTGTTCTGTAACCTCGCGGCACCGCAGAAGAGTTTCGTCAAAGTCCTTTTTTACATCATGCACCGCTTTGCAGTCTGCGATAAGAACAGCATTTTCAAAATGAAAATACAGACTTCTATAATCAAGATTTATTGTTCCCACAACTGCTGTTTTATCATCGCACACGCACTGCTTCGAATGAAGAAAGCCCGGTGTGAATTCATAGATCCTTACACCGCTTTTTACAAGCTGGTGATAGTAGGAACGTGTAAGCTTGTATACAAACTTCTTGTCCGGTATTCCCGGAGTGATAATGCGGACGTCAGTGCCCCGCTTTGCAGCAAGAGTCAGTGAACGGCTCATTTCATCGTTTATGATAAGATAGGGCGTCATAAACCATATATAATCCTGTGCAGAGGAAAGAATATTCATGTAGACATTTTCGCCCAGATATACATCATCAAGAGGGCAGTCGCCGTAAGGTTGAATTATTCCCTCTGCATTTTCTGATATTTCAGTTTCAGGAAAATAACAGTCAAATTCCTTGTCGGTGTTATTTATTGTGTTCCACATTTCAAGGAATTGAACCGTAAGATTTCTCACAGCGCCGCCTTTAAGCTTCAGACCGGAATCCTTCCATTCGCCGTAAGGGTTTACTATGTTGAAATACTCATCAGCAAGATTGTATCCGCCGGTAAAACCCACCTTGCCGTCAATAACAGTGATCTTGCGGTGGTCACGGTTATTCATGAAAATATTGATAACAGGCATTATAGGATTGAATACACGGCACTGCAGCCCCAGGTTTTTCATCTTTTTTATAAATTCGGGATTTATAAAGCCTACACTGCCCATATCATCATATATCAGTCTGACTTCCACGCCTTTTGAGGCACGTTCAGCCAGAACGTTTTTTATCCGTCCGAAAGCTTCCTTGTCTTCAATTGCATGATATTCCATGAAAATAAAATGCTCCGCCTTTGAAAGTTCCTCCAGCATTGCGTCAAGCGCTCTGCAGGTGTCGCTGTAGAATTCTGTTTCCGTGCCGGAGAAGGCAGGATAATTGCTGTCAGTGCGGATATAGCGAAGCTGCGGGGCATATGAAAGTTTTGTTTCATCTTCCGGAGATAAGGCACCGTTTCCTGTGAGATAACGGCTTCTCAGCATATTTCCGATGGTGCTGAGCTTTTCCTCACGCTTTTTTGTGATTCCCGAACGGCCTGTCAAAAGATAGAGGACAAGTCCTGCCACAGGTGATATAAGAATCAGTATTACCCATGGAAGCTTGAATGCTGCGTTTGTCAGTTTGTTTACAATTTCCAGTACAAGGAGAATTGCCAGAACATTGAAAAACGCAGTTACCCATACGCTTGACTGACCGAATCTGAAAAAAAGAATAAGTATCCAGCCAATCTGCAAAAGAAGAAAAGCGGCTACGAAAATAAGTCTTCCGATACTGTTTTTTGTGCTGTTGTCCATTTTTTTGTCCATAAATCATACCTCCTCAAAGGGCAATAAATGTATTATAGCACAGTAAACCGGTTTTTTCAAGCAGTTTTTTGAGTAATATGTGTCCATTTATGGAACAGTGTATTTTTTTGAAAAAAAGCTTGATTCCTGACCGGAAATGTAGTATAATGAATGTGTGTGTTACTGCACAGTATGTCCTACTACGAAAGGAGTATAAAAATGATTTATTCAAACGAAGTCAATGAAATGTGCTGCGTAAGACAAGGCGTAAACCATGGTGCGGCTCCGATTCCGGAAGAAGCAAAGTGGGTAAAGGCTAAGGAAATCAGCGATATTTCCGGTTTTACACATGGTGTGGGCTGGTGCGCACCGCAGCAGGGCACCTGCAAGCTCTCCCTGAACGTTAAGGAAGGCGTAATCCAGGAATGTCTGGTTGAAACTATCGGCTGTTCCGGTATGACACATTCCGCTGCTATGGCGTCTGAAATTCTGCCCGGCAGAACTATTCTGGAAGCTCTGAATACAGACCTGGTATGCGACGCTATCAACACTGCTATGAGAGAACTGTTCCTCCAGATCGTATACGGCCGTACACAGAGTGCATTCTCTGAAGACGGTCTTGTAATCGGTGCAGGTCTTGAGGACCTGGGCAAGGGCAACCGTTCACAGGTTGGTACAATGTATGGTACTCTGGCAAAGGGACCTCGTTACCTCGAAATGACAGACGGTTATGTTACAGCTCTGGCTCTGAATGAAGATGATGAGATCATCGGCTATAAGTTCGTAAACTTCGGCAAGATGATGGACTTCATCAAGGCTGGCGACGATGCAAATACTGCATTTGAAAAGGCACAGGGTCAGTATGGCCGTGTTGCAGACGCTGTCAAGTTCATTGATCCGAGAAAAGAATAAGAGAAACAAAGGAGGTAAACCAACATGGCATTGTTTGAATCTTATGAGAGAAGAGAAAAGCAGATCCTGGAAGTGCTGAACAGCTACGGCATCAGCACAATCGAAGAGGCTGCTGAAATTACTAAGGCTGCCGGTCTTGATGTTTACGCTCAGGTAGAAGGCATTCAGCCTATCTGCTTCGAAAACGCTAAGTGGGCTTACACAGTAGGCGCTGCTATTGCTATCAAGAAGGGCTGCCGCAGAGCTGCTGACGCTGCTGCTGCTATCGGCGAAGGTCTGCAGGCTTTCTGTATTCCCGGTTCTGTAGCTGATCAGCGTAAGGTTGGTCTTGGCCACGGCAACCTGGGCAAGATGCTGCTTGAGGAAGAAACAAAGTGTTTCGCATTCCTGGCAGGTCACGAGTCCTTCGCTGCTGCTGAAGGCGCTATCGGTATCGCTGAAAAGGCTAACAAGGTTCGTAAGGAACCTCTGAGAGTTATCCTCAACGGTCTTGGCAAGGACGCAGCTCAGATCATTGCAAGAATCAACGGCTTTACATACGTTGAAACTGAAATGGATTACTACACAGGCGAAGTTAAGGAAGTATTCCGCAAGGCTTACTCCGATGGTCTTCGTGCAAAGGTTAACTGCTACGGTGCAAATGACGTTACCGAAGGCGTTGCTATCATGTGGAAGGAAGGCGTAGACGTTTCCATTACAGGTAACTCCACTAACCCCACAAGATTCCAGCACCCTGTTGCAGGTACATACAAGAAGGAATGCATCGATAAGGGCAAGAAGTACTTCTCTGTAGCATCCGGCGGCGGTACAGGCCGTACACTCCACCCGGATAACATGGCTGCAGGTCCTGCTTCCTATGGTATGACTGATACTCTCGGCCGTATGCACTCTGACGCTCAGTTCGCAGGTTCTTCCTCCGTTCCGGCTCACGTTGAAATGATGGGTCTGATCGGTATGGGCAACAACCCCATGGTTGGCGCAACTGTTGCTGTTGCCGTTTCTGTTGAAGAAGCTGCTAAGGCTGGCAAGTTCTAAG
>JAQXHO010000103.1 GCA_029007315.1 Oscillospiraceae bacterium
CAACAAACCATCTTATCATACTTAACCTCCTCAGTATTTTATATATTATTTTAAAACCTTATTTTATAAGTCACTTTAGATGTTTTATACAATCCTATTATACAACATCATTTTGATTTTGTCAATTGTTAATTAGCTGACACCTATATTCTTACCACTTGAACAAACAGAAAATATATGCTATAATGAATGCACAGTATTCATTATTTTATCTTAATGCCCCCTTGCAGATACGCGAAGCAAGCTTTGCTTCCTGCAAATTGGGCGATTATAGCAAAAAATCGCTATAATTATAGAAATATCTTATTAAGAAAAGGAGTATGTATATTGAAAAACAAGAATTTACTGCGTCTATTAAGTGCTTATGCTGCATTGTGCTGTATTGTTGGAATTATTCCTTTAAACGGATTACAGGTTTCCGCTGAAAACATTCAGTCTACGGCATATGAATCCACTGTACCTGAAGAGAGCGTGTATAATAATGAGCAAGAATCTGAATTAGAAAGTGAATCTGAGGATAACACATCTTCCGTGACTATAACTGCACCTTCGGAAGACATTAGCTCAGAAACGCTGACAGTAACTTCTGCTGCAGAACCGGATACAACTGATAATTCTGAAATACAGACAACATTAACTACTGTATCAGATATTAATGAACCGATTATTTCTCTTGGTGATTTAAACAGTGACGAAAGTGTTGATTTAACTGACGCTTCTTTGATATTAAAGCTATATGCTCTATTAGCTGCTGATATAGAACATAAATTTACTAATGAACAAGTTATAAGTGCAGACTGCAATTGCAGTGAAACAATAACAATTGAAGACGCTTTCCTTGTGCTTGAGTATTATTCAATGAAAGCTGCCGGGATTACAGAATCAAGCTTTGAAGAATATCTTATTAATCCTCCTGTTATAACAACTACGGAAACAACGACAACTACCACAACTACAAGTACCACCACCACAACAACAACTACAACTACAAGTACCACCACCACAACAACAACTACAAGTACAACCACAGCATCAACAACTGCCATAACAACGACTACAACTACAACAACTGTAATGCCGTCAAGTACAAAAATAAATGTAAACTGTATCCTGCAGAATGCTTCTCCTGCGCTGCCTACAGGCTGTGAAGCTACTGCACTTACAATTGCATTGAATTACCATGGCTTTTCAGCGGATAAATATGATATTGCAATGAATTACCTTCCAAGAATGAATAATACAGGAACTTACGGTGCAGATTTTACATATGTATTTCCTGGAAATCCCACATCTTCATCTGGATATGGATGTTATGCACCAGCCATTGTTGCAACTGCCAATGCTTATTTTACTGCCAAGAAGAATGCTTCATATGCAGAAAACATATCCGGAAGAGAATTTACAGATCTATATAAATATGTAGCCTCCGGAATACCGGTCGTATTTTGGGGTACAATGAATATGTGCAATCCTACAACAGGTTCTTCATGGAATACGCCGGACGGAAAAAGAGTGACATGGAAGCGAAGTGAGCATTGTCTTGTTCTTGTGGGTTATGATAAATCTGCGGGAACGGTCCTTGTTGCTGATCCGCTGAAAGGAACCGTTACATATGATGCAAGCATTGTCAAGCAGCGTTATAATGCCATGGGTAAAAATGCCGTTATAATTCATAAGTCAAATAATTCCAAAGGTGAAGAAGCTTCAATTGATTCAGGAAGTGTCTACAGAATAAAAAATGCCGGAAGCGGACTGTATCTTACAGTAGCAGGCGGCAGTGATTCAAACGGAACAAACGTTATTCAGCAAACATCCAACAACACTGCTTCACAGCAATTCAGAATATCCTATGATAAGGAAACAAATTCCTATAGGCTTTATACCATGTGTTCTTCAAACGGTACAAACAGGGTAGTGGATATAGTAAAAATAGGCGGATGGGCAGTAGGCGGAAGCAATGTTCAAATTTATAATCCGGTGGACGCTCCGGCTCAGACATTTGTAATAGAACCTCAGAAAAACGGTACCATACGTTTTTCATGCAGAACAAACAGAAGCGCTTGTCTTGCAGCAGTAGGTAGTCAGAACGGCACTGCAGGAGGAACAGCATATTCATCTGCCGGAAATGCAGTTATTAAGACATTTACCGGTGATTCCAGTCAGTTGTGGTATCTGGAAAAAATAAATTAATAAACTAAGGCTGCTGTATGTGTTGTATACAGCAGCCTTTTTCAGATCATGAATATTGATTTATTATTATTTCAAACAGGAATACAGCGTCAAGAATATTTACACTTCCATCATTATTGCAGTCAAAAGCATTAATGAATTCAATTGGTGCAATATCAATGCCATTTATGAATTTTCTGAGCAGTAAAAGATCTATTAAGGAAATTTCGCCGTCATTATTTATATCGCCATAAACAATTTCTGAGGTTGTTGCAGAAGTGGCTGATGTTTCACTTGTTGTATATGTTGTTGTTTCGGAAGTGCTGACAGATGTAGTTATGATATCGCTTTCAGATGTTTCTGTAGCGGTTGAACTGGAAGCTGTATTATCAGTAGTTGTAGTGGTGACTGTTTCAGTAGATGTTAAAGCAGTAGTTGTATACTCGACAGTAGTAGTTGTTGTATATGATTCAGTAGTTTCAGAGGTTAAAATTGTATCTTCAGTGGTGGTTGTTGTTATGGGCAGAGTGGTTGTAACTTCACTTTTGGGAGCATAGTCGGTTGAAGAAAGTTCCGGGAATGACAGCGTAATGACAGAATATGGACTTTCCGGCGTATGGCTTTTATTAAAATAATCAGAACCACGCATAAAATAACGTAAATCACCTGTTGATTCATCATATGTAGGATCACATCCATACCATGCGCCATCGAGATAAACATAATTCCACATATGTGCGGTAAGATTTGATTCATCAAAATTACCAAGAACAGAAAGACAGGGAATATTTTCACGATCACACAGAATCTTGAATGTTTTTGAGTAGCCTTCACATACTGCTTTTTTATCATACAGTACACCGGCAATGCCATGTGCGTATCTTGCAGTAATTTCATAGTCAGTATTTGCGATAATACTCTCATATATGCTTTTACATTTTTCGTAATCTGTTTCACCTGTTATCTCATAATCCTGTACTATTTGGTCAACACTATTTTTAACATCAAGAACAGTGTCAAAATCAGTGAAATTGGTGTCATAGTTTGGCGTGACAGTAATCTTTGAGATAGTAATTTTCCATTTTTTAGTTGATCCGATACTGTAAGACAAGCTGTTTGAAGGAGTACCGCAGCCAATTTCAGAAAAATTAAGCCAGAATAGTTCTGGGTAATCCAGTGTGAAAGCAATTACTCCGGGCATTACAGCGCTTAATATGGCATTGGCGTATTCACTGTACTCTTCATCAGACCAGTTGTTTATATTGATAGAAGAACGCTCCAGAACAATGTTTTCTTTTAATTGAATAGTAAAAGACGTATCAGCCGGATTTTCCAGATAAGTTCCCATTGCTTCATATGCAAGGGTGTTGTTGGAATCAAGCTGGTCACAGAATAAAAAGCCTGAATCAGAATTCGATAATACCTCAGCTTGTACGAAGCCGATATCAGAAAGTGTTACTGTGGCGGTTCTTTCTTTAATGTCATCAGTAACCTGACTTTGTGCTTCTGCAGCTGAGGATAAATTGAAGATCATTGCAGAACAAATTAATGAAGCTTCAATTGAATAAAAGAATTTTTTTGTGTTCATAATAATGCCTCCTTGGCTGAAATGTACACAAATCACTCTATATATATAAATATTTTATCATAAAATTCCAAATAAGTAAAGGGAAAGATTTGTTGTATAATATAATTTTACTTTTTGTACACATATAATATTTTGCTGCTGTAAAAAAACAGAAAATACAGAAAAAATTTATAAAGCCATTACTTCAATTTTTGTAAAATCACTTGACAAAATTGCAGAAATATGATAATATAAAAATACAATTTAATCATGTGGTAAAATAGCGATGACGAAGACGGTCTGTTTTTGGAAGTCACAGAGAGCCGGACTGTGGTGTGAACCGGTACGAAAAAGAACAATATGACCTATCACTTCTGAGCTGGAATCCGAACTGCTTTGGCATAGTAGACATTCCCGTAAGTGCAACGTGACGGCACAAGGCTTGTTAGAGCCGTAAAGGGGCGCATAAACTGCGCAATTTGAGTGGTACCGCGGATAGAAATATTCGTCTCAAGTAAAATTTTCACAAGAGGAAAATTTTGCTTGAGATTTTTTTGTCTTCACACAGATATTTTCCCACAAAAAATGTTACGCCTTCAGGCGGGAAAGAAGGAAATAATATGGAAACACAGCTTAAAGACGTGGCTGCAAGAATACGTGAGCTTCGTACAATATCCGGCCTTTCAGAAGCAGAAATGGCTGCCAAAACAGAAATTACCGAGGAACAATATCATATCCTTGAACAGGGTGAAACAGACTTTGGATTCACCTTCATTTATAAGTGTGCTGACATTTTTGGCGTAGAAATAAAAGATCTCCTTGAAGGAAGCAGTCCTGTTCTGTCTTTGTATACAGTGACACGCAAGGGTGAGGGTCTTCCCATTGCAAGAAAAACAGGCTTTTCATACTACCACCTTGCACCTTCATTCAGAAACAAGATTGCAGAGCCTTTCTGGGTAAAACTGCCCTATTCAGACAGCACTGAAATGTCATTTTCCTCCCATGAGGGTCAGGAGATAGACATTGTTATCAAGGGCAGAGTTATGATACAGATCCGTGACCGTGTGGAGATTCTGAACCCAGGTGACACTATCTACTACAACAGCGGCGAACCCCATGCTCTCCGTGCCCTTGACGGCAAAGACTGCGAGGTTTATGCAATAGTTCTTCGTCCCGACGCAGCAGCACATGAAGAACCTGCACCTTTGGTTGAAGTTCCGGACTATCACAAGGAGCTTAATCAGAAAACTGTTGCAGATGACTTTATCGACACTGAAACAGACGAAAACGGCGTTCTGACAAAAATCTCTTTCAAGAATGAGGATAAATTCAACTTTGCTTTTGACTGCGTTGACAAAATCGCAGAGAAAAA
>JAQXHO010000104.1 GCA_029007315.1 Oscillospiraceae bacterium
ACAGAAACCGTTCCGGTTGAAAAGGGCAATGTCAACGGTGATGAAAAAATTGATATTTCAGATTCTGCAATGGCGCTTATGATTTATGCAAATGCTGCCGCAGGAATGGATATCAGCGGATACACCGAAGAACAGCTTAAAGCAGCTGACGTTGATGAAGACGGAAAGATTACAATTTCAGATGCGGCATATATTCTCACATACTACGCACAGACCGCCGCAGGAATGAATCCCTCATGGGAGGATATTCTGAAAAAGTAAACGATCATAATAATAACCGCCTGTACCGTTTCTCTGCGGTATGGGCGGTTTTTTGTACGCCTGACATGGGCAATAACTTGGCGGTGAAAGTCCGCTACACGCTTGGCAGTAGGAAGTGTTAGCCGAACAGCAAGAGTGTCCATTGTGAGGTGGAATCTGAAGTAACACCGCAAGGCGGAAACCTTTCACCACCGCTCAGCAACATATATCTGACGGCATTTGATAAATCTATTGGAAACAGTGGAATAAAAAAAGACCAAGTACGATGATGTTGTCAGACTTGGAAGTGGGCGAACAGCAGGAAAGGCTATTGGCGAATTGCTGACAGCTACATTCTGCATAGGTCATTAACAAACAAATACCTTGCATCAGTCGGGTATGATGACATACTACCGATACAAGGTACTTCACTCAAATTATTGAACCGCCGTGTACCGAACGGTACGCACGGTGGTGTGAGAGGTCGGCTACTCATAATGGGTAGCCTCCTACTCGATTGTCAACGCACACGATTTATGAATCCGATGCAGCATCTTTCCGAAGCTTATTCCTCATGGAAGAGAACGCCGGCTTATCAGTCGTATCTTTCATCAATTACTCTTGCAGTTTTCTTCATGCTTCTGGGAAGTACTCCTATTTCAACTATCTTTATAATAGGAGTAAATCCGATTTTGCTCTTTACCTTTTCAGCAATGTGTTTACTGAGAGCATTCCAGTCATAATCGCCGGTTGATTCCACATAAATTCTCATTGTGTCCTTGCCTTCAAGGTGAGAAATACGAATCTGATACTCGCTGGAAATTTCCTCAAATGTTCCCAGAACTTCTTCGATCTGACTTGGGAATACATTTACGCCCTTTATCTTCATCATATCGTCAGTTCTTCCCATTATTACGTCGATTCTGGGATAACTGCGTCCGCAGCTGCACTGTCCCGGGATAATTCTTGAAAGGTCATGGGTTCTGTAGCGAATAAGAGGAGCGCCTTCTTTTACAAGAGTAGTGATAACTATTTCACCGATTTCACCGTCGGGAACGTTTTTGCCGGTCACAGGGTCGATTATTTCAATATATATGTAATCGTCCCAGTAATGCATACCTGATTCCTTTTCACAGCTGATGCCGATACCCGGACCGTATATTTCAGTAAGGCCGTAAATGTCATAAAGCTCAATTCCAAGCTCAGATGAAATGCGGTCACGCATTTTCTGACTCCAGCGTTCTGAACCGATAACTCCTTTTTTCAGCTTTATCTTGTCACCGATACCTCTTTTCTGAATTTCCTCAGCAAGAAGAAGTGCATAAGATGATGTTGCACAAATTACAGTGCTTTTCATATCCTGCATCATCTGGAGCTGTTTGTCAGTATTTCCCGGACCCATTGGGATTACCATTGCCCCAAGCTTTTCAGCGCCGTTCTGGAAACCTATTCCTGCCGTCCACAGACCGTAACCGGGAGTTATCTGGATTCTGTCTTTATTTGTTATGCCTGCTGTTTCGTAGCATCTTGAAAACATTACTGCCCAGTCGTCAACGTCCTTTGCTGTATACGGAATTATAACAGGTGTTCCAGTTGTACCGGAAGATGAGTGTATGCGTACTATTTCTTCCTCCGGAGCTGTCATAAGTCCGAGTGGATAAGCCTCCCTCAAATCATTTTTTTCAGAAAAAGGCAGTTTCAGAAAGTCCTCTGCTGTTTCGATATGGTCAATGCCGTATTCCTTCAGCCTTTTGCCATAGAAGCTTTCTGATTCTATAAGAGCCTTTATTCTGCCGTTAACAAGTTCAATTTGTTTCTCTGAAATCTGCATGATGTATCCCTCCGGTAATTATTTTAATTCAGAAGTGCCAATCTCATAACCCATGGCAACAGCTTTTTCGTTCATTTCAAAAAACTGTGGTTTTACAATTCTTTTCATGGCGCTTATTATATCTGCTGATGTAATGTCAAAAAGTCCTGTTGATACTGCCACGCCTAACATTATCATGTTAAGCGCTCTGGGTGAACCTGCTTTGCGGCAGGCATTCTCACCGTCCAGGATGATAAGATTTTTTACATTTTCTCTGAGAAAACTGATCATTTCATCACCACTGTAGTCTGAGCCTTTAAGTGCGGCAGTTACCGGTATTATGGGACTGCTGTTTACTATGACAGTGCCGTCTTCTTTTAAATAGGGAATCATTCTGACAGCCTCGGCAGGCTCAAAAGCAATTATAATATCAGCCTGTTTTTTGCCGAACATAGGACTGTAAATGCCTTTTCCGTATCTTAGAAAGCTGAATACACTACCGCCCTTCTGTGCCATGCCTATTGTTTCAGCGCTCATGACGTTATAACCTTTTTCCATAACAGAGGCGGCAATAAGCTTTGATGTAAGCACCGTTCCCTGTCCTCCAACTCCGCAGAGAAGAATATTACATGATGAATTATTCATTTTCCTTACCTCCGATAGCGTTTACAGGACATATCTGAGTACACAATTTACAGCCTGTGCAGAGAGAATTATCGATCTTAACCATTCCGTCACGAATAACAATTCCGGGACAGCCAAGGCTGTTTATGCACTTTTTGCACTGAATGCATTTGTTTTCATCAATAACAACAGGTTTCTCTGGTTTGATAAGAACAGCGCAGGGTGACTTGAAAATTATAGCCTTAACGCCCTTTTCAGCAGATACTCTCTTTACTGTTTTGATTGAATTTTCAAGTTCCAGCGGATTTACTGTTTCCACAGTCTGAACGCCAACTCCTCTGAGGACTGCTTCAATGCTTATCTTTTCAACAATTTCGCCCATCATGGTGCGTCCGGTACCAGGGTGAGGCTGATGACCTGTCATGGCTGTTGTGGAGTTGTCAAGAATAACAAGAGTCATATCTGCCTGGTTATAAACGGCATTTACAGCGCCTGTTATAGCAGAGGCAAAAAAGGTCGAATCACCCACAAAGGCAAAGCACTTTGTATCAGGTTCGATTTTTCCTATGCCCTGTGTGATGTTTACTCCTGCACCCATGCAAAGACAGGTATCCACCATATCAAGAGGCATAGCGTTGCCCAGTGTATAGCAGCCAATATCTCCGCAGAATACGCTTTTCTGACCCTTCATAGCCATTTTTACGGCATAGAAACTTGCTCTGTGAGGACAGCCTGCACATAAAACAGGAGGACGTACAGGAAGCGGAGGAATTAAAGCCAGCTGTGAATTGTCCTTTTCCCAGCCCATGAATTCTGCAATATCAGAAGCCGTACTGTCGCAGGTGTTTTCTCCTGCTGTTTTCACATTGCCGGTAAGTTTTCCGAAAATTTTTACAGGCAGGTGATATTTGCCGCAGACATAGGTAAGTTCACGTTCGATAACAGGGTCAAGTTCCTCAATGCAGAGAACCTCGTCAAGGCTCTGCAAAAATTCAAGTGCTGCCTTTTCCGGAAATGGAAAAGGAGTGGAAACCTTGAAAACAGAGGGTGCATTTTTACCTTTCAGAGCCTCCTGCACATATGTATAGCTTATGCCGTGGGTGGCAATGCCTTTTCTGCATGATATATCTGAAGCTGGCAGAGTGAAATTTCTTTTGTATTCTGAAAATACGTCTTTAAGCTCTTCATTTCTCTTTTCAATATTAATGTGTGCATTGTAGGACAGACGTGGGAATATAACCCATTTTGATGAATCCTTCACAAACCCTTCGGGAGTATTTACCTTGTATTCTTCCTTATCCTTGACATCTACCGCTGCATAGCCGTGGCAGACTCTTGTGGTAGGACGGAAGAAAACAGGGGTTTTATACTTCGCAGAATATTCAAAAGCCTCTCCGATCATGTCATATGCTTCCTGGACTGATGAAGGGTCAAAGCATGGAAGTTTTGAGAACATGGCAAAAGTTCTTGTGTCCTGTTCTGTCTGTGAAGATATAGGACCCGGATCGTCTGCCACCATAATCACCATGCCGCCTTTTACGCCGATATACGCAAGGCTCATAAGCGGATCAGCAGCCACATTCAGACCCACCTGTTTCATTGTTACCATAGCATTTGCGCCGCAGTATGCCGCACCTGCACCCAGCTCGAGTGCGGCTTTTTCATTTACCGACCATTCAACGTATATACTGCCGTCATTATTTTTTGCAGTTGTTTCCAGAACTTCTGTGGATGGTGTTCCGGGATAGCCGCAAATGAGATTCAGACCGGCAGCCATTGCGCCTTTTGCAATAGCGGCGTTGCCCATTAAGTATTCCTTATGCATTGATTCTACCTCTTTTTGTTATAAATTTAATATAGTATACCACAATTTCCAGGAAATTGCAAGTGCAAATGCCGGATAATCACGTTGATGGGAATTACAGATTATCGTTATAAAACATTAAGACAGAATAAGGAGTAATTAGAAACTTCATATGACCAGATGTTGTTTAATGTGCATAAATAAGACTGCTGTGTTTTGTGCATCTAACTGAATGTGATTGCTTTTGAGTGAAAATGACAGAAAATGCTTGACATCTGTTAAAGGTTATGGTATTATGATGTCAAAAAAGGTCATAACAATTCAAAATCAATCACAAAGGAGGTTGAAAGATTGCTTACTGAAGACAGACACTCGATGATACTTGCCATAGTAAATCGTCAGGGAAGTGCGAAGCTCGGTGAACTATGCACGGCGCTTGATTCTTCTGAATCCACAATAAGACGAGATCTGAATGTGCTGGCAGAACGCAGATTGCTGACAAAGGTACATGGCGGTGCCATTGCGCTGAGCGACAATTCCTCACGTTATGAGAATGACGTAGCTGAGAAATCCGTAATGTTTGTTGAAGAAAAAACATCCATTGCAAAATATGCTGCATCTCTTATTGATGAGGGTGATCTTGTGTATATTGATGCAGGAACTACCACGGAAAAGATGATCGACCACATTCAGTCAAAAAACGTCACATTCGTCACAAACGGCTTTATGAATGCAGAACTTCTTGCACAGAGAGGGTTCAGGGTTTATATACCTGGCGGTGAGATAAAATCTTCCACTGAGGCAATTGTTGGCGCAGAATGTGTGATATCCCTGCAGCATTATAATTTTACAAAATGTTTTTTAGGAGTAAACGGGATATCCCTTTCCGGAGGATTGTCAACACCGGACAAAAGCGAGGCGATTGTAAAAGGAACGGTAATACATCAGAGCAAGGAAGTTTATATTCTTGCAGACCATTCTAAATTTGATCAGGTAACATCGGTAAAATTTGCAGGCTTAAACAGTGGTATTATTATTACGGACAGGGTTTCTGATAAAAAATATCTGTCCGAAGCATCGATAAAGGAGGTATTATAATTGTTTTATACTGTTACATTCAATCCTGCCATTGATTATGTAGTGCATACTGACGGAATGCAGCTGGGAAGCGTGAACCGTTCCGGACATGAAGAGATTTACTTTGGAGGAAAGGGAATAAATGTTTCCATAGTTCTGAAGGAATTGGGAATTTCCTCAAAGGCACTGGGCTTCACAGCAGGTTTCACAGGCAGGGCTATTGAAGAAGGCGTACAGAAAAAAGGCGTCGAAACGGATTTTGTTCACCTTGAAAAAGGCTTTTCCAGAATCAATGTTAAAATCAAGTCTGCAGAGGAAACGGAACTTAACGGGCAGGGACCTGACATCAGTGAAAAGGAAGTGTCCATGCTCTTTGAGAAACTTGAAAACCTCACAGACGGTGATACACTGGTGCTGGCTGGAAGTATTCCCAATACGCTGCCTTCTGACATTTATGAAAAGATACTTGAAATGCTTTCGGGAAAGAATATCCGTGTGGTTGTGGACGCCACAAAGGATCTCCTTATGAACGTTCTGAAATACAAGCCTTTTCTTATCAAGCCGAATAATCATGAGCTTGGCGAGATGTTCGGCGTAACTCTTACAAGCGAAGATGAAATTATCAGCTATGCGGAAAAACTAAGAGAAATGGGTGCTATGAATGTACTTGTTTCAATGGCAGGCGACGGTGCGATTCTTGTGGATGAATACGGTAAGGTCCACAAATGCGGTACCTGCAAGGGTAAGGTAAAAAATTCCGTAGGCGCAGGTGACTCTATGCTTGCAGGATTTATTGCAGGTCTTGAAGAAGGCGGCTATGAATACGCACTGAAACTTGGTACAGCCTCCGGAGGTGCAACAGCATTTTCAGAGGGACTTGCGCAAAAAGAAGATGTTTATAAACTGCTGGAACAGTTAAAATAAATAACAAAAAAAGAACGGAGGATTATTATACGAATTATTGATTTACTGAACAAGGAGAGTATTCAGCTGGATGCTGCTCCTCAGAACAAGGCTGAGGCTATTGAAATGCTGGTAGCTTTGCAGGTAAAGGGCGGAAAGGTTGCAGACCCGGAGGCTTACAAAAAGGGCATTCTTGCAAGATAAGAAATGAGTTCAACTGCTGTGGGTGAGGGTATTGCCATTCCTCATGCGAAAAGTGAGGCTGTAAAGGCTCCTTCACTGGCTGCCATGACAGTTCCCAATGACGTTGATTACGAGGCAATGGACGATGAACCCTCAAACCTTTTGTTTATGATTGTAGCTTCCAACGACGGTGATGTTCCCTCCGGTTTCCTTGGCGCACTCTTTGCAGGTTTTGCAGGCGGTTTCCTTATGCTGGGCATTAAGAAGCTTTGCGATAAGATGCCCCAGTCCTTAAACGGCATCAAGCCTGTTCTTATCTATCCGCTTGCAGGTCTTGGACTGATAGCAGTAATAATGTGTGCTGTAAATCCTTTCATGGGAATGCTGAATACAGGGCTTTCAGACTTGCTCAGCAGCATGGGTGATTCAAGCAAAATAGTTCTTGGCTGTATTCTCGGCGGCATGATGGCAATTGATATGGGCGGCCCATTCAATAAGGCTGCATATGTATTTGGTACAGCAGCAATTGCCTCCGGAAACTATGACATTATGGCGGCGATTATGATCGGCGGAATGGTTCCTCCTATTGCAATAGCACTTGCAACAACATTCTTTAAGAACAGATGGACAGAAGAAGAAAGAAAGAGCGGTCCTGTAAACTACATCATGGGTCTTAGCTTTATTACAGAAGGTGCAATTCCCTATGCTGCATCTGACCCGCTGAGAGTAATTCCTTCATGTATAGCAGGTGCAGCTGTGGCAGGCGGTCTTTCAATGGCATTTAACTGCACACTTATGGCACCTCACGGCGGTATCTTTGTATTCGCAGTTGTAGGCAACTGGCCGCTGTATATTGTTTCTCTTGCAGTTGGTTCAGTTGTGGGTATGCTCATGCTTGCGCTTCTGAAGAAAAAGCGTGTATAAAAACTACAAATTAACTAAGATTAAAGAAGTAAATTATTATGGTAACTAAAAAGGTAACAGTTGTAAATGAACAGGGTATTCATATGCGTCCGGCAGGCATTCTGGCAAAGGCAGTAAAGGCACAACCTGACTGCGAGGTAACACTCAATGCAAACGGCAAAACCATTAAGGCAAAGGCGCCCATGCAGATCATGTCTGCCTGCATGAAGAAGGGCTGCGAAGTTGAAATTATCTGTGACGGTGCAGATGAACAGGCAGTTCTTAACGAAATCGCAGAGATGTTTGATAACGGATTCGGTGAGTAAAATTATAAGCAGTACCGCACAGTCTTTGTGCGATATTGTCTTTATTGTGCATATGTGACACAGACAGTTTAGAAAGGAGTTATTATGAGAAATCGTGAACTAAACTGGGCAGTAATAGGCTGCGGCGTTATAGCCAATGAAATGGCTGCGGCATTAGAGAAAAACGGAAGGGTGCTGTATTCCGTTGCCAACAGAACCCATGAAAAAGCTGTATCCTTTGCGGAAAAATATAATGTAAACAAAGTATATGATTCCATTGATGAGGTTTTCACTGATCCGCAGGCAGATATAATCTATATTGCAACACCGCACAATACCCATTATAAGTATATGAAAGCCGCACTGGAAAGCGGAAAGCATATTCTGGTGGAAAAGTCCATAACGCTGAACAGCAAAGAGCTTGAGAAAATGACTGCTCTTGCAGATGAAAAAAATCTTATGATAGGAGAAGCAATGACTATCTGGCATATGCCGTTATATAAAAAGCTCCGGGACATTATGGAAAGCGGCAGGCTTGGACGGGTCCAGATCATTACAGTGAATTTTGGAAGCTTCAAGGAATACGACATGAATAACCGTTTCTTTAATATGGATCTGGCAGGCGGCGCCTTGCTCGATATCGGAGTATATGCTCTGTCAGTTGTCAGAGGATTTATGGAGGAAAGTCCACAGGAAATTGTAAGCCAGTGGAAACCATCTCCAACAGGCTCAGACGAAAATGCTTCAATACTGCTTAAAAATTCCAGAGGACAAATGGCAGCTGTTGCGCTCAGTATGCACTCAAAACAGCCTAAAAGAGCCATGATAAGCTGCGAGAAGGGATATATTGAAATTATGGAATATCCACGGGCAGACCATGCTGTTATAGTTGACGCTGAAACAGGAGAAAAGCAGGAAATATATGCAGGAAAAACATCAGATGCTTTGTATTATGAAATACTGGATATGGAAGAAGCAGTACGCACCCGAAACTCTTCTATACTCCATTTGCAGGAAACCTGCGATGTTATGGAAATTATGACGGGACTTCGTAAAAGCTGGGATATGAAGTATCCCGGTGAAATATGGTAAACGGAAAAAATTGAGAGATATGAAATGCTGCCGGCAGATGCTTGAATAGTTCAGCGATTTATGCTATAATGAATGCAAAGCATTCATTATAATTTATTTAAATGCCCTTGCAGATACGCAAAGCAAGCTTTGCTCCCTTCATATCGGGCGATTATAGCACAAAATCTTCGATTTTATGCTATAATAAACGCAAAACAGGTTTTTCACCTTTGCCAATAAAAACTGAGGAAGTGCGTTATGAGAATGAAAAAGATACTTACAGTTGTTTTTGCAGGAATTCTGGCAGGCAGTGCAGCTGCAGTTATGCTGCCGGTCCTGTCATATTCCGGTTTTGCAGGCAATATAAATTCCGACAGAGAATATGACTCTGCAGACGCCTCAGAGCTTCAAAAATGGCTTGCTTGTGACGGCGCAGAGCTTGCTGACCTGGAAAAATGTGATTTTAACGGTGACGGTACTATCAATATTTTCGACCTGTGTCTGATGAAGGAAACACTGCTTTGCAATTCATCAGAGGGAAATATTATTAATGTAAGCACAGCTGAAGAGCTTCATAACGCTTTGCAAAATGTTTCGGCAGGAGATACTGTTCTGCTTGCAGGCGGCGAATATGAATGGACCCGGAAGGGAACAGCCGGTTCTCTTTTTATGTCATCGGCAGAAGGCACCGCAGACGCACCTATTACAATAAAAAGTGCAGATAAATCGGACCCTGCAATCATGAAAGGTGCAGGATTTTCGGACGGCATGGTACTTTATATAACCGGTGATTACTGGAATATTGAGGATATTGTTTTCTGCAGCGCCAGAAAGGGAATTATGCTGGATAATTCAAATCACACAACAGTCAGAAATGTTTCAGTTTATAATATCGGAGAAGAAGGAATTCATATCCGTGACGGAAGTTCCTATTGCAGTGTTATCGGGGCAAATGTGCATGACTGCGGACTTCTCACAGCAAAATACGGAGAAGGAATATATATAGGAAGTGCAAATTCCACAACGTCTTATTCCTATGACTGCAATTACAATCTGATACAGAACTGCACTATCGGACCAAAAGTATCTGCTGAATGTGTTGACATAAAGGAATATACAACAGGAAATATTATCGAAAACTGTATAATGCACGGCGGCGGAATGACGGACGCAGACAGTTTTATTGATATCAAAGGCAATGAGGTTACTGTTCGCAATAACATATTTTATGATGATGAAAACACAGCTGTTGCGGACGCTGTTCAGCTGCATTGTCAGGTTGAAGGCTGGGGCTGTAACAATGAGATTCGGGGCAATACTGCATATCTGACATCAGAAACAGCATACTTTGCCCGTTCATGGTCCGGTACTTCCTGTTCAGTATGGAATAATATCAGAAATCCAGAATCGGATGATTTTATGTATCGTGCATATAATGGCAGTACCATGACCATTATGGATCCGAAAGACAGCTGATGAAGGGAGGTTTTTTATGATATATGATATTACTCAGCCGCTTTTTGAATGCTGTGTATTTCCCGGAGATCCGAAACCAGAGAAAAAAGCTCTTCTCAGAATCGAAAACGGAGATGTCTGTAATCTGACGCAGTTTTCAATGTGTGCCCATAATGGTACTCATGTAGACGCTCCTCTTCATTTTCTGAAAGAGGGCAAGGGTATTGATGAAATACCGCTTGAGAAATTTATAGGTCCGGCATATGTGGCAAAGCATGAAGGAGATATAACGGCGCATGAAGCAAAAGGTATTCTTGAAAGAGCTGCTGCTGCTTATGATGGCGCACAGCAGAAAATACTCATAAAAGGAAAGGCTGTTGTTACCTTTGAGGCGGCACAGGCTTTTGCTGAAGCTGGCATTGATCTGATAGGAAACGAATCTCAGACTGTGGGACCGGAAAACGGCCCCATGGCAGTGCATCTTGTTTTGCTTGGAGCTGAAGCAGTACTGCTTGAGGGAATAAGGCTTGATCATGTGCCTGAGGGTGTATATTATCTAAATTGTGCCCCGTTAAATCTTACGAATACAGACGGCGCACCCTGCCGGGCTGTACTTATACCAATTACAAAGGAATTGTGCTGATCAATTTACAGCATAAGAGCTCAAAAAAAAACAGCCTTTTGTGGTATGATAAAAAATTTGCAATCTTGACAATTATTTGCGCTTGTGTTATACTGGTTAACGTATGAATTTCCTGCGATCCGGCTAATTAAAAACGGACAGGGATATAAAACAAAATATGTATGACAGGAGATAATTATGTGGAAATGTGTTAAATGCGGTACAATCAACAGTGATAACTCACAGGAATGTATCGTATGCTCATCATTGAAAAAAGAATCAATACAGGCAGCAGGGCAGAATATGCTTAATAATGATTCTTTAAGTGAGAATGTACAGCAGAATGAAGCTCAGTCGCAGCAGTTTTTTACAACACCGCCTGCAGGATCTTATGCTTCACAGCCGGCATACAGTTATAACGGAGCTGTGGTGCCTTCACCAAACAAACGGAAGAAAAAACTTATAATATTAATCTGCATACTGAGTGCGCTTATTCTGTTAAGTATTATAGTTGGCATAGTAATCTTTTTTATTAAGGGAAATTCATCAGATGAAATACTGGTACTAAGCAAGGAAACCATTTCTTCTGATGATTCTTCTGAAGAGGAAGAATCAGCCTCTTCAGACGACGAAGAACCCATAACGGAAGAAGAAACAGAGGAAGAGGAAATCATAGAAGAAGAGAATAACAGTTCCGGTACTTCTGGACTTGACAATCCAGACGTTTCTCTCGGAGAGGGCGGCAGTGAGCTGACAATTCTCTGCTGGACAGAAGACGACCTTTCCTATATGTATGACGTTGTAGCTAATGCTTCCGGTATGGATAAGTCCATGATGAATTATGTGAATGTAGGTACATATGGTTCAGAGGCTCATGAAAAGTATTATCAGTATTTTGCTTCTGACGACGATGTAGATCTGTACTTCTGCGACGCTGACTGGAACATGGAATTCCAGAACAACGATGAGTATTCTGCCCCTCTGTCTGCTGTAGGCATCACAGAAGATATGTATGAAAATGCATATGATTTTACAGTGGACATGGGTAAGGATAAGAACGGCGTACTGAAAGGCGCTACATGGCAGGTTGCAGCAGGCGGCTATGCATACAGAACTGACCTGGCTGAAGATTACCTGGGCATCACAAATCCTGATGATATGCAGGCCGCTATCTCTGACTGGGATGCTTTCTGGGCAACAGCTTCTACAGTATATGAGAAGTCCAATGGCAGGACTGCTATGGCGGACTCTCTGGGCGGCGTTTGGAGAGCATACTCCTGCGGCAGCCGTACATCTCCCTGGGTACAGGACGGAGTGCTTACAATGGACAATGCCCTTGACAGTACCGGTGATTTTATTAGTATGGCAAAGAAAAACTATGATGCCGGCTATATAAGTACTGCAGATCAGTGGACAGATGACTGGCTGCCTCAGGGCATGAGTGCAGGTGCTCAGGCTAACAAGACATTCGGATTCTTCTTCCCGTCATGGTCACTTGGTGCTGGTTCTCAGCTTTCTCAGGCTGAAGGCGAAGTGGGAGAAGATGGTTCTACATACGGAATGTATAACGTTGTATGCGGTCCTACAGGCTGGTTCTGGGGCGGTACATGGATCTGCGTATCTCCTAAGACTGACAACGCTTCTGAAGCTGGTCAGTTCATTTACTACATGACAGTAGATCAGTCTTCCATGCAAGCATATGTTGACGTTAAAGGCGACTTTGTAAACAACAAGGTTGTTATGGAGAATACAATCTTTGCCGGCGTAAACAGCAATCCTCTGCTGGGAGGACAAGATCAGTTTGCTGCACTTTCTGAGTCTGCTTCCAAGATAGATATGAGCGTCGTTACAGAGTATGATGCTGATATTAACTATATGTTTCAGAACGCTGTGGAATCATACTGTGCTGGAGACTATTCATCAGCAGATGACTGTATAAATGGTTTCCTGAACGATGCTGCTGAAACTCTGGTGGATGTGACAGTTCCATAATCATGCCGGGCAAAAATAAAAGTACATTCAGCACGGTTTTTTAATGACTTGATTTTAATACAGGCACCTCGTATCTCTATGCGGGATATGAGGTGCTTTTTTATGCTTAAAGCAATACCGCACAAAGAAAGCCCTGCAGGTGTTGCCTTAAAAAATTCATGATTTAGGACTTTGTGATATTTATTTACAAAATCCGATAAAATATTACAAAAAATTGATACAATAAGAAAAATATATATAATTGTGATGTATGTTTGAAATAACACAGGCAGAATTAAAAATTTAAAAAAAGGAATGATCATGAAGATGAAACATTACAAAAAATCCTTTTAGGGATTTAATAACCTCCTATTACCATATGGAAAACCGACAGTGCAATACTGTCGGTTTTCTGCTTAACGACGTCTATGAATGCTTCAAATCCGTTTAATTGCTGGTGAACGGTTATTCATAGATGCCTTTTTGAACAATTGACAAAAAATTGTTTATGATGTATAATAAACTAATGTATGAAATTATGGATGATTGGAGGGATTTTTTAGATTGCAGGAAGATACTTTTATGAAAGCAAGGGGCAGATTTGGGCTTGTAATACCGGAGATAAACAGTTCTCTTGACTATGAATTTTTAGAGGGAGTTTTTGCAGAGGCAAAAATACTGGGGTACGATGTTGTTGTGTATACCGGTGTTTTTAATTCTATACGTGAACTGCATTATGATAACTACATATCTGGACTTGAAAATATCTATACTCTCATATGCACTCAGAAACTTGACGGAATCTTAATTGCAGCAGAACGTTTTCATGCACAGGATATTCTCAAAAAGATCTATGATTATGCCGTAATGACTTCTACTCCATGCCTTGTCCTTGGAGGAGAAACAAACAACGCAGTTTCAATGGAGGCAGAAGAATACAGCGGAATGTACATGATGACAGACCATCTCATAAAGGAACACGGCTGCAGAAAGCTGTACTGTCTGGCAGGCATTCCAGGTCATAAATCATCTGAGGAAAGACTGAGAGGATTCACGGAAGCCTGCATAGATTCAGGTATAGAAGTAAAAGAAAGTGATATTATCTATGGGTATTTCTGGAAAAATGTTTCTCAGCAGCTTGGTATTGACATATTAAGCGGCAAAACTGAAAAACCTGACGCAGTAGTATGCTGCAATGATGTCATGGCAGTTTCACTTACAAACGTTCTCACTTCAAAAGGAATAAGAGTACCTGAGGATGTAAAAGTTACAGGTTATGACGGCAGCTGGGATGCTGCTCTGAATTTTCCTTCTGTAACCACCATTGCAGGACGTGACAGTAAGTTCGGAGCTGACGCTGTATGCCGCCTGTATGAAATGGTTACAGATGAGAAAGTAAGTCAGAATATATACAGACAATATGTGCGCTTTGGCAGAAGCTGCGGATGTTGTGAAAATCTTCCAATGGAACCTCATCTAATGGATATGATCGAGCGCAGCAGGGAAAAGCGGCAGTTTCTCCCAACGGATTTTATACACCGTATGTCAGATAATTCCACACTGGAAGAATTGTCAGACAGTATAGATGAAGTGGGTCATATACTTGGTTGTATGGAAGGTATGGACATATGCCTGTGCAGTGACTGGCAGGGCGACATGGATAATCCTGACAATTTCAGGCAGTTCGGATATTCTGATGAAATGTATCTTCTGCTATCAAAAAGATTCGGTGATAATGAAGAATCAGGCTATACATTTAAAACCAGTGACATTCTGCCTGTGCTGAACAGGGAACATGAACCTTTGATGATTATTCTTACATCACTTCATTGTACAGGGCAGATATTCGGCTATGTTGCTTCTATGTATAAAGAATGCCGGCGGATATTTATTGATGAATATTTTGCTGGATGGTGCGATTCTGTATCCAACGGCATAAAGATGCTGCAGAAAAAACTGTATTCCAGATATTTAAGTCAGCAGATAGAAAAAAATTCCGATAAAGACCCTGTAACCGGTATGCTGAACAGCCGTGGATTTATTGTAAAGACTTCGGAGATCCTTGAAAGATACAAAAATGAGGGCAAAGACAGCTATTTGCTTTTGCTTACCTATTATCCTGGAAAAATCGGCTCAATAGATCTCGAAATGTTTCTGGAAAGCATTATGGTGAATCTCTGCGTACACCGGGTCTGCGCAAAAATCAAGGAGGAAACTTTTGCTGTCATAGTGCCGGCATTTGATCAGCAGGAGGTTGATAATACTGTGCAGAATCTGATCTCAGCTTTTGAATCAGGCATTCGTGAACGTTTCGGTGATGCTGCGCTTCCTGAATTTGTTGCATATTTTTTGCAGATGAATTCAGCTGATATTTATGATATAGAAAAAACAGTTTATGAATCCGGAATGTTATTACACGAAAAAAGAAAAGCCCAGGAAGACAGCTTTATGGATTACAGACAGCAGATTTATCGTCTGAGAAGAAATATAACAGCTGAACCTCAAAAACAATGGAACATTGACGATATGGCACGTGATATAGGAATAAGCCGCAGTCATTTGCAAAGGCTTTACAAACAGTTTTTTTCAGTGAGCATAAAAGATGATGTTATCACAGCCAGAATAAAAAAAGCAATGCAACTTCTTTCCAATACCAATATGCGTATTCAGGAAATAGCAGTACTTTGCGGATATAATAATGATAATCACTTAATGCGTCAGTTTAAAGAAAAAACAGGCAAAACTGCGCTTCAGTACCGAAAAGAAACAATGGCGAATTAGAAAAATACGTCTGAAATACAAATTTATCAATGAGCTGCTGTACTTGGAAAAAGTACAGCGGCTTTTTCTGCTTATTATATGTAATAAGCAGATTTTTCAGAACCGGAAAATTTTTGGATTACATCGTGGTGTTGCATCTGCACCATAGGTGACTTTCAAAAATGTACCACTCATTTTTATTCTGTGCTTGTTTGTATTTATTTGAAATCAAACGTCATGATTTTACTATATCTATCAAAAAATTATATATGTTTGTAACAACGGATAGGTATAATTATAATGTTTAATAGTTTTATGTAATAATCGTGTATTAATTCTATACATACAATGAAAGATGAACGATTATTACAGACACAGAAGGGAATGAATGCAGGCGTGAAACAAAGAATGAAAAATCTCAAATGCAGGTGGAGAAGACTGGCAGCTGTTTTTCTTGCACCAATCTCCTTTTAAATCCGGGCATCATTAATGCCGCAGAAGTGAGCGCAGCAGAAACAAATGAAAGATTTATTTATGTTGCTTAAAACGGCAATGATTTCTCCGGAAACGGATCTTCTGATAATCCTTATAGGTCAATCAAAAAAGCTGCCGGCGACGCAACGCCCGGCACCACTGTTCTTGTGCGTCCCGGAACTTATATTGAGGAAGATATAAGACCAAAGGAATCCGGAACAGAGGACGCTATGATTGTTTTCAGACCTGAAAAACATTCTGATGTGGGCAAAGTAATAATTAAGCATAATGACACCTTTACCGGTTCCACCATTACTCCTGAGATAAAAGCCCAGTGGCTTCGGGATATCGGCTGGACTGAAGAACAGGTGCAGCATTACGATAATGCAGCCATAGAATATTCTATAGCCGGAAGAAGCAATAAACTGACAGATGTATTCAATCTTTTTCAGCGAGATTACATATGGATCGAGGGCTTTGTTTTCAAAGATTACAAATATGCCCGAAATACCATAAATATTAACGGTACCGGAAATGTTGTTATTAATAATCGCTTTGAAAATTTAGGCTGCGTCTACAGTTCTCCATGGCACTGGACTTCCGGCGGAGTACTGCGAGGTGATGTAACACTTCCTGTCAGCGGAAAATTAAATGTTGTACGAAACAACTATTTTCAGAGTATTTACGGCGAAACCCTTTGTTATGACAGTGGCTCAAAAGATAATATCATAGCTGAAAATACATTTATCGGAGCTATTGGCAAAAACTCTGATTACAGCGGTTCTGAATCCTCCACTTTAGGCGGCAGATTTGAAAACAACCAGTTCAATGCATTTGCATTTAACTACTCCGGCGGTTCAGTAAACGGCGGTACGATATGGCTTGACGTATGCGTGAGAGATTTTACCGCCCTTAGTTTTGCAAAACCTAATTCAGCTGTAAAGCCGGGAAATGTGGTAGATGTTGAACTTAAACTAAATAAAGCCGCACATGAAACAATGACTTTTGAAGTTGTGCCTGTTGCAGGTGATGCACGTATTGGCAAGGATTTCCGTTTTGCTGACGATCAGAAGATCACATTCAATCCGGGCGAAAAGAGCAAAACAGTGCGTGTGGAAATTCTGGAAGGCTATGACCTGGATCAGCTTCTTGTACTGAAAATACAGCCTGTGGGCAATACTAAGGCAGAGGCAGTCGGCGGAAGAAATCTTCATCTTTTCAAAATAAAAAGAGTGACGAAAAGCGTTCTTACTGTAAATGATGTGGGCGACTCTATGGGCCACTCTATAGTTGTGTATTATGAATCTGGTGAAATAGTTACAATTAACGCAAAAACAAGGGAAGGTTATACATTTGCAGGCTGAGAAACCGGTTGCCACGATATCAAGCTTCCTCTTGCAGATGAAAACAGTGCAGTAACAACATTTGTTATGCCGGAGTGGAATCCTACAATCAGAGCAAAGTGAAAGTTAAATGGTGAACTTGTAAATGTTACAGGAGTCAGCCTGAATCATGATAAACTGTCACTTAATGCCGGTGACACCTCCAGGCTCACTGCAGATATTCAGCCCGCTGAAAACAGTAATAAGCAGTATACAGCAAAATGCAAGGTAACTGTTAAGGGATCACTTGCGTCGTCCGGTGATATTATCGAGGCAGAGTATTTAAACTCGCCGACCAAAAAGCAGCTGACTTATATGAAGATGACAGACTTAATATATTTGACCTTTGTATGATGAAGGAAATACTTATTAAAAAATGATTAAATTTTCCTGTCCGTTCATCAATAAATTAATAAATAAATATTATTCACAAACCTCCGTATATATGATTTTGCGGAGGTTTTGCTTTTTTTGCAATACTGATAGAGTGTAAAAAATCTTATGGGAAAATATGCAATAAATA
>JAQXHO010000105.1 GCA_029007315.1 Oscillospiraceae bacterium
TCGTCAAAGCTTTCTATTATAAAGAAAGACATTTTATGGTCCGGAAGGCATCTGGGAACTGCTGTAAGCTTTCCTTCTTTCCATGCACGGCGGAGAATATTCCTTGTATCCGGTTCATCGCCCACTGAAATAAAGGTAAGTATAAGCTGTGCATTTCTGTAAAATTCAGAGGAAAAGAGATTTTCCTGTATCCTTCTGTCAAGGCTTTCCTTTTCGTTCTGAGGAATGCTCTTTCTCAGTGCCTTCATCTCCTTGCGGAGAAGCTTTTTCTCATTTGCAATATCCATATCAATCACAGAGTATAGCACTTCTCAGTCTGTCGCTCTCAGCCTGTCCGCAAAGCACCTTCACAAGCTCCAGTCCGAATTCCACTGCCACGCCTGCACCTCTTGCTGTTGTGATCAAACCGTCTGTCACAACTCCGGCTGTGCCGATAACTGCGCCTTTCAGATCCTTTTCAAAGCCGGTATAGCATACGGCTGTTTTGCCTTCAAGCAGTCCCTTGTGTCCAAGAATTGAAGGTGCGGCACATATTGCACCCACGGGAATGCTGTTGTCCATGCAGTAATCAATGGCAGACTGTACCACAGCTGACGCCTCCTCATTGAGGGTACCGGGCATTCCGCCGGGAAGGACTATCATTTCTGCGGCTGAAAAATCTGTAAGCTCATCTTCTGTAATGTCCGCTGTTACAGGAATTCCGTGGGAACCTGTGACGATTTTTCCGGTAACTCCCACTGTTATTACCTCCTTGCCGGCACGGCGAAGCATATCTATAGGCGCAATTGCCTCTGTTTCCTCAAAACCATTAGCAAGAAATACATATACCATATTAATTTTCTCCTTTACAACAACATTAAAGCAATTTTTCAGGCTCCGGAAATGTACAGCAGTACTTTTTCAGCATAAAAGCAGGCTGACAGGCTCTTTTCGCCTTGCGAAGCCCTTCTATTCCCAGATCCTCTTCACGATTTATATAACGGTATCCTGCGGCAAATTCTGCCGTGAACGCCTGCATGAGGGCAGTATACACGCCCTTGTATTTTATATCAGCCTTTTCAATATGAGTGACGAACATATCGTCAGTGAGCCTTTCGCCTATGGAAAAGCCTGCAAGCTCTCCATTCACCCGAAGAACTCCGCCCTTCAGCTGAAGCTCTTCAAAATTTGAAAAATAGGTGTGTATGGCAAACTGCTCAGCCACGCTTGATCTGTCGGTATAGCCGTGCTTTTCATTGTAAAAACGTGCGCTCATTGCTATACATTCATCATAATCCTCCGGAGTTATGCCGGAAAAGCTGTAGTTTTCATAATTTTTTCTGAACTGGGCAAGATGTCCTCTCTTTTTGTGATACTTCTTGCCGGGAAGCTCTGTGAGATCCCTTGTTTCGTAGATATAGTCAAATCCGTCGGGATAAGGCTCTGCTGTAAACATACCGCCGTAAATATCTTTAAGGACATCAAGGCTCTGCTCCGTGACGCCTATAACCTGCATGGGAACCTTCATGGAAACAGCTGTTTCTGCAATTTCACGGAAAACCCTTCTTATATCTCCTCCGCCTGCAGGATAGTAAAACTCAGGAACTCCCTCCTTTGTATCAAAGGAAGCACATATATAAAAATTCTCAAACCGTGCAAATTTTGTGTCTGCTGCACGGCGCCATGCCAGATTATTTGCGAAGGAATATTCACAGCCCCAAAATCCCGATCTGTCAAGTGCCCTCTGTACCCATTCCCGGTCTGAAAGCTGTAAAATCCTGAACTCCAGCATTATTTATTCACCTCTTCAGTTATACTCAGAAGCTCCTCATGAATTGACTGTATACTGCGGATACTGCCGCCTTCTGAGCAGTCAACTACCCTCCAGCCAAGCTTTTCTGCGGCATACTCTGCGCTTGCAAGACAGCTGCGCATATATTCAAGGTCGCTTTCGTGTATGTCCTTTTTGCCGCTGTCGCCGTTATATCTCTCCATCAGCAGTTTCTGCGAAATTTCAAGAGGCATACTAAGAAATATAACGCAGTCAGGCTTTGGCAGACCCAGTTTGTCATATTCGTAATCCTCAAGCCACTCCAAATATCCGTCCCACTGCTCCTTTGGCAGCTTGCCCATCTGGTGAATGGCGTTTGAGGTGGTATAACGGCTTGCAAGAATAAGGCTGCCCTTTTTATAGGCTTCTTCCCAGTACAATTTATAGCTTGCAAAGCGGTCAACTGCATAGAAGCTTGATGCGGCGTAGGAATTTACTCCTCCGGGAACACTTGAAAAGTCACCGCCCAGATACATTTTCACCAGTGCGGCAGAAGGTTTGTCGTATTCCGGAAAGCTGACAGGTTTTACCGGAACATTCATTTCTCTGAGCTTTTCTGTCAGAAGCCCGAACTGGGTAGTTTTTCCGCAGCCGTCTATTCCGTCAAGGACTATAAGTTTACCCTCAGCCATTGTGAATCACCTCATATTTTTCACGAACTTCCTTTGCCTTTCCGCAGGACATTTTTCCCTCGGTACATGGTCCGCAGCAGCATGATGGTCCGGCTGTACGGAAAAGCGCCGGTGCCGCCTTGCAGCAAAGTTTCAGCATTTCCTCAGCAACTGCACGTATTTCCCACTGGGCACGATTGCAGCATCTCAGGCGGAAAAAATTTCTCAGGCTGCGGACATTCATGGTAAGCACCATTTTTGTTTCGCAGGCATTGGGCAGGACAAACCTTGCGTCCTCTATAGCCATTTTCTCAGCCTTTGAACGTGCCGCCTTTTCCGTCATACCCTGTGCAAGAAGCTCCGGAATATACTTTTCCTGCAAACGATCGGCAAGTTCATGGTAAGCTTTTATAGCGTTATCCATGGACTTCTGATAGAGTGCCGCCGCTTCTTCGTCCTCTGCAATTGCAGGAGGCGTTATGAATTCAAAGTGATCCTGCTTTACATAGCGCTGACTCTGAACGGAGAAAGAAGCGATTCTGTGGCGTGTAACCTGTGCTAAAAACGCACGGGAAACGCCCTCTATGCCGAATGTAAATGTTACGTGTTCAACAGGACTTTCGTGTCCGAATCCTGCCAGCATATCCACAAACTGCTCTGCCTTTTCATCGGACATATTCTCCATAAGTGCGTCAACTCCGCTGTCGGAATAGCAGAGTTTAGCTGCTGCGGCAACAGTTTTTTCGGGCAATGGGGTATGGGTGATAAGGGTTACGTTCACGTTAAAGTCCTCCAGTCTGTATTCATTCTTATCTATTATATTTTATCATTTATTAGCTGATATGTCAACTGAATAATTTTAACTTGAACCTAAAATAAAAAGGCTCGTCCAAACGGACAAGCCTTCATTTAACATATTTAGTCTGCTACGTAAGGCAGCAGTGCAACGTGTCTTGCTCTCTTGATAGCAGATGTCAGTTCACGCTGGTGATATGCGCAGGTGCTTGTAACTCTTCTGGGAAGAATCTTAGCACGCTCTGTCATGCACTTCTTCAGCTTAGCAACATCTTTGTAATCAATTCTCTCTGCACGGTCTGCACAGAACATACAAACCTTCTTGCGGGAGCGCTTATTATTTCTTGGTGCTCTTTCCATTTTTAATATCCTCCAATCTGCTCAAACTGCATTTTTGAGATTAGAAAGGAACTTCGCCGTCGCTGAGGATCTCTTCAAAATCACCCAGATCTCCAAGCTGTACTGTAGGCTGAGGAGCTGCCTGCGGAGCAGGAGCCGCCTGTGCCGGTGCAGGCTGTGAATAATTCGGCTGCTGATAAGTTGCCTGATAGCCGCCGTTATTCTGCTGACCATAACCGCTGTTCTGTGAAGCACTCTTGCTTTCGCCGAATGTAACATTGTCAGCCTGAACGTCCATGGAATAGTGCTTTACACCATTCTGATCAGTCCAGTCATTATTTCTCAGACTGCCCTCCACAATGATCATGCTGCCCTTGTGAAAATAACGGCTTACAAATTCAGCTGTCTGTCGCCAGCAGGTGACATTGATAAAATCAGCACCACGTTCACCGGTCTGCTTATTTGTAAAGGGACGGTCAACAGCAACTCTGATTCTGCAGGTTGCAACACCGCTTGGTGTCTGACGAAATTCGGGATCAGCACAAAGTCTGCCCATCAGAATAACCTTATTCAGCATATCTGTTCCTTTCTGTGAATTTCACATTTTACTTATGCGGCAACGGTTACCAGGAACCGCAGTACGCCGTCTGTGATGTTCAGTACACGCTCCAGCTCTGCCGGGAATTCCGGTGCAGATGTGAATGTGTAAAGTGCATAGTAGCCGTCCGGCTCGTCATTGATCGGGTATGCCAGCTTACGCTTGCCCCATTCATCAACGTTCTCCAGTGTAGCTGCTTCCTCGATCTTAGCCTTGAACTTAGCCACCAGATCCTTAACAGCGTCTTCACCGTTTGCCAGGCTGTATACAGCCATCAGCTCGTACTTTTCAGTCTTCTTTGCCATTTGAATACACCTCCTTCTGGATTTCGTCTGCACGGCAAATAATTATGTGCAAACAAGGATAACGTATCTATTTTAACATACCATTTTCTGTTTGTCAAGGCTTTTTCAGATTTTTTTACCCTTTCCGGAATTTTGTTACATCAATACAAGAGCATAAACAATGGCAGAGGTCAGAGCCACTTCTATTGCCAGTGCTATGAAAATAAATCCTATGCTTGTTCCTCCGGCTATCCGAAGCCTTGACTGAAGGTCCATAAGGCTTGCGTTATTTTCTCTGATATTCTTTATTTTCTTCAGACAATGCCGGTAGTAAATATAATTTCCGAAGAGAAACAGCAGAATGTGCATTGCCATTGAGGCGTATGAGCCGAAAAGATTCAGACAGTAAAGCAGACTGTAATTTGCTTCCACAAACTCCGCAAGCATCGCTGCTTTTTCATTCAGCATATTATACATCTCTGTTCCCAGCTCTGTCTGCTGTGAACGAAGAGTCATGATAAAACTGTCAAGATTTGCCGAAACTGTGAAGAAAAGTCCCGGTATACTCAGCAGAAAGGTTACTGCTATAATAGCTATCGTCCACAGACGCATTTTTCTGTAGGCAAACCAGAACTGCGGAAATAATACGCATATAAAATTAGGTGCAAACTTTTTGCCGCTTCCGTGAAAAAAGCGGAATCTCATAAGGAAATACGGTGTATTCTTTCCCACGAAATCCTTCAGTTCTCCTGCACTTGCCCCGCCTAAATCCTCAGAAGGGTTCTCAGCACCGAATATATTCACTCCGCCGGGAAACGCTCCCTGCCATCTGCTGTCATTGCCCTCACCGGCAAAACCGCCCTGGTTACCGCTGTCTTCTCCTTCCAGCGGATTTCCGCAGTGAGAACAGAAGGTACTGCCCTTATCACTCAGTTCGCCGCAGTTCGGACATATAACCCTTTCACGTTCCTTTTCTTTCTCGTTATTATTGGGATTTTTCCATGTTTCGCCCTTTTCATGAAGCTCTGTATTTATGCAGTGACCGTATTCATTCCAGCAGTCACGGTGATAGGGCGTACCGCACTGAGGGCATACCACTATGTCATCATCCGGCTCAAATTCATTTCTGCAGGCTATGCAGATGCATCTTCTGTAATCAGCCATTTTCAGATTCCTTTCTGACTGTCAATTTTATTTGTAAATTATATTATACCACATTATTGTGCGTTTTTCAACAAAAATTTTTTCTTACATCAAAGTGTCTGCATTTTGCCTAAAATATTCCCGAAGGCAATCCCTATGTGTCAATATTAAACAAAAACAAAAAAACTGTTTGCACATACGGCAAATTTGTAGTATAATAGTATTATGGTATTTCAGGACTATATTTATTTACAGAAAGGAAAAGCTTCATGGTATTATTAGACGAACTGCGTGTGGCTATGTGTGACCACCGTGAGGATATGAAGGAATTATATGACGTTCTGGGTCTGGAAAAGGTAAAGGCACGTTATGATGAGCTTCAGGCTCAGGTAGCGGCTGACGGTTTCTGGGACGACCTGGAAAATTCACAGAAGGTTCTGCAGGAATCAAAGGCTCTCGAAAACAAGATCAGCCAGTACAACAAGCTGAACGACAGCCTTGAGGACCTTATTGCACTTATTGAGCTTTCTATTGAAGAAGGCGTTACGGAAAGCGACGAGGACATAAACGCTGAAACAGAAGCGTTTGAAAAGACTCTTGAATCAATGCGTCTTTCCTCTCTGCTGACAGGTGAATACGACAGCTCCAATGCTATTCTGACATTTCATGCAGGTGCAGGCGGAACCGAGGCTCAGGACTGGGCGGAAATGCTTTACCGTATGTACAACCGCTGGGCAGAAAGACATAATTTCAAAGTTACAACCCTTGATTATCTGGACGGAGATGAAGCAGGACTTAAAAGCGCTTCCATTCTCATTGAGGGTGAAAATGCCTACGGCTTCCTTAAATCAGAATCCGGCGTTCACAGACTTGTACGTGTTTCTCCCTTCGATTCCTCCGGCAGAAGACATACATCATTCTCTGCTCTGGAAGTAATGCCGGAAATTGACGACAACATGGAAGTTGATATTCGTCCCGAAGATGTGAAGATGGACGTGTTCCGTGCAAGCGGCGCAGGCGGTCAGCATATCAACAAGACAAGCTCCGCTGTTCGTCTTACCCATATTCCCACAGGCATTGTTGTTTCATGCCAGACCCAGAGAAGCCAGTTTCAGAACAAGGACTTTGCTATGAAAATGCTCCGTGCAAAGCTTGTGGAAATCAAGGAAAGAGAGCATCTGGACAAAATCGCTGACATCAAGGGCGTTCAGAAGGAAATCGCATGGGGCGCACAGATACGTTCCTATGTATTCATGCCCTATACTCTTGCAAAGGACCACCGCACCGGCTTTGAAAACGGCAATATCCAGGCTGTTATGGACGGCGATCTTGACGGTTTTATCACTGCATACCTCAAAGGTCTTACAAGCGGAACTCTCCAGAAGTAATAAGCATCTATATACAGAAAGGCTGACGCAGATCATTTTGCTGCGTCAGCCTTTTTTAAACGGGTGATTCTCAAAGCATAAAGCACCTTTTGAATCACAATTATTTCAGAACATATAACAACCCTCTGAGAACAGCCCCTTAATCTCAGAAATCGAAAATAGCCTCAATGATCCAGTCAATATGATCCGGGAAAAGCTCATTTGGATCAGCACTAAATCCCCAGGTAATATCCCACATTCTCCAGAACAGCAGTCCGACAAGCAGAAGTCCGATTATTGAACATACAAGACCGGCAACAGCAGTTCCCTTTCTGCGTTTGCCTGTAAGTCCCACAATGCTGAGTATTAAACCTGTAAGAACTAAGGGAAGATCAAGAAGATTGAAAAGGAACAGGAGAATCGAAAGTATACCCATAAGCAAGCCAATAATGCCGGGTACGTTTGATTTCACATTCTGCTGAATCCCCGCATTCATGTAACCGAAATTATTCTGCGGAAAGCCGTTATTGTATGCAGCAGTATTTCCGTATGGCTGCTGGTATGGCTGCTGATACGGCTGAAATGCTGCTCCTGTGTTTACAGCAGGATTATTTTCAATCGTTTTCATCTTACCGCCGCAGGATGGACAGAAAGACGCAGTTTTGTCAAGGGTTTTTCCGCATGAATCACAAACAGATTTGACTGCCATAATATTCTACGTCCTTTTTATGTATTAAAACTGCCGTTTAGAAGTAGCGGCTGTAACGATTATAGGAATCGCAGGCTACGCAGCCAACTATACTCCAGTAAATTGAATAAATGACGCCAAGTGCAAGACCTACTATTGAACATACAAGTCCTGCAATAGCCATACCTCTTGCAGTTGTGGACTTCATGCCCTTTACGCTGAGGATAAGACCTGTTATTCCCAGAGCTATGCTGAGATATGGTACACAGCACAGTACTACAGAAACAATGCCAATTACCATGCCGGCAATAGCTGCTGTTCTGTTCGGGTCACTGCCATTATTGTAATTAGTTGGCGGCGTATTGTATGCCGGTGACGAAAACGGTGAATTGTCCGGTAGAGGATTTACAGGAGTTACAGGCGGGATGCTGCCGAAACTCTGACTCTGGCTTCCGAAATCATCCTGAACATCCACAACGTTCATTTTGCCGCCGCAGATACCGCAGAAACCTTTTTCCCCGTCTACTTCGTTTCCGCACATTGTGCAAATTGATTTTTTTGACATAACATAACCTCCAAAATAAAAATATATCATGTTTAAATTTAAAAATATAATAAATGCTGTGCATTTATTATAGCATAAAAAGCAGTTTTTGAAAAGGCGAAATCAAAAATTATTTTTATTTTCTGCAAATTAACCAATAATCAGACAAAATATTACGTCAGAATGACGAAATTCCGCATTACGCAATAGATAAAATATATATAAAGTAAGAGCCTGACGCTATTAACCCCACAACAGAACAAACAAGACCTGCAATGGCACAACCTTTGTATCTGACGCTTCTCAGTCCCACACAGGAAAGAATGAGTCCTGTAATGGCAATAAGAACGTCTAACCATACAAGGCAGAACAGAATAATTGATACAATTCCGATTACCATTCCTGCAATTGCCATGCCGTTTCCGGCATTTGTCTGATATGTACCATAGCCGTTCCACTGAGGAAAAGCGGACTGCTGATGCTGCGACGGATTACAGCTGCCAAAGCTTTGCTGTCCGAAATCACCGGGATTTTGACCAAATGGCTGAGGCTGACCGAAAGGTTCATTCTGACCGAAAGACTGGTTATGACTGAAAGGCTCGTTCTGACCAAAAGGCTCGTTCTGACCGAAAGGCTCATTCTGACCGAAAGACTGGTTCTGACCGAAATTTAGCTGTTCAAACTGCTGCTGTGATGAAGCCGGCTGAGCATTGTCATTCAAAGGCATACCGCAGGCAGGACAGATGGGCATACCGCCCTCAACTGAAGCTCCGCAAACGGGACAAAACTTAATATTCTGCATAAATACTTCTCCTTATATAAACTTTACAATATTGAAAACAGCCGCCGCACAAAACCTGCGGCGGCTGTCTGTTATCATTATTTTGCGTAATCAACCACACGGCTTTCACGGATAAGATTGATCTTGATCTGACCCGGATAGTCCATTTCTGTTTCGATCTGCTTTGCAATCTGACGTGCAACCAGAACCATCTTCTCATCATTGATAGCTTCCGGTACAACCATAATACGTATCTCACGTCCTGCCTGCAGTGCGTAACACTTTTCAACACCCTCATATGCTGAGCATATGCTTTCAAGCTTCTGAAGACGCTTGATGTAGTTTTCGTAGTTTTCGCTTCTTGCAGCAGGTCTTGCAGCAGAAATTGCGTCAGCCGCCTGTACTATACAAGCTATAGCTGTCTTAGGCTCAACATCATTGTGGTGAGCTTCAACTGCATGGATAACCTCAGGGCTTTCGTTGTAGCGCTTGCATACGTCCACACCGATCTGTACGTGAGAGCCTTCGATCTCAGCTGTAAGAGCCTTGCCGATATCATGGAGAAGACCTGCACGACGTGCAAGGTTTGCGTCAACTCCAAGCTCAGAGGCAAGTATGCCGGAAAGCTTTGCCACTTCAATAGAGTGATTAAGCACATTCTGGCGGTAGCTTGTACGGTAATACAAGCGTCCCAGCAGCTTTACCAGCTCATTGTTGATACCGTGTACGTTTGTTTCCAGAACGGCACGTTCGCCCTCCTGGCGGATACGGTGTTCAACCTCACGCTTTGCCTTTTCAACCATTTCCTCAATCTTTGTGGGATGAATTCTGCCGTCGGCAATAAGCTTTTCCAGTGCGATACGTGCTATTTCACGGCGTACATGGTCGAAGCATGAAAGTGTGATAGCTTCCGGAGTATCGTCAATTATAAGATCAACGCCTGTAAGGGTTTCAAGAGTACGGATATTGCGTCCTTCACGGCCGATGATTCTGCCCTTCATCTCATCATTGGGAAGAGCAACTACTGAAACGGCTGTTTCCGAAACCTGATCCGCAGCACATTTTGCTATAGCCAGTGAAATGTAATTTCTCGCCTTTTCCTCGCATTCGTCCTTGAGATTCTGCTCATAGGCAGTGATCTTCATGGCTTTCTCATGAACAAGCTCATTTTCCAGTGTGTTCAGAATGTATTCCTTTGCCTGGTCACGGGTAAATTCAGAAATACGCTCCAGAACATTCATCTGGTCATTCTTGAGAGTTTCAGCTTCAGCAAGCTTTTCATCGGCAGCCTTCAGCTTTCTCTGGAGATTTTCTTCCTTGCGTTCAAGGTTATCCGTCTTCTTGTCCAGAGTTTCTTCCTTCTGCTGAATGCGTCTTTCCTGTCTGCCTATCTCGCTTCTGCGTTCCTTAATTTCCTTTTCAGCCTCTGTGCGGAGCTTATAGATCTCGTCCTTAGCTTCCACCATTGCGCTTTTCTTCTTGTTTTCTGCGTCTTTTTTTGCGTCAGCAAGGATTCTGCCGGCTTCCTTTTCCGCTGAACCGATAGCCGCTTCTGCCTGCTGTTTGCGCTGTTCAATGCCTGCTTCCACGCCCTTTTTATAGGAACTCTGCTTTATTATCAAAGCTCCCGCAGCAAATCCGGCTATCAAAGCAGCCGCACCGATAACAACCGCAATCCAAATTTCAATCATTTGTGTGCACAACCTCCTTATAATTCTGCTTAGTATATCATCGTACAAGCATCAGGGCGGTATGTGCCGCTATTCTTATTCATTGATGTAAACCTTTCCCTGCAGTGCCAGGGAAAAGGCAGTCCTATTCTGTATGTTCCTCACTTCCCGTCTTTCAGAAGACGATTATGAAAATTTACGGCAGCTCTGCCAAAAGCCCATTGGGGCTAAAAATCTATGAATCAAGTCAGCTTCACATACTGCACTTCATGAAAACAACTGCCTGCGAACAATTCACAGTACATATTGCATATCTTGTAATTTTATACAGCTCTTTTATTGTACACTTTTTTCTCAATATTGTCAAGATGTATTGCAAAAATAAAAGATCATTCTGTATAAACTTTTTTAATTTATCTCACCTTTGCACCGCAGGGCAGGCTCTGATCCGGGAATACTACCTTTGCGCTGCCGTCAGCTGCGTCTGCCGCACATATCATGCCGTTGCTCTCAACGCCGCAGAGTTTTACAGGCTTCAGATTTGCAACGATCATTACCTTCTTGCCGATAAGATCCTCAGGCTTATACCACTGAGCAATGCCGGATACCACCTGTCTGCCGCCCATACCGTCATCAAGCTGGAGGCAAAGCAGTTTCTTGGACTTCTTCACCTTTTCGCATTCCAGAACCTTTGCAACTCTCAGGTCAACCTTCATAAAATCATCAAATTCGATTTCATCCTGTGCAGGCTGAACTTCTATCTTTTCTTCCTCCGGTTCCTTGGGAAGATTGTTTTTGATGATTGCGTTCAGCTCCTCAATTTCCTTTTCAACGTCAATTCTCGGGAAGATGATATTGCCTTTCTTCACCTGTACATCACTGCGGAGAACGCCGAATTTTCCTGCATTTTCGTATGTTCTTTCGCTTTCAAGGGCGCCTATCTGCTCCCAGACCTCAGGCATGGTTGTAGGCATGAATGCTGAAAGAAGTGTGGAAACGATTCTGATAGTATCAAGGAGATTGTAGAGAACTGTTGCAAGGCGAATCCTGTTTGCCTCATCTTTAGCAAGTACCCATGGTGCAGTTTCGTCAATATACTTGTTTGCACGAGAAACCACCTTAAATATTTCAGCCAGTGCAAGGTTCAGCTGCGTCTGGTCAATGAAGCCGTCTACAGCATCTCTCAGACCTGTTGCCGCCGCAATGAGTTCATCGTCAAATTCTCCTGCCTGACGTTCAGAAGGCAGTTTTCCGCCGAAATATTTGTCCACCATTGCGACTGTACGTGAAACAAGATTGCCAAGACCGTTTGCCAGGTCGGAGTTTATGCGATTTATCATTATTTCATTGGAGAATGAGCTGTCTGCACCCAGCGCCATTTCACGCAGAATGTGATAACGGATAGCGTCTGCGCCGTAACGCTCTCCCAGAACCAGCGGGTCAACAACATTGCCCAGGGATTTTGACATCTTCTGACCATTGAATGTTATCCAGCCGTGTACAGCAAGATGCTTTGGCAGAGGCTGTTCCAGTGCCATGAGCATTGCAGGCCAGATAATTGCATGGAAACGCATGATGTCTTTTGCAACCATGTGAACATCAGCCGGCCAGTAGTCGTTGTAATCATTGTAAGCGTCATTATAGAAGCCCAGTGCGGAGATATAGTTGGAAAGAGCGTCTATCCATACATATACAACGTGCTTTTCGTCAAATGTTACCGGAATGCCCCATGTGAATGAGGTTCTGGATACGCACAGGTCCTCCAGACCCGGCTTTATGAAGTTGTTTACAAGCTCGGTTGCTCTTGTCTTCGGCTGTAGATAGTCGGTTTCTGTCAGAAGCTTTTCGATACGGTCTGCAAAGGGTGACATTTTGAAGAAGTATGCCTCTTCCTTTGCTTCAACAACATCTCTGCCGCATTCGGGACATTTGCCGTCAACAAGCTGTGAATCCGTCCAGAAGCTCTCGCAGGGTGTGCAGTACTTGCCCTTGTATTCGCCCTTGTAGATATATCCCTTGTCGTAGAGTTCCTTGAATATCTTCTGTACTGTTTCAATATGGTAATCGTCTGTTGTACGGATATAGCGGTCATAGCTGATATTCATGTACTTCCAGAGATTCTTGAAAACTGCAACTATTTCGTCAACATATTCTTTCGGAGTAACGCCCTTTTCAGCGGCTTTCTGCTCGATTTTCAGACCATGCTCGTCTGTGCCTGTCAGGAACATTACCTCATTGCCCTGCATTCTGCGGTAACGTGCTATTGAATCACAGGCTACTGTTGTATAACAGTGTCCGATATGTGGATTTCCCGAGGGATAATAGATTGGTGTGGTTATATAATATTTTTTACACATAGTGTATTTCCTCCTTGACGGTATTTTTGTGCAATGCACTTTATCTTTTATTATAACACATATTTTCCCTTTTGTCACCTAAAAAATCAAAATTTTATGGTTGATTAATATTCCTATTGCAATGTCCGTCCTCCGCATACAAGCGTATTCTACAAATAAACAGACTTAATTTAATGAAATTTGTGGGAAATAACAGTTGATTTTTTCGCTGAAATCTAATATACTATAATGTATGCAATAATTTGAAAGGAGTAGGAGATAGGGGTATCTCCTGTGTAAAGAAAATGGGTGTTAAAGTAGTAAAATTCGGCGGAAGCAGTCTTGCAGACGCAGGACAGATGAAGAAAGCCGCAGATATTATAAAGGCAGACAAGAACCGCCGCTATGTGGTTCCATCTGCGCCAGGCAAGAGATTTTCAGATGATATAAAGGTAACTGACCTTCTGTACAAGTGCTACGGCCTTGCAGAAAAGGGCGACGATTTCAGTGAGGTTCTGGAAGAGATCCATAGCCGTTACCGTGAAATTATTTCCGGTCTGGGAATGGACTTTTCCATTGACGAGGATATAAAGATAATTGAAGCAGATTTCAAAAAGCGTTTCGGCAGCAACTACGCCGCAAGCAGAGGCGAATATCTCAACGGCAAGGTTCTGGCGGCATATCTGGGATTTCCCTTTGTGGACGCTGCTGAGGTAATCTTCTTCAGCGCTGACGGAAGCCTTGACCAGGAAAAGACAGCACAGGCTCTGAGAAACGCTCTTGCGGACAAGGAATACGCAGTTATTCCCGGCTTCTATGGCTGCGGCGCTGACGGCTATGTACGCACATTTTCAAGAGGCGGCTCTGATGTTACAGGTTCTATCGTGGCAGGTGCTGTAAGAGCTTCTCTTTACGAAAACTGGACAGACGTTTCCGGCTTCTTAGTTGCTGACCCGAGAATAGTAAAGAATCCGGAGCCTATCAGAACTATCACTTACACAGAGCTGAGAGAGCTTTCATATATGGGTGCTTCCGTACTTCATGAGGAAGCTATTTTCCCGGTACGTTCCGCAGGCATTCCCATTAATATCAAAAATACAAATGACCCTTCTGCTCCGGGAACAATGATCGTACCGGAAAGCCATGATGAAGAGGTAAGCGCATACACAATTACAGGTATTGCAGGCAAGAAGAATTTCTCTGCTATAAACCTTCACAAGGACAGAATGAACAGCCAGATAGGCTTCTGCCGTGACGTACTGGACGTTCTTGCTGAAAACGGCATCTGTATTGAGCATATGCCTTCAAGCATTGACTCCATGACGGTAATCATTGACAGCGCCCATATCGATGGCAAGCAGGACGAGATCGTAACACAGATCCGCAAGAGAGTAAAGCCTGATGATATTTACGTTGAAGAGGGCATTGCGCTTGTGGCTGTGGTTGGACGTGGAATGTGCAGAACAAGAGGCGTTGCCGCAAGAATATTTGCAGCCCTTGCTCATGCAAGAATTAACGTAAAGATGATCGACCAGGGTTCCAGTGAGCTGAATGTTATCGTAGGCGTAAACGAAGAGGACTTTGAACAGGCTATCCGCTGCATTTATGATATTTTCGTAACAGCAGCTAAATAAAGAAGTAAAGGTGCAGCACCATTAAGGTACCGCACCTTTTTTTACAGCTCTATCTGTTTCCCAAGAAACTGAGAAGCCGCCTGTATCAGAGTTTTCTGGCTTTCGTTCAGTCCGGAAGAGGTTCCGTTGTCAAGGAATGCCACCGCTCCTGTAACATCACCTGCGGAAATAATAGGCAGACAGGCTACAGCGCCCTTGTCCACACCTTCTGCCGGTATAAAGGAACATTCAGAGCCTTCGCAGAAATACTGTTTGCGGTTTTCCATAAGCTCCTCCAGCTCCGGTGATACTCTCCGGGCATTCCATTCCTTTTTGGCTGCTCCGGAAATGGAAACAACATGATCCCTGTCAAATACTGCCACCGGACAGCCGGACAGCCTGTGCATGATATCTGCCACCTGTGCCGCATTTTCGCTGATCTCTCCGATAGGCGAATACTTCTTAAAGATAACTTCTCCCTCATTGCTGGTATAAATTTCAAGAGGATCGCCCTCACGGATACGCATTGTTCTGCGTATTTCCTTGGGAATTACAACACGACCTAAATCGTCGATTCGTCTTACGATTCCTGTAGCTTTCATTTCTACTACCTCCGTAATTTTCGGTTTGTGGAAATAGTATGTGCATAGCTTGTCAGAATATGCGAGTGTGCCGTGGGAAATAATGGATTTAAGGCAACACCGCACAAAGACTGTGCGCAAGATGCGCCGACATATTTTTTGTCAGATGAAACAAAAAACGCAGCTGCTACTTTGTGTAACAGCGAGGCTTTTTGTGAAATATTACGAAAAAGATGCAAGCAGATTGCGTGCAGAGCCGTCAGGCGTGCTTTGTGCGGTGTTGCCTTAATAATTATTTATGATATCTTCCGCCGCTTTGTATCTGGTAACTTCTGTAAATCTGCTCATAAAGCATTACCCTTGCCAGCTGATGCGGAAAGGTCATGGGCGACATGGAAAGTCTGAGATCTGCTCTGCGTTTCACTTCATCGGAAAGTCCGTAGGAACTGCCTATTATAAATGTCACCGTGCTGTCGCCGGTTATGCCGGCAGAGGAAAGCTTTTCTGAAAGCGCTGTACTGTCCATAAGCTTTCCTTCAATGCACATGGCTATGCAGTAGCCTTTCATGCGTTTTATAAGCTGCTGTCCTTCTTTTTCAAGGGCGGCGGCTATTTCCTTTTCGGACGCCTTTTCCGAAAGCTGCACAGGTTCAAGCTCGGTACAGCTGAAATTACAGAATCTTGAAAGCCTTTTCTCATATTCCGCCGCTGCATCTCTCAGATATTTTTCCTTTAGTCTGCCATAGGCAAGTATCTGTATTGTCTGCATTAAAAAATCACCGCCTTTTCAAGTCCTGTTCTGTCTGCCACATAAAGAAGATAGTCAACGCCCTGTTTATGCTCCCTGTCAAGATATTCTGTTACAGTTTTCCGTGCAAGAAAGGGCGTGTTGTTTTCCTCGCTGAGATGTCCCAGTATCAGTCTGGTGGTGCCTTCATCTATTAGCCGAACAGCTTCCTCTCCGCAGTTTATATTGGATAAATGTCCCTCTCTGCCTGCAATTCTCGCTTTCAGGCACAATGGATAGGAGCCGTTTTTCAGCATAACAGGGTCGTAATTCGATTCCAGCAGAACAAGGTCACTGCCCTTTACGCCCTTATGTACCTCATCTGTAACGTGACCTAAATCTGTACAGACGGAACACACACGTTCCTCCGGAGTTTCTATCCGGTATCCGCAGCTGCCCTCAGCGTCATGGTCCGTGGGAAATGCCCTTACGGAAAAGTCACCTATATCAAGGGATCCCTCTCTGAAAATACCGCCGAAATATTCATCTGTGATATGTCCTGCCCGGAGAAGCTCTGTCATTGTTCCCTCGGTGGCATAGACTTTTGTTCCCAGTCTTTTGCAAAGCACCCTCAGCCCTTTTATATGGTCGCTGTGGGTGTGGGTTATGAGTATTCCCGATACAGAGCATTCGGGAATATCACGGGCAGACATTGCGGAAATCACCTGTTTGCAGGACATTCCTGCGTCTATCAGCAGGGACTGCTTTCCGGAACGCACTATGGAAACATTGCCCTTGCTGCCGCTGAATAGTGAGTAGAATTTTGCCAATGTTTTTTCCTTCCTTTACACGTAGCTTTCCTCACGGGGCGTTTCGTTCTTTGTTTTGTAAATTTTCCTCTGGCGGACGCAGTTTCTCACGCCCACATAGGATAACACTCTTGCCAGCAGACCAATTGCGGCAGATGCAATGAATATACCGGATATAAGGGCAGTGTTTCCGAAAATTTCCGGAACGTCTTCATATATGAGTATTGTAGCCATCATATATGCGCCTGTGCATACGCCGTAAGCGGCAATATACAGGATAACGCTTACCACTTTGCCTGTAATGCCATAGGACTTGAAGCCTGTTCTTGTGGCAACATAAAACAATATGGATAAAAAAGCATATATAATAAACATTGCAGACATTTTCAGCAGAATTCCACTGCCATAGCCTGCGGCAAGCATCATAACAGCGTCGATCACTGCCACTGAAGCTATCAGAAAGTCGCACAGCAGCATCATGGCAGAAGGCATTTTGTCAAGTTTCACCGGCATTGCCACAAGAAGCTTGTAATAATTACCGAAGCTGGTGGCAACAGATACGGCAGAAACCAGCAGCACCACTACAAATGCAACGCAGGATACATTCCAGAGAGTATTTTCATTTCCTCCGAAAATATGCATATCATAGCCTGTAAAGGCATTCACCGCATTTATGGCAGTGCAGAACAGTATCATGCAGGGAAACATACTGCCCAGACCCATAAGCTTTATGCTGTGAAGCATAGATTTCACTGTACTTTTATTCATTTTGTCCTCCTTAAAAAATCCAGTAACCGTTCTTTTCACGCTTTTCCACGTAAAGCTTTTCAACTGCAAAAACCGCTGCTATGCAAAGCACTGCAAGTATTATACAGGGCAGTCCTGCAATGGCGCAGAAAGGCTCTGACAGGATAAATTCATCGAAAAGTCCCAGCATACAGCCGATCCAAAATATATAGAAAGCTGCAAGGATCACTCCGAACGCCTTCTGCACAGCTTCATTTTTCACTCCGAAAACGCCGAAATTTGCACAGTACATTCCGACAATGAACATCACTGCCACTATTGTGGAAACGCTTGCCATTCCTCCTGCATAATAAAGCTCAGGCTTCAGCATAACGCAAACATTCATGATAATTCCCGGCGCAATTCCGAAGAATACAAATATGCAGAAATATCTGAAAGTCTGTCTGAAAAGAGAGATTTTTTTCACAGGCATATGAAGAAATGTTTCAAAAATACTTACGCATCCTCCAAGCATTGCCTTCTGCTTTGTTTCCGCATTTTTCATCACTTTCAGATAGGGAAGACTGGAATTAAGGGCGAAAATAAAGAATGACATAAATGTTCCGCTGAATGTTATTGACGAAACAGACTGGAAGCCGTCCTCAAACAATCCCTCCGGATTTAAAATAATGCTTACACAAACCACTCCCAGCAGAATCAGAGAAAAGATAAAAAATACTATCGTAAGAACTGCATTTGACTGTCCTGATACTGCCTTTCTTGCGGCGTTTACACGCCTTTCACCAGACCATTTCGGGTTATATTTGACCTGCTCTTTAACCTTAGCCATTGTTATCCTCTCCTCCAAGCTCCACTATCTCATCACGGTGACCCCAGATGCTGAATGTAAGCAGATTCTCAATATTCGGTGTATGTACAGAAACATTTTCAAATCTGTCAAGGTATTCTCTCTTAACAAGCGCCTCGAAATTCTGTGTGCCTCTCCGTACTCCTGTGCAGAGTTTTGTATTCGATGAATCAAGACTTGCAAGATTTCCGCTTATAACAGCGTATTTATCCTCTATCTTATCAATAGCCATGCTCTCTGTAACCTTGCCGTCAATAAGCAGTGTAACGCTGTCTGCTATCTTATCAAGATCTCCTGTAATATGGGTCGAAAACAGAACTGCACGTTCGCCTTCCTCCACTATTTCACGAAGAATATCCAGCACCTCTATTCTTGCTACTGGGTCCAGTCCTGCTGTAGGCTCGTCCAGTATCAGCATATCCGGGTGATGTGCCAGTGCAAGGGCAAGCATTGCCTTTGTTTTCATGCCCTTTGAATATTCGCTGAATTTCTTTTTTGCAGGAAGCTTCCACATTCTTGCGTATTTCTCGAAAAGCTCCTGATCCCAGTTCTTATACACATGAGCAAATGCCTTTGCATACTTCTTTATGTTTGAGTTTACCAGAAGAAAATCTTCGTCGGAAACATAGCCTATTCTCTCCTTGGCTTCAACTTCCTCTTTGATATTGTCCATGCCGAAAATACGGATATTTCCCTCGTTTCTGTCCATGGCATTCAGTATAAGCTTTATAAGAGTTGTTTTGCCTGCGCCGTTTTCACCTACAAGGCCCATTACCATGCCTTTTTCAATGCTGAAGGACACCTTGTCAAGTGTAAATCCCTCGTATTTCTTGGTAACATTCTCCACTTCAAGTGCATATCTGTTATTCATCATTTCCACAGTTCCTTTCTGTTGTCATTATAAACTTCATTTATGATCTCTATGATTCTTTCCTTGTCTGCGCCGGCTTTTCTGCATTCCTCTGCGCAGCTTCCCAGCTTTTCAAGATTTTCAGTAAGCCTGCTGTCCTGAAGCTCGGTAAGCCTGTCAAGCCTTACAAAGGTACCCTTTCCCGATACCGTATAAACAAATCCCTCATGCTCAAGGTCGATATATGCCCGCTTCGTTGTAATGGCGCTTACGTTCAGATCCTTTGCCAGCTGTCTTACACTGGGCAGCATATCTCCGTTTTTGAATTCGCCCTCATATATCGCCTTTCGTATTCCCTCTTCTATCTGCTCATACATAGGCTTGTCGCTCGTATAGCTGATGATTATGTTCATTGTGCATCTCCTTTCCCGGGTGATATACTGTGTATATCTGATATATACAGTATATCACCTATATACACGCTTGTCAAGGCTTTTTTCAAAAAAAATAAAAAAATCTGCCCCGGCGTTCTTCACACCGGGGCAGAATATGTATCACTTGCGTCTTGAATGGTTTTTTCTCTCGGTATTGCGTTTGATATCGCACATACGCTCTTCGCTGTTCTGCTTGAAACGGCTGAGCATATCTTCAAATGACATTTCGCTCTGAGGAGTCTTTTTTTTCGGTTCCCAGACATTGGGACGCTGAGCCTCTGCTTCACGTTCACGTCTGGGCATTGCAGCCTTGGGTGCCTTCGGCGGTTCCGGCTCTGCCTGTTTCATGGAGAGGCTTATTTTGCCGTTGTCGCCTATTGAAATAACCTTTACCTTTACTGACTGTCCTTCTTTTACAAAGTCACGTATCTCGCTTACATAGCTTCTGGAAATCTCGGAAATGTGAACCATTCCCATGATCTTCTGATTTTCCGGATTTGCAATATCCACAAAAATTCCGTATTTTGCAATGCTCTTAACCGTGCCGTCGTAAATCTTTCCGTTCTCTACCTGCATTTGCTCCAATAATCCCTTCATTAAATTTAGTTCCGTGAGGTATCATAAAACCGGAATTCGTCCGGATAAGCGTATCCATAACCCTCTCTTGCCAGCTTTTCCATATATCTGTCGGTATCTCCGCTGTCCAGAATACGGGCAAGGTCTTCGTTCTCCGCTTCAAGCTCATTTATCTGACTTTCAAGTTCACGAAGCTCAGCTTTTTTCTCAGCAATACTGGACTGAACGCTTATTATAAGAACAGTACAGCCGACTATTGCAGCAGCTGCGGCAGTTCTCTGAAGTATACGGAAAATAAACTTAGGCTTTGATACTGCCCTTCGTGCCGCCCTTTTCTGGGCAGCAGTCCTGCGTTTATTTGTCTTTTTTCTCTGTGCCACGCTTTTTCCTGCCCCTTTCTCCTTCTTTATTAAAGATATTATACAACATTTTCTGCGGTGCAATCAAGAGGGCTGACCAAATATTCTTACTCTTTTTCTGAATTTTGGCGTTTTTTACAAATTTACGTGTGCATTTTTCATACATACGCATACAAGGCTTGCTTATGGGTGATATTATCCATTTCAGAAAGCACAGTACTGCCGACAATATCCGTGACAGAAGCCTTACAAAAGGATTTCCGAGAAGCAATCTCCACAGGACAAACCCCAGAATGCTCCCTGCAATGTAGAATACTCTGAAATCACCCTTTGCAAATGCGGTTGTAAAGCAGATTATGCAGCCTGCCCACAGAACAATGAAAACAATATCTTCAATTGCAGCAGCTGCCGCTTTGTGAGGGATAATCAGTCTTACGGCACGGAAAATGTCGAAAAGAAGCTCCATTCCGCAGCCAAGGAGAACTGCTCCGAAAAACAAAAGCAGTTCCTCCCGCACTGTCAGAAACGTATCCGGGATAATCATCAGCGAAAAAGCTTTCCGAAGGCTGACAGCGGTCCGGTTTTATCCCGGTCGCCGTAAATAAGGGACCAGATATCACCGCTTATTTTCATATCACCGCTTTCAAGGCTCACTCCGTCAACGTGGAGATTCCTGCCCTTTACGGTAAGCTCGCCCAGTTCCGTATAAAGTCTTATCAGACGTTCATCAAAGCAGTCAACATCTGTAACTCCGGACAGGCTTATGTTCTTTCTGTCCTCCAGTATGAGATTATGGTGCTTTTCCGTTTTCTGCTGCGGCTGTTTCATAGCATTCATTCCTTTCCCGGCTTTTGTATAAGCCTATGAGAATGAATGCAGAATTATGCCTGTCTGTCACGTTCTGCCACGGCAAGTCTGTCGCAGCGTTCGTTTTCCGGATGACCTGCGTGACCCTTCACCCAGATAAATTCAACGCTGTGGCGTTCCAGCAGAGGTAAAAGCTGCTCCCACAGGTCAACGTTAAGCGCCGGTTTTTTGTCGGATTTTATCCAGCCCTTTTTCTTCCAGCCGTAAACCCAGCCTTTTGTAATGCTGTCCACAACATATTTGCTGTCAGTGGTGAGAATTACTTTGCAGGGTTCTTTAAGAGCTGACAGCGCCGCAATAACGGCTGACAGTTCCATGCGGTTATTTGTTGTGGAGCTTTCACCGCCGGAAAGTTCCTTCTCAGCGGTGCCGTATCTCAGGACTGCGCCCCAGCCTCCGGGTCCGGGATTTCCGCTGCAGGCGCCGTCTGTAAATATTTCAACTTCTTTCATCCGGTATAGTCCTTTTTAATAGATAATAACAGCCTGTTTGTAAAGGGCGTTGTAGGAAGTCTTGAACATTCCCATTTCATATGTCACTTCGCCCTGGAGAGGATCAATAACAGTTACGGTGCCGTTATCCATATCATATCCTGTAAGCACCACGCAGGTGGCATTGGGTATCCAGTAAACGTCCTGCTTTGATGTGCCTAAGCTGACTGTTGAAGTGGTTGTTTCAGCGGCGGTATCTGATGAAACACCTGTTCCCGTAAAACCTGCCGCAGGTGCTGTTGTAACTGCCGGCATGGTTACGCTTCCTCCGCTGTAAACGGTAAAGCAGTATTCTTCCTTCCGCAGTTCAAGATTACGGTTTATCCATACAAGCACAGGGTAATCGCTGGCAACACGAAGCAGAACATCTTCGAAATTGTCTGCATTGAGGGTCTTTACATTTTTTCCTCCGCCCTGGGAAGAAATATAGCGCTGTGCTGCGTCCACCACAACAGGAGCAAAGCAGCCCATTCCGTCCTCTTCAAAGGGAGATCCTATAAATGCCTGTGAAAATGTAGCTTCTCCTCGTTCGGCACATTTCAGGTAGTCACGGGCAAGAATTTCCTTATTCACATCATATCCCAGATGCTGCAGAACCATTGCCAGTGATGTAATCTCATCACCTGTAGGAAGCTCCGGCTTCTGATTTATGGCTGTTACATCTATCTGATGAGATGAGGGCAGATCCGGTACAAGGGTTTCAGCAGGCATAACGCTTTCTGTAACGGTACGTGAAGTTACGGCTGAGGAAGATATTGTACCGGTGGTTGATGAGGTATCTTCCTCTGAATTTCCGCCGCTTCCGCAGGCACATCTTATACAGCTGGCACAGCCGCTTGACAGAAGGAATATTATCACCAGCAGAACTATGAGTCCGCCTATTCTGCGTCTTCTCAGCTGTTTTCTTGTTACACGTTTTTTAGGCCGCTGTGCAGAGCCGGCATTTGAGCCGCCTGACTGTCTGTTTTCTTCCATGGTATCTCCTCCTTAATCTGCTGAATTGTCGGTAAGTGTAATTTTATGACGAAAATCCGAACCGGCAGTACCCACCTTATTGCAGGCAAGCTGATAAATATCCGTGGCTCTTGATTCCAGCATTGCGCATCTTTCCGCCGCACTGCTCTGGGCGGAAAGCCATTTCAGAGATTCGGCAAAGGGCAGAGTTCTTATGCCCTTTGAAAGGGCAAGGACTTTTCGTCCTGTATTGTTGAATGCAAGTATTCTGCCGTAGGGCGGAAGAGAGTATATATCATCTCTTGTAATGCCTATCAGCATATGAAGAAGTATTCTTCTGAGTCTTGCAGCAGGATAGCGTTTTGTTCTCAGTCTTTCCATAAGGTCGTCAAGAGATGTGGCGGTACGTGCCTGGTATATTCTGTTGGCAAGTCCCTGGGCTCCTACTTCTGCTATCTGCGCGATTTCCTCCGGTTCCATTGTACGCAGTTTATAAAGTATTGTACGCTCTAAATTTCTAAGGTTTGCAAATGAACCGCTTTTCTGTGCGTGGGAAATTTCCTTCCAGGAAGACGAAGGCACCATTCCGCGGCAGTCTGCTCCTTCGTCAAGGCATCTGCGGACATATGAGGCGCTTGCAAAAAGGCTCACGTCACGGCTGTCATGCTCGGCTGGCAGATTCAAGGAAGGCTCCGGAACTGCGGTCATGCTGTTATGGGCGGCACCCATTCTCTGTACTGCGAAGGGCTTGATGCGGCTGTGACAGTCTTCCAGGGCATTGAGATATGATACAGCAAGGGTATTGTTCGGGTGGGAAAGCACGGAAGCCACCTCCGGTCCTGCCAGCTGTGTTACAAGCTCCTGCAGAACTGCCGGGTAGGAATTGCCCTGGCGTGTGAAAAGCCTCAGTGTATCAGCATATTCAGTCTGACAGATACGGCATATCTCAGCCGCCTTCTGAAGCAGCTCCGGGTCGTCGCATTCACAGCCGAAGGATATTTCGTCAACCACCTGCAGAGCATTCAGAAGAGTGACGCCGCCGGCTGCAAACTGATCTGCCGGTGAAAGCGACCATATTACAGGCAGTTCTATTACAAGGTCAGCTCCCGCTTTGAGGGCAAGGCCTGCACGGGTAAGCTTTTCCATGATAGCCACGTCGCCTCTCTGCATGAAGTTTCCGCTCATTACTGCCACTACAGCGTCGGCTCCGTTTTCACGGATAGTTTTCAGATGATGAAGATGCCCGTTGTGAAGTGGGTTGTATTCACAGATAACACCGCTTATTTTCATTTGAATTACCTCTTTCTGTAAGTCAGAATATGTTGTTTTCTGAAAATACAAGGCGAATTTATGGAAAAGACTTGCATTTTTCAGAAAAAAGTTTATAATAGATATAGACAGAACTTTTAAAAGGACATTTTCACCCGGAAAAGTTCTCATAAAGGGCACCTTTAAATACTCCGAATCCGTCAGATGCGGTGCAGATCTGCGACAGATTCATTTGCGGAAAAATGCAGGAATACTTTGTGTATTTCAAGTTTTTTCGCAAGTGAAGATGGCGTAAAGATGTGCCGCAGATGGCGGGTGAGTGGGTTTTTAAAGGTGACCTAAGGGCAGTCTTAATATACTGCCGCAAGAAGATGAAAGGATTTGAAATGTATGATTATTCTCGTTGTTAATGCCGGCAGCTCTTCTCTGAAGTACCAGCTCATCAATATGGAGGATGAGTCTGTTATTGCAAAGGGCAACTGCGACCGTATAGGTATTGACGGCCATCTGAGCCACAAGACCTCTGACGGAAGAGCTATTGAGGAGGACTGTAATTTCCCGACCCATTCAGAAGCCTTCACACGTCTTGTTGAGGCTCTCACTACAGGCGACGCTGCTGTTATTTCCAGCATGGACGAGATCTCCGCTGTAGGTCACCGTATCGTGCAGGGTGCTGAGGTCTTCACAAAGACTACTATGGTTACTCCCGAGGTTATTGACAAGATCGAAGAACTGAAGGAACTTGCTCCCGTACACAACCACGGCCATGCACTGGCTCTCTGGGCTTGTACAAAGGTTATGCCCAATGTTCCTCAGGTTGTTGTATTTGATACAGCATTCCACCAGACAATTCCCCAGAAGGCTTATATGTATGGTCTGCCCTATGAAGATTATGAGCAGTATCATGTAAGAAAATACGGCTTCCACGGCACATCCCACAGATTTGTAACTGCTGAGCTTGCAAAGCTCATGGGCAAGGATCTGAAGGATCTCAAAATCGTATCCTGCCACCTGGGCAACGGTTCATCAATCACAGCTGTACAGAACGGTCAGTCTGTTGATACCACAATGGGCTTCACTCCGCTGGACGGCGTTCTTATGGGAACACGCTGCGGTGCAATTGACCCTTCTGCTGTAACATACGTTGCAAACAAGCACGGCTTCTCCACAGGAGATATGGATACATATATGAACAAGAAGTCCGGTCTGCTGGGCGTTTCCGGCAAGTCCTCCGACTGGCGTGACATTACTGCAGCATCTGAAGCAGGCGATAAGAGAGCGCTTCTCGCAAGAGATATGCTGGTTTACGACATCAAGAAGGACATCGGCGCATATGCTGCTGCAATGAACGGTCTGGACGCTGTTATCTTCACAGGCGGTATCGGCGAAAACGCTCCCAACTGCCGTGAAATGGTTTGCGCAAATATGGAATATCTGGGAATCAAGATCGACAATGAAGTAAATGACTTCAGGGGCGAACTGAGAAAGATCTCCACTCCGGATTCAAAGGTTGAGGTCTGGGTAATTCCTACAAACGAGGAACTGCTCATTGCAAGAGATACTCTGGCAATGGTAACAGGCAAGTAATTGTAAGTATATCAAAATTTTATATGAAATTCGGGTGGCTCATGTCTGCCCGTTTTTCATTTTAAGGAGGATTCGTCAAAATGATACAGAATATGACAGACGCCGCAATGGCTGCCAGAGCAAATGCCTACGCACCCTATTCCGGTTTCAAGGTAGGCGCTGCCCTCAAAGGCGAAAGCGGCAGGATCTACACAGGCTGCAACGTGGAAAATTCCTCATACTCCATGACAATATGCGCCGAGAGAAACGCCGTTTTCCAGGCAGTAGCCGCAGGTGAAAGGCATTTCCGCACAATTGCAATAGTGGGCGGCAGAACTGATGATGAGGCAGAGTCAAAGCCATGCGTTCCCTGCGGAGCCTGTCTGCAGGTTTTAGCAGAATTCTGCGGCGGTGATCTTCCGGTGCTGTTAGCAGACGGAGTCCATAAGCTCAGCGACTTTCTGCCCAGTCAGTTCTGCCTTGATGAGAAGGGTTAATCTTTCTTTTTCCTGACTTCGGTACGGCTGCCGTCGGGATTGATTATGACAGTATGTTCCAGCTGTCCTGAGAGATTACCTATAACAGATCTGCGAAACTCATTTCTGAGGGCAGTCTGCTCCGCACGTTCTTCCTCTGTAAGCTCTCTTGTTTTTGAAAGTCTTGCAAGGGCGTTGATGCGGTCGATCTTGGTTTTTTCCATAAAATGTTCTCCAGTTAAATAATTTTCGGCTTTACCTCTTATTATAACACATAATTCGCCGCAGTGCAATACTAAAGGCGAAAAAAGAGAAAAGGAGATTCTGAAATGAAAACAGCATTTATAACAGGCGGTACGAGAGGCATCGGACTTGCCATTACAAAAGCGCTTTCCGCACAGGGTTACATGGTGGCGGCAGGCTATTGCAGAAACGAAATGTCCGCAATGAAAATGAAAGACGAATGCGGCGCAGTTCCGCTTAAATGCGATCTGAGCCGTCCCGGCAGTGCCGCCGTTCTTGCAAGACGTGCACTGGAGGTGCTGGGACACGTTGACCTGCTTGTAAACAATGCGGCTGTGTCCTGTACCGATCTGTTTCAGTGCATGACGGAAAACAGAGTACGGGAGCTTTACGAGGTGAATCTCTTCGGCACTACGGAAACCACAAGATTCCTGCTGCCGGAAATGCTGTCCAGAAAAAGCGGCTGTATTATAAATATCGCTTCGGTATGGGGCGAGATCGGAGCCTCCTGCGAGGTGGATTATTCCGCTACAAAAGGCGCTGTCATAAGCTTCACAAAGGCTCTTGCAAAGGAAGTGGGGCCTTCCGGGATAAGGGTGAACTGCGTATCTCCAGGCGTTATCAGAACAGACATGAACTCTCACCTTTCAGAGGAGGATCTGAAGGCACTGTCTGAGGAAACTCCTCTGGGACGAATCGGCAGACCGGAGGAGGTGGCTGCTGCGGTATGCTGGCTGGCGTCAGACGCCGCAAGCTTCGTTACAGGTCAGGTCTTTCCGGTAAACGGTGGATTCGCATAAGCTATTGCTTGACAATTTACTGTATACGCTGTATAATTGTATTATACAACAGTGGGATAATTTATGCTTCATATGAAAGGAGGTCCTTGCCTTTGCAAAAGCACAGACGTATTACAGCTGCCCTTCTGATATTGTTACTGGCAGCAATGCTTCCTGCCTGCGGTTCTGACAGCAGTTCATCTCAGCCCTTTTCCGGTGAGGAGTCAGTGCAATATAAAACCGACGCTTACGAGGCGGATGTTTCTCTGGCTGCTGATTATATCCGGAACGACCCTGAGCTTGAAAACGTTAAGGGAAAAACCATTTACTGGCTTTCCTATTACGACATCAACCCTTCAAACAACCAGGACAGAAGCGTGGCACTTTCCCTCTTTGAGGACGAATACGGCGGAAAGGTTGAGTACATCAGCTGTACCAGCGAAAACAAATTCGACGTACTGGCAAGCCGCATACTGGGCGATGACCCGGTGGATATGTTCCCTTATGAATGGGAAGCTCTGCCCAACGGAGTCGTAAAGGAGCAGTATCAGCCTCTTGACGATTACATTGACCTTGAAGATGATATCTGGGACGGCATGGAAGACATTATTGATATGTATGAATACAAGGGCAGTCATTATGTGGTACCGTACTGCATTTCAAGTCCGCTGCTCATTACATACAGCCGTTCCATGTGCGAGGAAAACGGTCTGCCTGATCCTTATGAGCTTTACAAGGAAGGCAAGTGGGACTGGGATATCTTTATGGATATGATGAAGGATTTCAAAGCCAATGCACCGGCAGGCGAAACACGCTTCGGAATAAACGGCTGGTTCGGACAGGCTATGATCCAGTCAACAGGTGAAACCGTCATTCGCTACGACGGCGAAAAATTTTCCAGCAACATTAAAAGCCCCGCCATTGAAGCTGCTGAAAACGTTATGGAGGACATAATGCAGCAGGGACTTTATGACCCGGCATGGTACGGCTACTTCAATGACAACCATTCCACGCTGTTCTTTGCAATGGCTGACTGGGCGCTCGGCGATTCCAATATAAAGAACATTCCGGAGCCTGATGTGAATGCAGAGGGATTTGTGGAAAAAAATGACCTTATGATCGTGCCTTTCCCTAAATATCCGGAGGCGGACAAGTATTACATCAACTGCAGCTTCGGTGCAAAAATGCTCGTTAAAAATTCTCAGAACGGTCCGGCGGTAGGTGCATATATAAAATGCGAAAGACTTGCAGCCGTTACAGATGAATATGTAAACAGCGCAAAGAAGAAATCCCTTATCCCGAATATAGACAGCAGCGGCATTCTGAACGGATATTTAACAGAAGAACAGTACGACGCACTGCTTGAGTACATCGATCCGAAAAAAATATCTCCTGTATTTGATTTCGGCTACGGCATGGGAACAAGAATGTACAGCGTGGGCAATTATACCTACGAGACAAGAGGAATTATGGATAATATCACATCGGCTCTGCTGAACGGCGACAAGGACTCATGGGCGGTTGTCCGTGACGAATGGTCACCTGTGGTGGATGAAATTATCGCTGAGTACAACAGCAAATAAATTTCTGCCTTATTTTTCAGAAAACCCTTGATTTTTAAAAAAAAGTATGATATAATATACTCATATCACCAAGCAAAGACCGGCAGCCACCGGTCTTTTGCTTATGTTGATGCAAATTTTTAACGGAGGCGGTTGAATGAAACTTAAAAAATTCGGCGGAACCGAAAAACTGGTCTATGATATGGTGCTGCCTGTTGCCGAAGAACTGGGCTTCAGTATCTGGGACGTGAGCTTCGAAAAAGAAGGCGCTTACTGGTATCTGAGAGTATTCATTGACCATGAAAACGGCATTACTATTGACGACTGCGAGAAAATGACCAGACCTGTGAATCAGCTCCTTGATGAAAAGGATCCGATACAGCAGAATTATATTCTGGAAGTAGGTTCGGCAGGACTTGAAAGAACACTGTGCCAGGGCTGGCACTTTGAGCATTCAATCGGTCAGACGGTCAAAGCCCATGCCATTCGTCCCATTGACGGAGAAAAGGAATGGATCGGCACTCTTGCTTCATTTGACGGCGAGAGCATAACCGTCACTTCAGACGAAGATAAAACCGTACAGCTGACCCTCTCTGATCTCTCATATGTGAAGCTGTACGTTGAGATTGATTTTTAATTTAATGGAGGAATGAAAGGACATGGACAAAAATTTCTTTGAAGCACTGGACGCACTGGGTACTGAAAACAGCGTGGATGTGGAAACTCTGGTGGAAAAGGTCAAAACAGCTATGCTGAAGGCTGCAAGAAAGGCTTATCCCGACTGCGAGGAAAACATCACTATCGACATCGACCCTGCAACACAGAAGTTTGAGATGTATTTAAGACAGACTGTTGTTGACGACGAACCTATTGATGAAAACGAGATAAACATTGCAGCCGCAAGAGTTATCGACCCTTATGCTGTTGTAGGCGGAACAGTTCAGAAAAGACTCAATATCGACAAGTTCGGCAGGGCTGCTGCTCTTTCCGCAAAGCAGTCCATTAAGGGCGACCTGCGTGACATTAACCGTGCAAGAATTCTTGAAAAGTTTGAGGACAAGGAATTCGAGTGCATCACCTGCCAGGTTTCCCAGGTAGAGCCGGGCGGTACTGCTACACTTATTTACGACAACACCGAGATATATCTCTTCCGCAAGGAGCAGATACCGGGCGAAATACTTAGAGAAGGTCAGATGATAAAGGTATATATCACTGCCATTGCAAACAAGCAGAAAAAACCGGTCATCAAGATTTCCCGTGTACGCAAGGAGCTTGTTAAGCGTCTTTTCGAAATGACTGTACCGGAAATTTACGACGGAACCGTTGAGATAAAGGCTATTTCCAGAGAAGCCGGCTCACGTACAAAAATCGCTGTATGGTCAAACGACCCCAACGTTGACGCAGTGGGTGCCTGCATAGGTCCCAAGCGTTCAAGAATTTCCGCAATCGTGGCAGAGCTTTCCGGCGAAAAGATAGATATTATTCCCTACAGCGAAAAGCCTGAGGAATTCATTGCAAGAGCCCTTGCACCTGCAACAGTTCTTCGTGTGGATATCATTACAAACGAGGAAAAGGACCGCACCTGCAGCATTGTGGTTCCCAATCATCAGCTTTCACTTGCTATCGGCAACCGTGGTCAGAATGCAAAGCTTGCCGCAAAGCTTACAGGCTTCAAGATCGATATTAAGCCTGAGATCGAAATAGTTCCCTCAGAGATTTCCGGCGGACTTTCAGATCCCGAGGAAAAAGACGAAACTGCTTTGCTGGAATCAGCTTCTGATATGACAGATATGGAAGCTGCCGCTGATCTTGCACATCTGGACGGAGAGCCTGCACCGGTTCAGGAGTAATATCATGAGAGTTAAAAAGATACCTATGCGTATGTGCATAGGCTGCGGAGAAATGAAGGAGAAAAAAAGCCTTGTACGTGTGATAAAAACACCGGAAAATGAAATTCTGCTGGACGCCACCGGAAAAAAATCCGGAAGAGGAGCATACTTATGTAAAAGTATGGAATGCTTTGATAAGGCCCAGAAGGGCAGAAAGCTTGAAAAATCATTTTCATGCAGGGTTGACGCCGCAGTGTATGAGGAACTGAAAAATGAACTGCAAAGAGAAATTTCTGAATCTGCTGACAATATGCCGTAAAGCCGGAAAGCTTGTTCCGGGTTTTGACCCTGCAAAAGAGGAAATTCTGTCGCACCGTGCCAGCGGCGTGTTCGTAACCGCCGACGCATCTGCCAGAACAAAAAAGGAAGTCCGCTTTTTCTGTGACAGGGAGAATATTCCCACATGGGAAACAGAGCTTTCCATGGAGGATGTTCAGAATGCACTGGGCAGAAAGGCAGGAGTTCTTGCTGTCTGTGACAAGGGTTTTGCAAAAAGGCTTATGGAGCTTTCAGATAACATAGAGTAGTTAGTTTTACACATGAAACAGGAGGGTTAGCCAATGACAAAGAAAAGAAAACTTAGTGATGTGGCAAAGGATCTGCGTATGGACGCAGCCGAGCTGATCGCCTTTTATGAAGGCGTCAGCCCCGACGGACAAAAGAAAAAATCAGGCAGCGGTCTTACCGAAGCGGAAATAAACGCTGCCCTGGAACATTTCACTCAGAAGCAGCAGGTGGAAAGCTTTGACGAGTATTTCGCAACACGCAGCCTGCCCAGAAGCGCTTTTGAAAAGAAGGAAAAGACGGAAGAAAAGAAACAGGAAAAGAAGAGTATGAAGAAGACAGAAAAGAAACAGGAAGCAGCGTCTGAAACGGCTAAGACTGCACCTAAAAAGAATAAGCCGGAAAAGAAAACTGAAAAGCCTGCGGCTCAGGAAAAGGTTCAGAAAACCGAAAAGAAACAGGAACAGCCAAAGGCAGAGCCTAAGACTGAGCAGAAGCCTCAGCAGGCAGAAAAGAAAAACGACAATAAGAAGAACGACAAGAAAAAACAGCCGCCTAAGGCTCAGAAGCACGGCGAAAGACTTCATGTTGAAGTGGAGCTTTCCTCCGGCGGAAGTTCTTCCGTGGAAAAGCGCCGCACCGTTGATACAAGAGGTTCCTACGTTGACCTTGACAAGTACAATCAGCGCTATGAGCAGATGGCAAGCGGCGGCAAGTACGGCAAGGATAACTACTCCTCCAAAAAGCAGAAGATCAATCAGAAGTCTGCTCAGAGAAACAAGCAGAAGTATTCAAACAAGCGTGAAACTGAACAGGATAAGCTCAGACGCCTGGAGCTTGAAAGAGCAAGAAAACAGCAGCTTAAAGTTATGATCCCGGACAGCATTGTTGTCAGCGAACTGGCTGCACGTCTTAAGGTTACTGCAACCGAAGTCATCAAAAAGCTGATGATGCTGGGCGTTATGGCGTCTATCAATGAGGAGATCGACTTTGATACAGCGTCACTGGTGGCAGAGGAACTGGGTGCAAAGGTTGAAAAGGAAGTTATCGTTACTATCGAGGAACGTCTTATCGAAGAGGTGGACGAGAGCGAGGATACAGAGGAACGCTGCCCTGTTGTCTGCGTAATGGGTCACGTTGACCACGGCAAGACATCTATCCTTGACAGAATCAGAAATGCCCATGTAACAGCAGGAGAAGCTGGCGGTATCACACAGCATATCGGCGCTTACCAGGTAATTCACCA